>JANQOV010000027.1 GCA_028285645.1 Hyphococcus sp.
CTTGCGTAATACGGAATTGCCGGCGCTCAACGCCATTGTTGATGGCACCGCGCGCGCGGTCGCCGGCGAACTCAACGCCGCCTACGCCCTTAACACCGAGACCGGCGCAACATCGCCGACCACGACGCCGCTAGTCGTTGAAAGCGGCGGGCGTTTCTCCGTCAACCGGATATTGTTGAATGACCCGACATTGCTGGCGCTGGCGCGGCCGAGCGGCGGCGCGGCAGGCGGCGCCAATGACGGATCGGGCGCAGCCGCGATCGCCAACATCGCATCAACGCCGGCAGCCCAAAGCGTTGCCGAAGCCGTGACGCAAATCGGCGCCGCGGCGCGCATTGCGGAAGACGCGCGGATTGCTGCTGAAACATTTGCATCGGAAGTTGACGCGCGCGCCGCCGGCGACGCTGGGGTTAACCTCGACGAAGAGCTTTCCAATCTCATTTTGTATCAGCGCGCCTATAACGCCAATGCGCGGGTGATCGCAGCGGTCGACGAGCTTTATCAGTCGCTGATCAATATTATCTAGGGCGAGCACCATGAACCGAATTTCCGACATCGCCATGCAGCAGCTTCTTCTGCAAGGGTTTCAGCGCGCGCAAAGCTCGGCGCAAACCCATCAGCTTCAACTCGCAAGCGGCGATAAGTTTCAGACTTACAGCGGCTATGGCGCCGATGCGCTGCGGCTGATTTCCGCTGAAGGCGTTGTCGCCCGCGCCAGCGCTTATGAAAATGCTGGTCAGGTCGCGCTGACGCGCCTGCAAACACAAGAAACGGCGATGACCACTATCGCGGACAGCGTTGCTGACGTGCGCCAGGATTTTGTGCAGGTCCTGGCGACCGGCAGTCCTGAACTCCTCATGCCGGAACTCGAAGTCGCCGCCCAACGCATTTTGGGCGCGCTTAATATCCAGACCGGCGGCGTTTATCTCTTTGGCGGCGTTGACGGCACAGTTCCGCCGGTCGCCGCTGACACGCTGGCTGATCTTGGCGCGGCGGCGTCCATCGATGGTCTGTTCACGGAAGGCGACCGTGCAACGCTCGCAGTAGAAGAGGGCGTTACCGTTGATGGCGGACCGCGCGCCAGCGATGTCGCCCGCGACTTACTGATCGAACTACAGGACCTTGCAACCGTTGAATCGCGCCTTGGGCCTTTCCAGGGCCAGCTCACCGCAGCCCAGCGTGACTATCTCGTCAACATGGCGGATCGCTTCGGCCAGCTTGCGGCGGACCTTAACCAGGAGCTTGGCCTCAATGGTGTTGCACAGTTCCAGGCTGCAGAAGCGGTGGAGCGTAATATTCAGCGCCGTGATTTTTCCGAAATCGTCGCCGCTGACATTGAAAATGTCGATATTGCCGAAGCGCTGGCGCGGCTCAATCAGGACCAGCTAGCGATACAGGCGTCTGCCCGGGCGCTTGGTGAGGCGAGCCAGCTCTCGCTGCTGAATTTTATCTAGGATTTCTACTCAACCATACCGCCGTTGGTGAGACCGGAGCTTACCGCTTACCTTCTTAAGCGCAGCGGACAACCGGTCCTTTATCGAGCGCCCGTGATTGTCCCGCCCCAGCAGCGTAGCCGTATGAGCGGTGCAAAGATTTTCTGCATCGCCCCAATCGTCGATGATCTCCTCAGCCCATGTTCTGAAATCCGCCGCGGCGCCGCTTCGTTTTTCGAGCGCCATGGCAAGGGTCGGGTGAAAGGCGATGCGTGGGATCGGCGCCAGCGCCCGCATGTGGAGTGGCAATTTCAAATACATGATGGTGTCGTCAACGTGGATGGTTTTGGAGGCTGGGTGATAAACCATCACAGACGAAAAATGCACGCTCTCATTGGCTGAGATAAAATCAACGCCGCGCGGAATTGAGAACTCAAAGTCGTTTTTGAATATTTTGTGTAGGGCTTCGTCTTCAACCAGCAGATCCTCCCAGGGAAGCGAGGGCGCGCGCTCCCTGTGGCGCTGCGTTCCATAAAGCTTCGCGTTCGGGAACTGCTTGTGGGTCGTCGCCACATGCACCGTGTGGAAGGGGTGCACGTTTAATACCGCTTCAACGTCATTGCCATTGTTGGTGGCTTCGAAAACTTGGCGCTTTACGGCGCCTCGTAAGGGATAAGAATCGAGCAACACGAATTTGCCATTGCTGCGCCGGATGAGCGAACAGTGCGTGCCGATATTGATAACGCCGCCAACCCGAAAGGAGCCGCGAATATTCCAGAAATCGTCACTGACCTGGATGATGTTCTTGCTCATTTTCGCATCCGTCTGACAACAGTAACGCTACTGCGAGCGCCGCCGTTTTCTAGGCCGCTTTTCGACTGGCGCAAAGCATGACCAACAGCGCTGATACTATCGCCAGCGGCCGACTTCCATCCGATGCGCTGGATCGCCCAGCCCCCACGCCGAAGAGGTCTTGATATTGAGACACGCTTATCAAATTATGCTAGGGATTCCGGGCTCATAGAGCGGGGAGAGCGTTGGCCGATATTTTCATTTCCTATGCGCGGGCCGACCGCGACAAGATCGAGCAGCTGGCGGCGGCGCTCGAGGGCGAGAGCTATTCCGTCTGGTGGGATCGGCGCATCCAAAGCGGCGCTGAGTTTTCCAAGGACATTGAAGCGGAGCTTGATGCGGCGAAAGCGGTGGTCGTTTGCTGGTCGGCTGACGCCAACAAATCGAGGTGGGTGAAAGATGAGGCCAATGCCGGCGCCGAAGCCGGCAAGCTGATGACGGTGACCCTTGATGGTGAAATGCCGCCCATCGGGTTTCGTCAGTTTCATTGCGCTGATCTATCAAGCTGGCGCGGCAAACCGGCCGAGCCCGTCTTTCAGGAATTCAACACCCATTTAAAAGCGAGAATATCAGGTGAGGCGTCGACGCCTCCGCCGACGATAACAGCCAAGCCGCGTCATGCCGGCATTCATCCAAGCGTGTTGATTGTCGCCATTGTCGCCTTGGCGATTGTCGCAATCGTCTGGTTCGGTGTTAGCGACGAACGAAACTCCGACGATGCTGATGACGCTGAACAAACAGAGTTTGAAACAAGCGAACAATCGGCTGTAAAACAGACCGGAGACTATAATTCTATCGCTGTTCTCGCGTTCACTGATATGTCGCCGGGCCGCGACCAGGAATATTTCTCCGATGGCATCGCCGAGGAACTATTGAATGTCCTCGCGCGCGAGACGGATTTGCGCGTCGCCGCGCGCACCTCGTCATTTGCGTTCAAAGACAAAGACGACACTATCGCGGCGATCGGCGATGCGCTGAATGTTGATGCTGTCCTTGAAGGGTCGGTGCGCAAATCTGGCGACAAGGTGCGCATCACAGCGCAGCTCATTGATGCGCAAAGTGGCTTTCATCTGTGGTCGCAAACATATGACCGTGAAATTGCCGATGTGTTTTCAGTGCAGGATGAAATCGCCAATGCGATCGTGCGCTCCTTGCCTTCCGCCGGTTCGCAGCAGGAGTTCGTTTCGGTCGCGCAGGCGAACAGCGAAGCCTATGACCTTTACCTGCAGGCGCGCCATCAGCTCGCCCGGCGTACGCGAAGCTCCATCGAAGCGTCACGATCGCTGCTTGAACGGGCGATTGCAATCGATCCGCAATATGCGCCTGCCCATGCAGACCTTGCTGTCGCTGTGCTGTTATTGCGGGAAGGACCGAGCACCTACGGCGACTTAACCTTGCAAGAGGTTGAAGCAATCGCAGCGCCGGCGGTGAAACAAGCGCTTGTGCTTGATCCGACGCTGGCTGAAGCGCATGCCGCCAAGGGGCTCCTGTTAGGTCATTTGAGCAACCCTGTTGGCGCAATTGCCGCGTACCGCGAAGCAATTGAATATAACCCAAGCGTCGCTAACGCCCGTCATCTCTTATATTTGGCGTTGATGAGCCAGGGTGAGTTTGTCGACGCCTTTAGCGTCATCGATCAGGCTGTCGTGCTTGATCCCATGTCCTCCATTATTCTCGAAAACTATTCAAACTCTCTCATCTTACGCGGCCAGTTTGAAGAAGCGTTGTCTGTTGCGCGCCGCATCAACAATTTGTTTCCGGAATGGCCGCATTCTAAGACGGCGCTTGCCCGCGCTTATGCTGCGAATGGTAAATTGGCGGAGAGCCTGCGCGAATATGAGCGCGCCGTTGCCGCTATGGGCGGCAGCAATCTGGATGAAGAGGCGGCTTTTTCGGCTGCCATGTTGCAACTTTATGATCATGCGCTTCTGAAGGATGCGCCGGTCGGTCCAGCTTCTTTCATCCATGTGGTTGAGGGCCGGCCCGGGGAAGCACGGTCCATGGTCTTGCAAAACTCTCAAAGCCAGCCTGAAAATCCTTTCGTCTTTTGGCGGGCTGTGTGGACGTTATGGGCGACAGGCGATGACGAGCAGGCGCTGGAATTTGCGGAAGACTTTATCGCTCGACAAACCGGCGACACGGCAGATTGGGCGTCGCCGATCAATTGGGCCATGCCGGCGCAACAATGCTATCCGGGAATTTATGTTGCAGGCCTTTGGCAGCGCGCTGGAAATACAGACCGCGCAGCGCCTCTGCTTGAAGCTTGCCGGCGGCGGATCGATAGAATGAAAGAGCAGGGCTATGTCCTGCAATATTTCGAACGGGATATGGAAGCAGAATTGCTTGTCCTTGAAGGCAAGTATGATGCGGCGCTCGCTGAACTCCGCAGGCTGACGGATACCGGAAAATTCGTCTCCTGGTGGATCAGGGTGGAGCCGATCTACCGGCCGCTTTATGACGATCCGCGGTTTCAGGAGATTGTCGCAGACCTTGATGCTTTTGCTGAAAGGGAGCGGGCGCGCTATCTCGCGTTTGCCGACACGCCGGAATAGTAAGCTTTGACGACGCACAGATGACGCCGGGCTCGATTATACACCCTAACGCTGGCTATAGGATAGTTATCCACCACCCCTGAAGCGGGTGTATGATGGGCGCATGATTGAAATAAAAGAACAGGCAAGGAAGAGATTCCCGGACTTTCCTTCAGCATATTTGCCCGTCATCCCAGCGAAAGCTGGCATCCAGTGTTGGCAAGCTTTGCAAGTGTGGCTCCTGGATCCTGTTGATGGTTCCCATCCATCAACTCGTCAGGATGACGCCGCGGAATGTGAGCATGGCCCAAACGACAATTCGCGTACCGCGGTTCTGCGCGCTCAAAAGCTGGGGCTGTTCCTCGCAGACGGTTGGATGAAAACGCTAACGTTTAAACAAGCGCGGGATCGGTTGCGAATTTGGTCTGGTGATTTTGGCTTAAATCCGGGCGAGGCGGCCGAACTGGTCCGAAATCATGTGGTCCGACATTTCGGCCCGGCGAATGCCGCCCCTCGGCCCGCGCAGGGTTTTCATCGGGCCTTGTCGTCACTATGTTCCGCCTCCTTATGAGCGTCGTGGCAGACATATCAACGATCGACGCGCCAAGGATCGACCTTGGCGTGCCCGCCGGCGCGCGCGTCGTCGTCGCCATGTCCGGCGGCGTTGATAGTTCCGTGACGGCGGCGCTTTGCCATCGCTCGGGCTATGACGTGGTTGGCGTTACCCTGCAGCTTTACGATCATGGCGTCGCGATCCAGAAAAAAGGTGCCTGCTGCGCAGGACAAGATATTCAGGACGCGCGCCGGGTCGCAGAGGCCATGGGCTTTCCGCATTATGTGCTCGATTATGAAAGCCGCTTTGCGGATGCGGTGATGGAAGATTTCGCCGACACTTATCTTGCTGGCGCAACGCCGATCCCCTGCGTGCGTTGTAATGAGCAAGTAAAGTTCAAAGACCTGCTTGAAACCGCGCGCGATCTTGGCGGCGCGGCGTTGGCGACCGGTCATTATATTCGCCGCATTATCGGGCCCAATGGTCCGGAGCTGCGCCGGGCGTTTGATGCGTCTAAAGACCAAAGCTATTTCCTGTTCTCGACGACGCGCGAACAGCTCGACTATTTGCGCTTTCCGCTCGGTGAATTTCCGAAAGACGAGGTCCGCCGCATTGCCGGCGAATTGGGCCTTGCGGTCGCAGACAAACCCGACAGCCAGGATATCTGTTTCGTGCCGGAAGGGAAATATGCGTCGGTTGTAGAGCGCATCCGGCCGGGCGCGGCGCAAGCGGGCGACATCGTCCACATTGATGGAACCGTCATGGGCCGCCATCCGGGTATTATTCATTATACGGTCGGTCAACGCCGCGGCCTCGGGGTTGCGACAGGCGATCCGCTATATGTCGTGCGCCTTGATGCAGAAAAACGCGAAGTGGTTGTGGGCCCGCGCGAAGCGTTGCTGGTGCGCCGCATCCGGCTGAAAGACGTTACCTGGCTCGGCGACGGCGAGGGAGTAGTCGCTGCGCGCGCTGGCGAGCGGCTTGCGGTCAAAGTGCGTTCGACGCGGCCGCCGGTTGCTGCGCGGCTTGCCTTCGACGACGGCTTTGCGGTTGATCTTGACGAGCCGGAAGAGGGCGTCGCCCCGGGACAGGCCTGCGTCTTCTATTCACCCGACGACGCACATGACCGCGTTCTTGGCGGTGGCTGGATTGCCGGAACGGAAACGGCGGTATGAACGTTTCCGTCCGGCCTTTGCGGCAAGATGACCAAGCCATCTGGCAGCGGCTTTGGGCTGAGTATCTGAAGTTCTACGAAACCAACTTAAAGCCCGGCGACGACGAAAAGCTGTTTGCCCGTTTGCTGCAAGGCGAGCCGCATTTTGCATTCGTTGCCGAGGCGGACGGCAAGATGATCGGTTTCGTTCACGCGATGCCGCACGCCTCCACCTGGTCGCTCGATGGCTATTGTTATCTTGAAGACTTGTTTGTGGACAAGACCGCCCGCGGAACCGGCGCCGGGCGCGCGCTCATCGAAGCGGTTTACGCCGAAGCGGACCGGCGTGGCTTAACCCGCGTTTACTGGCATACAGAATCCGGCAATGCTCGCGCACGCCGGCTTTATGATACGCTTGCAACATTAAGCGACTTCGTTCAGTACCGGCGTTCGTAATTCGTAAGCGGGAAACGCCATGGCGAAGAAGCCGAAATATGATTGCCTGAACTGTCCGGCCTATTGCTGCACCTATACCCATATCCCTACTACCAAAGCGGATATTGCGCGGCTCGCCAAGTTTCACGGCGTTTCGGAGAACGAAGCCAAACGAAAGTTCACCAAGAAGGGCGACAAGGAAAATCCGCGGGTGCTTCGCCATCGTGACGATGAACATTTCGTGACGGCTTGCATGTTTCTCGACCCTGACACCCGCAATTGCACCATCTATGAAGGGCGGCCGAAGATCTGCCGCGAGTTCCCGACGCAGACCCGCTGCGGCTATTACGACTTCCTGATGTGGGAGCGCGAGGTGCAGGACGATCCGGAGTGGGTTGCAACCACGGACTAGAGTGACAGCGCGCGATGAAGGCGCAGTATGACTGAAACCGCAGATGTCCTTGTGATTGGCGCTGGCGTGGTGGGGCTGGCGGTCGGCCGGGCCCTGGCGCTTGCCGGGCGCGAAGTCATCGTCGTCGAACAACATGACGCCTTCGGCACGGAAACCTCGGCGCGCAATTCGGAAGTCATTCATGCGGGCATTCAGTATCGTCCTCGCGGCACGCGGGCGCGGCTGGCAGTCAAGGGGCGCGACGCCCTTTACGCCTATTGCGCCGACCGCGGGGTCAATCACAAGCGCTGCGGCAAGCTGCTGGTCGCCATTGGCGATGAAGACGTGGCGCGGCTCGGGGACCTGAAGGCCCGCGCCGAACGAAACGGCGTTGACGATCTTTCCATCATCACCCGCGAAGAGGCGCGCGCGTTAGAGCCTAATGTTGAATGCAGCGCCGCCATTCGCTCGCCGTCTTCCGGCATTGTCGATAGTCACGGGCTGATGCTCGCCTTGCTGGGCGACCTTGAAAACGCCGGCGGCGTCCTTGCCCTGTCGAGCCCTGTCGTCGGCGGCGCGGTGTGCGATGATGGGATCGACATTGAGATCGGCGGCGATGATCCGATCACCTTGCGCGCGAAGCTGGTGGTCAATTGCGCAGGCCTCTGGTCAGACCGCGTCGCGCGATCCATCGTCGGCTTGCCGCCCGAATCAATTCCGACCCTGCGTTACGCCCGCGGTCAATATTTTACCTATTCCGGCGCCGCGCCATTTCAACGGCTGATCTATCCCTTGCCGTCGCCGGACAGCCAGGGTGTTCACTACACCTGTGACCTTGGCGGACAGGCAAAGCTCGGACCCGACATTACCTTCATCGACTCGAACACAGATTATTTCGTCGACGAAACCCGGCGCGATGCGTTTGCGGCGGCGGCGAGAAAGTTCTGGCCCGATCTTGATCCCGAAAGGCTGGTCCCCGGCTATGCGGGCATCCGGCCAAAACTCAAAGGCCCCGGCGAGGAGGGGGACTTTCTTATCCAGGGCAAAGCCGTCCACGGGATTGAAACCTATGTGGGCCTTTACGGGATCGAATCACCCGGGCTGACCACGTGCCTCGCCATTGCCGATCATGTCGCGGAGCTGGTCGGGTGACAGCGGCTTGCGGGCCGCCGCGGCGGCGGCTATAGACCTCGGCTCGCCGCGCGGCCTTTTCCCGTCCGGCGAACCCCCGGCGGGGTAGCTCAGTTGGTGAGAGCGCAGGATTCATAACCCTGAGGTCGCGAGTTCAAGTCTCGCCCCCGCTACCAAATTGCTCCCTGCAGTATCGAAAAACAGATTTTCTGGACCGGCGAGGCTTCATGCATCACGCCCGAAAATCCACTGCCGCGGGCTGATTTCCGCGGCTTTATGTGAAAACTTGCATAAACATACCTACATGATACCAGTATGTCGGGCGCGGTGATCGGATGGTGTTCCAATAGTAGTAGGCTCAAAAGGCAAAGAGATTGACTGCATTTCTCTATGACGCCGTGCGCACGCCGCGCGGGAAGGCAAAGCCGGAAGGCGGGCTTGCATCGATGAAGCCCGAGGAACTGGTTGCCGCACTTGTTAAAGCAGTGCGTAGTCGCGTCGACAGCAACCTTTCGGCGGACGCGCTTTTATTGGGCGTTGTCGGCCAACTCGGCGCCCAGGGCGGCAACCTTGCGCTGGTGTCGAAGCTGAAATCGGAACTCCCCGACGCGTGCGCTGCGTTCGCGATCAACAATTATTGCGCTTCGAGCCTGACGGCGATCGGGCAAGCTGCGTCCATGGTTACCGCGAAGACCTGTCAAACGGTGCTTGCCGGCGGCGTTGAGATGATGTCCCGCGTGCCGTTTCTGGGTGATGCGGCGCATTACTATACGGATACGACATTCCCCCAACGCACACGATTCTTGCCGGTGGCGCTTGCCGCCGATCGCCTGGCGGAAGATTTGGATATTACTCGAGACGAAATGGATGAAGCAGCGCTAATGTCGCAAACCCGCGCCGCCGCTGCAGAGGGCACGGACCTTGTGGGCTCGCGCATTTCCGTCAATGGCCTCGACCGCGAAGAGTGCTTGCGCAAAACGACACGAGAAACGCTCGCGGCGTTAGAACCTGCGTTCGCGCCGCTTGCCGATCAGTACAGAGAGGTTCTGGGGCGGGAGATTGATCACCGGCACACCATCGCCCACGCGCCGCCCATCTGTGATGGCGCATCCTTATCTCTTGTAGGCGCCGAGGGCGCTGTTGACGCTTCGCCGCGCGCCCGCATTGTCGCCTGGGCGGAAGCGGGCGGCGATCCACAAGCGTCACTGACTACAGGGATCTCTGCTATGGAGCGCGTGCTTGAACGCTCGGGCCTTGCACTGGACGACATGGATCGGATTGAATTCATGGAAGCCTTCGCTGTTGCGATGGTCAAGTTCATGCGCGATTGGCGCCCGCCCATGGATAAAGTCAATGTCGGCGGCGGACACCTTGCAAAGGGCCATCCCTTGGGCGCAACGGGGGGCATTCTTTTGTCGTCGCTAGTAGACGCGCTTGATGTTGCGAAGGGACGCTATGGGCTCGTTGTTGCAACCGGCGCCTCCGGCATCGGCAGCGCCATGATTATTGAGCGTATCGCGTGATCGGGATTGCGGTCACAGGCTTAGTGACCGTTTGTTTTTTAAGCAAATCACCTACCGGGAGGAAAATATGATCGTTGTTCCCGCAGATCGCATTAGGGCGTACAAGGAAAAAGGCTGGTGGGGCGATAAACGGCTTCAGGATTTCCTTGAGGACCATGTGCGCGCGAAGCCTGGCGCGACAGCATGCATGGATCCCAAAAACTGCGAAGATATTATCGGCCGCGCGCCTTTAAGCCTTACCTGGCGCGAACTTGACGATCTGGTCAGACGATTGACGGCCCTATTGGTAAAGCAGGGCTTGTGCAAAGACGACGCCATTGTCGTTCAGTTGCCCAATGTCGTTGAACTGGGCGCCATCTATCTCGCCTGTGCGCGGCTCGGGATAATTATCAGCCCGGCGCCGGTCCAATACCGCGAAAACGAATTGTCTTTTATCGTCGGTCAAGTCAATGCGCGGGGGCTGATCACGGCAACCCGTATCGGCGGCCACGCCCATGCCGAGATGGCGTTGAATGTTCAGCAATCGCAGCCTGGACTGGAGCATGTGATTGCTATTGGCGATCCGGTTGAAGGGCCTTTGCACGCTGATACGGCGCTGGCGGCGCTTGATGAGGCCGACTTTGCCGCGGCGAATGAGGCAGTCGGCGCTGCCAATGTTACAGCAGACGACGTTTTCACAATCTGCTGGACGTCCGGCACGGAATCCTCGCCGAAAGGCGTACCGCGCAGTCACAATGAATGGATCATCATGGCGGAGGGGATTATTGACGCCGGCGATATCGAACCGGGCGATCACTTGCTCAATCCGTTTCCCATGGTGAACATGGCCGGCATATCGACATCTTTTGTAAGTTGGCTTCTCGTCGGCGGCGTTCTCATTCAGCATCATCCGTTCGATCTTCAGGTTTTTCTGCAGCAGATACGCGAAGAAAAAGCGGACTATACGGTCGCGCCGCCGGCGGTGTTGAATCTGCTGTTGCAAAACGAGGCCTTGCTGGAAGGCATCGACTTTGAACGGCTCAACAATATCGGTTCCGGTTCAGCGCCTTTGTCGGAACGGATGGTAGGAATGTTTTTCGAAAAATACGGCGTTAGGATCACGAACTTTTTCGGGTCCAATGAGGGCGCTTGTTTCACCAGCGCTTACAAAGACGTGCCGAACGCGGCAGACCGCGCGACCTATTTTCCGCGCTTCGCCGACGGCTTTACGTGGCATGCGAAACTCCACGATCGCATCACAACACGGCTTGTAGACCCGGAGACGGAAGATGAAATCACCGAGAGGGACCGCGTTGGCGAATTACGCGTCAAAGGGCCGACTGTTTTCTCCGGTTATTGGAGCGCGCCTGACATCACCGAACGCGCCTTTGATCAGGATGGCTGGTTCCGCACCGGCGATCTTTTCAAAATCGCAGGGGAAAATCTTGAGTTTTATGCTTTCGCCGGCCGCTTGAAGGATGTCATTATTCGCGGCGGCATGAACATTTCGTCTGAAGAACTCGAAAACTATCTGTTGGGTCACGACGCCATTGCTGATGCAGCGCTTGTAGGCGCGCCGGACCCGAAGCTGGGCGAGCGGATTTGCGCCTTCGTCGTGTTCAAGCCGGGCCAGTCTGCGGATCTTGCGTCCATTAATCAGTATCTCGTTGAAGATAAAAAAGTCGCTGTATTCAAACAAATCGAGCGCCTCGAAATTGTTGACGCATTGCCGCGAAACCCGGTCGGCAAGGTTTTGAAACGCGATTTAAGAGAAAGATTGCAAGATGGATAACAAAGCGTTGGCAAGGCTCCGGTTGCCAGTGTTTTGCGCGCCGATGTTTCTGGTGTCGGGGCCGGCGCTTGTGATCGCCGCCTGCAAGGCGGGCGTTGCCGGGGCGTTTCCATCAACGAATGCGCGGACCATCGACGAGCTAGACCAGTGGTTGGGCGAAATCTCTGACAAGGTTTCCGCGGACGACGCGCCCTGGGTCATGAACCTTATCACTCATTCCACCTATGGGCGGCTTGGCGAAGAATTGAAGCTCGTTGCGAAATACAAACCGGCTGTTGTGATCACTGCGCTTGGCTCCCCAAAACCGGTGATGGAAACGGTGAAGTCCTATGGCGGACTTGTGTTTGCTGATGTGGTCAATCTGAAACTGGCGCGCAAAGCGGTTGAAGCAGGCGTGGACGGTCTTGCCTGTATCAGCACTGGCGCCGGCGGACATACCGGCTTTCTTTCGCCATTCGCGTTCATCTCGGCGGTTCGCGAATTTTTCGATGGGTATATTGCGGTTGGCGGCGCCATTGCGGACGGGGCTGGCGTCGCAGGCGCGGTCGCGGCGGGCGCTGACTATGTCTATATGGGCACGCGCTTTCTGCCGGCCCTCGAAAGCATGGCGCAGGAGGAATACAAAGACATGGTCGTCGCTGCGGACGCCGACGATATTGTTGTGTCGGCGGCGGTGACGGGTACGCCGGCCTCTTGGCTGAAACCGAGCCTCGCCGCCGCCGGGTTTGATCCGGACAGCCCTGGCGAGGCGGCGGTGCGCGACTATTCTGGCGGCGCCGCCAAACGTTGGCGCGATATTTGGGCGGCTGGTCAGGGCGTTGGCCGCAGCCGAGCAAAAGAAGAGATCGCTGAAATTGTCGATTGTCTGGCGCGGGAATACCACGCCGCCGCCGAGCGATTTGGAAAAATTGCCGCCCGTGGGTAAGCGTTTCTGACGTTTTAATCTGTATTGGCGTATACGCGCCGGTTGAAAAAATGGCCGATTTACGATTAGATCACTTGCGTAGTCATACCTACTAGATTCCGTCCCAAAGGAGGATGTCATGAGCGCCGTATTGGAAGACCTTGAAGCCCCCTTCGGTCACAATCATGGGCCGATGCTCACCGGCAATTTTGCCCCCATCCCTGAAGAAGAGGCGCTGACAAACCTGCCGGTTGAAGGAAAGATTCCAGACGATCTGAACGGCGTTTATCTGCGCAACGGCCCCAACACACGCTTTGAGCCTAAGGGTGTGCACCACTATTTTGACGGCGACGGCATGTTGCACGCGGGCGAATTCCGCGCCGGCAAGTTCACATATCGCAACAGATGGATTCGCACCGAGGGCTGGCAAAAAAACGACCAGCGCGGCGAGGAATCTCACTGGGGCGTTATGGTATCGGTCAAAGACAGCCCTGACCGACCCATGAACGATGTTTCAAATACGGACGTGATCGGCCATGGCGGCTACGCCGTTACAAGCTGGTATCTTGCAGGCGTTCCCTATCTTGTCGATCCGATGACGCTCGAAACCGTTCGGGCCGCGCCGGAATATGTCAGCGGACCCGGCAATGGCATGTCGGCGCATTTCAAAGTTGACGAAGCAACCGGCGAGCTTCTGTTCTTCGATTATTTCACGCAAAAGCCGCATATGAGCTACGGCGTCGTCAGCGCCGAGGGCGAACTTACCCACCATGTGCCCATTGAATTGCCGGGAGACCGGTTGATGCATGATATGGGCGTTACGGAAAACTATTCGATCCTGCATGACGTGCCTGTCTATCATGATGAGGAAGCGTTGAAGGCAGGGCGTCACAAGATCATTTTTGATGCGTCTTTGCCCATTCGCTTTGGCGTTATTCCACGTAAAGGAGCGTCGGACAGCATTCGCTGGTTCGAGTTTTCCTCCTGCTTTCTTTATCATGTGGTCAATTGCTGGGAGGAAGGCGACGACGTTGTCATGGTGGCGTGCCGTTACATGCCCGCTAAAAAAGAGGATGGCAGCATCGATGAAGAACGCACCGCAAAAATGATCGGCGGATTGATGATGGATGCGCGGTTGTGGCGCTACCGCATGAATGTGAAAACCGGCGAAGCGTCAGAAGAGTGCCTCAATCCTGACTTTAACGTCGAGTTCCCGACTTACAACAGCGCGCTGACGGGCCGTTACACGAAATGGGCTTATCTCGTCGACCACGACCCGAAGATGTTGCGGTGGACCGGCGTCCGCAAATTCAACACGGATACCGGCGAATGCGTCGGCGCCTGGTCTGATGGTCACGATCATTGTTGGTATAGCGAGCCTTGGTTTGCGCCAGTGGACAATCCCAAAAGCGAAGACCATGGTTATGTCATTGCGTTTTGCTGGAACGACAAAACCCGCGCTCAGGAATTGCAGGTGTTTGACGCCGAGAAAATCAGCGACGGCCCTGTTGCCCGCATAAAATTCCCACATCGCATTCCGCCAGGCTTTCACGCCTGCTGGATGAAGCCAAATCAAATCGCAAACTGGGGTTGAGCTTTGCGGCGCCTACGCCCGTAAATTGGACTTTGCGCGCCGCAGGGGTTTTGCAGGCAGCAAATCGTAAGTCGTTTCTCTCGGGCCGACCTTCTCGTCACAAACCGAACAGGCCATGATGACCTTCAAGCGCTTTCCGCAAAGTTTGTGGGTCAGTAAGAGCGGCGGTCCTTCAGGCGCTGGCCGCCATTTATCGCCCCATTCAAGAAGCGTCAGCAATATGGGATAGAGGCTGCGGCCTTTGTTGGTCAGCTTATAGTTCGTACACCGCATGTCGTCAGGGTCCTCAAACCCTTCGATGATTCCTTTGTCTTCAAGCTCCAGAAGGCGGTCCGTCAAGATATTGGTTGAGATTGCCGTGTCTTCCACGATTTCCTGAAACTGGTTCATGCCGGTGAAGATAGACCGCAATATCAACGTCGCCCAACGATCGCCGATAATGTAAACAATCTCGTCGAGCAATGCTGTTTCTTGCGCCGATTGAACAGTTTGGCGGCGTCGGCGGCTGTAGGACGCTGGCATCAGTCCGACGCCGGGGCCGGGCTTCCAGCGAACATCGCGCGCATCAATATCTTCGCCGCATGACTTACATACCGGCCGCGGCGTTGTTACTTCGCCGCAAGTTGCATGCCTCAATCGAACATTGATCTTGCCAGTCTTGTCGCCCCAATGGCGCTCCCACCACGCCATGGCAAGCGCTGTCGGGAAGAAATCCAGAAATTGCGTTGTCGCTTTGTACTCGTATCGTTTCGGGCGTTCGCTGTAAGCGACTTTCACGAAGCAATCATTCTCGATCAGGCGTTTCAGACGGTCGCTGACCACAGTTTTCAAAAGCCCTGTCTGTTGGCAAAAATCATCAAATCGCCGTGCGCCCAACCAATAACTCTGCGCAATCAGCAAGGTCGGCGCATCGCCTACGACCTCAAGCGCCCGCCAGATTGAGCAGGTGCGAATCATCTGGATGTTGTTTGATGCCTTGTTCATCCCAGCATCTTTCCATGAAATACTCTGTCTATCGCTCACACAGTGTTGGTTTGAGGAAGGCGCCCGAAGTTTGCAATCAACGCCTATGGCTTGTATAAACGAACCGACTATAGTTGGTTTTGCTCGTCACGGGAAGCCGCACTGATCAGGCGACCTAAAAAGAGCAGCAATGATGTTGCGGACGGGCCGTAAAGGAACAGCATTTTGACTGAACCGGTTTATATTCTTGGCGGCGTGCAAACCGATTTTTCAAAAAACTGGACGCGCGACAACCGCACATTGTTTGACCTGTTCTCGGAAACCGTCTTTGCCGGGCTTGAAGCGAGCAAGCTTGAACCGAAGGATGTCGATGTCGGGCATGTTGGGAACTTTGTCGCCGAACTGTTCGCCGGGCAGGGGATGTTAGGCGGCTATTTTGGTCATATTCATCCGGACTTTTCGGGCATGCCGGCGGCGCGCCATGAGGGCGCGTGTGCTTCCGGTTCGCTTGCGATCCTGGCGGCCATGGCCGATATCGAAAGCGGACGTTACGATCTTGCCTGCGTTGTCGGCATTGAGCTGATGCGCAATGTGCCCGGCGATATAGCTGCAGATCATCTTGGCGCAGCAGCGTGGCGCGGTAAGGAAGCGCTGGGCGCAAAATATCTCTGGCCGGCGATGTTTTCGGACCTCGCAGAGGAGTATGATCGCCGCTATGGTTTGAATTATGAACATCTGGCGGGTATCTCAAAAATCAATTTCGACAATGGCCGCCGAAACCCGAACTCGCAGGCGAGAAACTGGACGTTTACGGACAAAAGTTTTTCCGCTGATGACGAAGCTAATCCGGTTATCGAAGGCTGGATGCGCCGCCAGGATTGCGGTCAGGTAACCGACGGAGCGGCGGTTGTTTTTCTAGCGTCGGAAAAACGCGCCCGCGAATATGCCGAGGCTACAGACACCCCGTTTGAAAGCATCGCCCGGATCAAGGGCTGGGGGCATAACACTGCGCCGATGCTCATGGAAACGAAGTTGAAAGAAAGCGCCGATCAGGAATATGTATTTCCGTGGGTGCGCAAGGCCATCACCGATGCGTACGCAAGAGCAGACATTAGCGGTCCGGAAGCGCTTGATGCGATCGAGACCCATGATTGCTTTTCTATCACTGAATATATGGCGATCGAGCATTTCGGAATAACCGCGCCGGGCGAAGCCTGGAAAGCCGTTGAAGACGGGCGCATTGCATTTGATGGAACTATACCCGTAAACCCGTCAGGTGGCCTTATTGGACTGGGTCACCCGGTCGGCGCCACCGGCGTGCGCATGTTGCTCGACGCCATGAAGCAGACGACGGATGCCGCGGGAGATTATCAGGTCGAAGGCGCAAAGACCGTTGCGACTTATAATGTCGGCGGTTCAGGCACGACGAATTGTTCGTTTGTTGTCGGTGTGTAACGACGAAAATTGGCGTTAGTTCGCGTTTCGCCGATCTAAACGCCCTAAAGCCATTTCATTTCATCTTCGCCAAGCAGCGGCGACGGTTGATCGATGTCGAGGCCGGCTCCGGAAAAGCGGATTGGCGTCCGCACCGTCGGAACGACCACGCCGTCCTTTTCGCGCGTAAGATAATGAACCATGTCCCGCGCTTTTATTTGCATGTCATTGAATGCCTGCTCGACAGTATTGATCGGCCCCGCCGGCACCTTGACCTCTTCGAGCTTTTGAAGGAGTGCATCGCGCTCCCATTTTTTTGTCGCCTCTGCAATTAGGGGGCTTAATGTTTTCCGGTTTGCAACGCGGGCGGGATTTGTTGCGTAGCGTTCATCCTCGGGTAAGTCATTTAGGCCGACCACCTCGCAGAACCGTCGAAATTGCCCATCATTGCCCGCCGTCAAGATGAACCAGTCATATTTGGTGGGAAACGCTTCGTAAGGTGCAATGTTCGGATGCGCGTTGCCGATCCGTGTGGGGCTCTCTCCCGACACAAGATAATTCATGCCCTGATTGCCGAGGACGCCGACCATCGTATCCAACAACGCCATATCTACATGTTGGCCGCGGCCTGTATTTTTGCGCTGCGCCAGCGCTGCCTGAACGCCGATGACGGCATAAAGTCCGGTGAGAATATCGGCGAGCGCCATGCCCATCTTGATCGGCGGACCGTCAGGTTCGCCGGTAATGTCCATAATCCCGCTCATGCCCTGAATGATAAAGTCGTAACCGGGGCGGGGGGCATAGGGGCCGTCCTGCCCAAAGCCGGTTATCGAGCAATAGACAAGTCGCGGATTGACAGCAGCGAGGCTTTCATAATCGAGGCCGTATTTTTTTAGTCCGCCGAGTTTGAAATTTTCGATGACGACATCTGCGTCTTTCGCCAGGCGTTTTACAGCCGCCTGGCCTTCTTCTTGCGAAAAATCGATGACGACAGAGCGTTTACCACGATTGCAGCTATGGAAATAGGCCGCTTCTTTTACGCCGTCCTTGTTTTCAACGAAGGGCGGGCCCCATCGCCTCGTATCGTCGCCTTTTGGGCTTTCAACCTTAATGACATCGGCACCAAGGTCCGAAAAAATCTGTCCCGCCCAAGGGCCGGCAAGCACGCGCGCCAATTCGAGGACGCGTAGTCCTTTGAGCGGCGGGTCCTGTTCGGTCGTTTCATCTGTCACGACGCTGCAGCGACGCTTTGCGAACTCGAAGACACTGCCGCCTCAATCGCTTCTTCCAAAATGCCAATCCCTTCTTGCAATATGGCGTCCGGCGTTGTTAGAGGCGGCAGTATTCTCACAACGTTGAAGCGCGTGCCGCAAACGAGAAGAATAAGACCGCGTTTTTCCGCTTCCGCCACAACAGCCGCCGCCAGCGCCGCATCGGGGTCTTTTGTATCGCGGTCTTTCACAAGTTCAAAGGCGATCATGGCGCCGGGGCCGCGAATATCGCCGATGGCTTCCATGCCCTGCCGCGACGCGACGTCTTTCAGGCGCGTGGTGATTGTCTCGCCGATATGGGCAGCGCGTTCGCACAAGTTTTCTTCGTCGATAATATCTAGAACAGCGCCCGCCGCAGCAACGGCGATGGGATTGCCTGCATAGGTGCCGCCAAGACCGCCGGGATGTGCTGCATCCATCAACTCGGCGCGGCCGACGACAGCAGAAAGCGGAAACCCACCGGCGAGGCCCTTCGCCATGGTGACGATGTCAGCTTTGACGCCGGCATGTTCGATGCCGAACATTTTGCCGGTGCGCGCCATCCCGGCCTGCACTTCATCGACGATCAGCAGAATATTGTGTTTGTCGGCGATGGCGCGCAGTTCCCGCAAAAAGTCATGGGGAGCGGGAACAAAACCGCCTTCCCCCTGAACAGGCTCGATGACAAAGGCGGCGACGCGTTCAGGGTCTACATCGGCGGCCAAGAGATGCTGCAATCCAGCGAGTGCATCGGCGGAGGTAACGCCCGCATATTCGTATGGGAAGGGCGCGTGGTAGATGTCAGCAGGGAAGGGACCAAAACCCTTTTTGTACGGAACAACCTTTCCCGTGAGCCCCATCGCCATCATGGTTCTGCCGTGAAAGGCGCCGGCAAAGGAAATTACCGCTGACCGGCCAGTTGCGATCCGTGCGATCTTGATGGCGTTCTCCACGGCCTCGGCGCCGGTCGTTACAAGCATGGTTTTGGCCGGGCCTTCGACCGGCGCAATTTTGTTCAGCCGTTCCGCAAGGGCGACGTAGCTTTCATAGGGCGCCACGTGAAAACAGGTGTGGGTGAAATTGTTCGCCTGCTCCGCTACAGCAGCCATCACTTTTGGGTGGCGATGGCCGGTATTGTTGACGGCGATGCCGGCGGCGAAGTCGATATAGCGCTTGCCTTCGACGTCCCAAAGTTCAGCGTTTTCGGCCCGCGCCGCATAAATCCCTTTGGTTCCAACGCCTTGCGTGACCGCCGCCTTATGGCGCGCCTGTAATTCCGCGTTTTGGCCCATCATCGCCTCCCGACTGATTTCGCCCAAGGTGCTTAAAATTATGAGCGTATGGTCGATATATCATCGCTCAAAATATTGAGCAAGCGCATTAAATTATGTTACAAAATGCCGCCAACGAATTTGAGGAAAGACAGAGGCATGGCGGATTTTGATGTAGGTTCGCGCCTGAAAGAGGTGCGCACTATTGCCGGGTTGAGCCAGCGCGCGCTCGCTGATCGCGCCGGCGTTCCGCACGGGCAGATATCGCTTGTCGAAACCAACAAAAGCAGCCCGTCGGTCTCTTCGCTCCGAAAAATTCTGGAAGGGGTTCCGATTACGCTTAGCGAATTTTTTGAACCTGAGAACAATCCCAACGGCCGCGTGTTTTTCCATGAAAAGGAGCTCATTGACCTCACCTCGCATTTGCAGGGCACCAATGGGACTGGCCGGTCGCCGATAGTTTTGCGGCAGGTTGGCGACGCACGTGCGCATAATCTTCAGATCATGCATGAACGTTATGAGCCGGGCGCTGACACCGGCGCAACGATGCTTGAGCATAATGCCCATGAAGGCGGGATTGTTGTTTCGGGAGAACTTGAAGTTACTGTCGGCGCACAGGTCAAAAACCTAAAAGCAGGGGACGCTTATCTGTTTGACAGCCGCGTGCCGCACCGTTTTCGAAATGTGAGCAATGACACTGCCATCGTGATTTCGGCGTGCACGCCGCCCTATCTATAAGGTGGCGTGTGAATTGATATGAGCGCCTCGCCAAAAACAGGGTTTTCAAAAGACCTTCTCGCATCACGAGAATGGTATGAACGCCTGTCGAATATCGTCAGCTCAAGTTCAACGACCGCTGCGACGCTCGCCCTTTGCGATGAGCTTGTCACGCAGCTCAGGATCGATAGCGTCCTTCTCATACGGTTTCCAAAGGACGCCGGACCGCAACTTCTCTATGGCGATTATGAACATCGCCGCCGGCTCAACAATATCGACGACTATTTCCTCGGAAACTACGCAATCGATCCTTTCTACCTCAATCTTGAGCGCTGCCGCGAAGCGGGCGTCTTGGCGCTGAGCGACGTGATCGAGGAAAATTTCGATTTCAGCGAATATTACCGAGCACACTACAAGTCCGCCGCTCTCGTCGATGAGCTTTGTTTTTGCTGCACCGACGGACAGAGCGGCTATGTGGTTTTGTCGTTAAGCCGCGCAATCGGAAAAGAACATTTTAATGGGCAGGAGATTGAAGCCGCGCAGCGTATCGCACCGCTCATGCGTGGACTGATGCGCGCGACCTGGTATACCTTGGCCGAGGCCGGCGCCTCAAATGCGCAACCGAAGAGCATTCAGGAAGATCTGCATCGGCATATCGAAAACGCCCGTGTGAATTTCGGCCGATCCATCCTCACCCGCCGGGAGTTTGATGTCCTGCAGTTATTGCTCCGCGGCAATTCTGTCGATCTTATCGGTAAAAAACTCAACATCTCCGTGGGCACGATTAAAGTTCATCGCAAACACATCTATGCGAAACTGAAGATACGCTCTCAGTCAGAGATCTTTTCGCTGTTTTTAGATGTCGTTATGGCGACAGAGTATGAACCGAATGCCGATCCGTTGGCGCAATATCGCGGCGAGAATGTTTAAGCGCCGGCAATCGGAAAATTGCGCCCGATCTGTATTGCGGGGTTTGCGATACCCTCAAAGGGGTATTGAGCGCCTTAGAGTATGAGCGGATCGTCGCCAATGCGCAGCATTTTACTTAATCTACAGGATCGCGAATGAATCAGTCGGCGACGAGACTGAACGGCGGATTGTTGCCGGAAAATTGGGGCCTTCTATACGCCGCCTTCGCCTTCTCACAGGCGATCGGTCTTATCACTTATTGGACGCTGCCGATTTTGGCGGGCGCGCTGATCACAGGGCTTGAACTATCAGGAACACAAGTCGGTCTGATCGGCACCATTGAGTTCGCCGGCTTGTTGGTCTCGTCGATGCTGTTGGCGCCGTTTATCGATCGCGGGTTTCGCCGGACAATAGCGTTGATCAGTGTTGCTATCGTGATCAGCGTAAATCTGATCTGTGCTGCATTTCCACTAGAGTACCAGGCGCTGGCAGCGCTGCGTTTCGTTTGCGGTCTTGGCTCGGGGCTAGCGCTGGCGGTTGGCAATGCAACCATTGCCAATGCAAGGGATGCGGAAAAGTTCTCCGGTCATCTCACCATCGCGCTGGTTGCGTTCATGGTTGTGATCATGCCGGTCTTCACGCGGCTCAGCGAAGCCTATGGTCACCAGGGCGTGTTTTTTGGATTGGCGGTTGCTGTCGCTATCGGCGCCGTCTCAATTTTGTTCCTGCCGAACGGGCCCAATACCGAACTGGCGGCGGATGCTGCACAAACTGACAACCGCGCAGAAACAACTGACAAGCTACTGACGACAACGGCTTTGCTAGTGCTGGCAGTCGCCGTCTTGTTTGGCGTTCGTGATACGTTGCCTTGGTTAGTAGCGGAACAACTCGGCGCCAACGCCGGCATGTCGCTGCCTGAGATGGGCAATCTCTTTTCGCTGATGTATGCAGTTAGCATTCTTGGTCCTGCGTCTTTGCTGTTTTTATCTCGCATGTTTGGACCAAAAACCTTGCTTGCGGCGTCTATGACGGCGACCGGGCTGTTTGCCTGGATGTTCACGGTTTCAGACGGCAATGCGATGCAGTTCAGTCTCGGCATCATTATCTGGGCGACGATCTATTTCATCGCCTTTGCGCAGCTGAACGCCGTCGCTGCGATGGTTGATCGCAAAGGCCGGCTTGTTTCAGCGGTCGGGAGCAGCTTCATCGCCGGCGTCATGGCTGGTCCGGTGATTGGCGGTTACCTTTTGGATCGAGGAGGGTTCGGTTCTATCGGCGCCGCCGAACTTGTTTTGACCGCATTGATGGCGGTCATCATTTTGGGATTGCGAATAGGCAAAAGCGCAACGGCAGGCCCTGCACAGGATAATTTAATGGAGCAACGAAATGAAGAAAGTTGATGGGAAACTGCTGAAAGGCATGCTGATCAACGGCGAATGGCTTTCTGGAAGCGCGGGGACATTTGAAACGAAGTCGCCGTTTTCCGGAGAAGTACTTTACACGGTCGAGCGTTGCTCGCCTTCTGATGCGGATGAAGCGGTCGCTGCAGCAAAGGCTGCATTCCCAGCATGGCGGGAAACGTCGGTGGTCGATCGCGCCAATATCATGCGCAATGTGCATCGGCTTTTTGTGGAGCACGCTGAAGAAATCGCACAGATGGTGACCGCCGAGGTCGGTAAACCGATTGTCGCCGCCCGCGAAGAGACGTTCGAATATGCGGCGCCGTCCTGGAGAAAAGCGGCGGAAGAAATTTTGCGCTACCGGGGCATGTTACTGCCATCGACACAAGATCGCACGAATAACAAACGCCTTGTTCTTGGCCATCGCCCGTTGGGCGTTGTCGGCGTTATCACCCCTTATAACTTCCCAACAGATATTTCTTCCATTGCGGTGGCGCACGCGGCGGTGGCCGGGAACACAATTGTATGGAAGCCAACGGAATATGCGCCGGTTTCCTGCGCCATGGTGGCTGACTTGTTCGAGGAAGCGGGCGTGCCCCCCGGGGTCATCAACATGGTGCAGGGCTTGGGCGACGCGGGCGCAGCTATCGTTGAAAACAAAGACGTCAAAGGGATTTTCTTCACCGGCTCGACAACGACTGGCGAGAAGATCGCGCGTGTTGATCCGTTGCGGCCCATGTTGCTTGAGCTTGGCGGCGACGGACCGCTGATTGTGCTTGAAGACGCTGATGTCGACGAGGCTGTCGAAGCGGCGGTTACTGGATGCTACTATTATTCAGGCCAGGTGTGCACGTCAGCAGAGCGGCTGCTCGTTCACGAAGCTGTTTATGATGAGTTCATTGAAAAGTTTCGTCAGAAAACGAGCGATCTGAAATTTGGCGACCCCGCCGATCAGGATGTCGATATGGGCCCCCTTTGCAACGAGATGACTCTCAACCGGGCGCGCGCCCATGTTGCGGATGCGCGCGAGAAGGGCGCATCCATTGAGCAGTTCGGCCCCGAAGAGGGGCTGTTCTACCCCGCCACGATCGTCACCAATGTTACTGACGACATGCAAATCCTGCAGGAAGAATCCTTCACGCCATTGGCGGTCGTCATCAAAATCAAATCCGCTGAGGAAGCGATCGAAATCGCCAATAAATCGGAGCTGGGATTGGTCGCATCCCTTTGGACGAACAACCTAAGCGACGCGTGGCGCGTTGCGGAAGCGCTTCCCCATGGCACCGTCAATGTAAACGAAACCAATAACTACTGGGATCAATTGGCGCCGTTTGGCGGCGCAGGCCGCAGCGGCGTCGGGCGTGAACTGTCGCAGTGGTTCCTCGACTCGTTTACTGAGCAAAAGCTCATCAACTTTGATCTTGGCGGGCCGAAAAGCGATCGGCGCATTGAAGGCGGCTGGTAGGCGTCGCTGGTTAGTATGCGCAGGGCGCTTCAAATTCCGACAGGACCCGCCAGGTCGCGTCAGACTTGGCGACGACATATCGCCAGCCCGGCAATTTGCATGTCGTCACAGCATCGCCGTCCGCTGTTTCCATCGACCAGCGCGCTGTCAACAAGACAGTGTTGGCGTCGATCTCGACGCCTTCAACGGATTTCAATTTGCTTTGTTCCCAGCCGCTCTGGATCCACGGTGCAATGTACTCGCTGATTTCCGTTTCGAGACTCTGTTTTGAGTGATAACCAACATTGCCGCCAAACCCCAAATAGATATGATCTAGATAATGGTCGTAAAAGTTCGGATCGCCCTCAACAAAACTGACGGCGTAAACGCTTTCATACCAATCAATAGCGCTTTCAGTGGCCGATTTCTCGTCCGAAGACGCGGTTGCCGAAGCAAAGGTCAGCGCCGATGCGACCGCGACTGCCGCGCCGAAGCGCCGTGCAATAAGTGTTTTTCGCATCACTTGTCTTTCTATTTCAGCGCTTTTAACAAGCAGATCAGCGACTTCCGCGCTTCAGCATCGCGCACGCCGCCATAAGCCATGCGATTACCCGGTAAAAATTGCGGGGGATTTTCAAGAAATTTGTTGAGCGTGTCTTCGTCCCAAACCAGCCCCGACTCCCGCAGTACCGGGGAGTAAGCAAAGTTGTCCCCCGCCGCTGCGCTCGCTCCATAGATCCCGAACAGGTTCGGCCCCGTCAGATTCGGCTTGCCGGCATCAAAACTGTGACACACGCGGCACTGAGTTAAAGTCGTTTTCGCCAAGGCCTGATCGCAACTTGCGTCCATCTCATCAAACGCCTCGGTAAGTCCTCTTGCCGGCGCACCAACTTCTGCATCCGCAGTATTGTTTTCGGATGCGGGCGCCGGCGTTGGCGCAGGCGCGGCGGTCTCATTGTTTTGTTCCCCGCCACACGCCGCTGCGAGGAAAATTGCGCCAACAGAAATAACGCAGATCAGCTTAAGGTTCGACATTAGCAAGCGTACTCCCGCGGCTAACTGACCAGTGCGCGCGCAACGACCTGGCCTGTGCTGACGCCCATCTCAATGCCGCCATCCATCCAACCGCGCCACATGGTGGCGATATCTGCGGAAGCGAAATGCACGTCGCCCTCCGCGCGCTGCAACTCAGGAACAAGTTTGAACTGATGCGGACGAAGCGTAGACCATGTTCCCTTTGAGAAGGGATCATAGAGCCACTGATATCCGTAAGTAGATTCAACCTCCACGTCCGGCAGGAATTGTCGCAGCATGTTCTGCACGACATCGAGATTGTTCACATCAAAGGCGCCGTCGAGCCCGTAAGACAATAGCGTCGTTCCTCCCGGCCCGGTGGTTTCCGTATAGCCGTATTGCATAGGGCCAAATCCGTCATCGGCTGTCAAAAAGACATTGCCGATGTCTTGTTTCGTCTTTGCGTGCAGCTTGTTGCCTGCGCCCACATGGCGTTCGCGGGAGGTTGTCAACTTCACTTCCGACAAGGCCGGCTCGAATTCAACGTCGACCCAGGTGTTAAGCGGTGACGTGACAATCACCTTTTTAGCGGTAACCGTTTGCCCGTCCTCAAGGGTAATTTGAACGCCAGTTCCGTTTTGCGCAATGCGGCTCACTGGCGAACTTAATCGCACTTCTGCATCGCTATCGTCGAGCATCGCGTTGATCAAAGAAATCGTGCCGTTCGACAAACGATAGCGAGAAACCGCGTTATTGAAATCGATGGAGTTGCTGCCGAGGTTCGCCCACCAGCGCAGCATTTCAAGGAACCCGCCTTCCTTACAAGGGGCGTGGGACATGATTGACCAGATTGCATTCAAATTGAGCCGAACATCGTCCTCAAGGTCGAGCTGATCGATCCGGTCCTGGATGGTGAGGTCTTGGTATTTCTTCCATTCGTCTGTGTGGAATGTGTCATAGGGTCGAGGAAAAACTTCCCGCGACATCGCGCAATAGTCGGTCATCGCCTTATCGACCTTTGGCCAGAAGGTTGCGATATCCGCTTCGACAGCTTTGCCGTCTTTAAGATAAATCCATCGATCCGGGTTGACCGCAGCAGGCGTGTCATCGATCGGGAGATTGTAGCGCGTGACTTCAGCCCAGATATGCGGCTGCAGCCAATAAAGATAATTGGCGCCGAGTTCGATATTGTGATCGCCAAATGGCGCGTAATAGGTCCTACCGCCTAAGCGATTCCGCGCTTCTAATAAGAGCGTTGTAAGGCCGGCTTTGCTAGTTTCCCGGGCGGCGCTGGCGCCCGCCATGCCGCCGCCGATAACAACAACGTCAAAATCGGAACCGCCGCCCGTTGCAGGGACTGCTGGGGCAGGTTCATTATCGGCATTTTCTGCAGAAGCATCCCCCTGATCGCCGCCGGAGCAGGCTGCAACGAGTCCTGCGGTTGAAAGCGCAGCGGCGGTGATGAACCCGCGCCGCGAGACGTCTTTCTCGTCGACATCTTCTTCGTGAGTTATTTCCGGCTCGCTCTTTTTCGTTGTCATAACCTTCAATTCCTCCCGGTTGTAAGAATGAATGCGTTCTCGCTGCGAAAACGCAAACCTTAGTGATGCGGCGTCAATGCGATGCGCGATTTGAAAAAACTCTTGGTTGCTCCACGGCGCCGCACAATACCCCCTAAAGGGTAGGCTGTGATTCGCACCAAGCGTAGCAGCCAATGCAGTGACGCTTTGGCGCCATGCTGGTTCCGCGCCGATACCCCTAAAATGGTATTGTTCGTAGCCCCAAACCCGAAAAAGCTGTTGAAATGGCTCATTTTGTCAACCGCTCCATGGCGGCGGCCGTTGACGCAAAGGGAGGGAAAATCAATGGCGAAGGCGAAACTTATGATGCGGGCTGCGGTCGCGCCCATCGTGATCGGCCTCAGTTCTACAACGGCGATGGCGCAGGTCGATCAGATTTTTGTGACGGCGCAAAAACGCGAGCAATCCGCCCAGGATGTTGGCATCGCAATCTCGGCGTTTTCCGGTGATCAGGTCGACAAACTTGGTTGGGGGGATACGGAGGCGATCGCCGTACAGACGCCAGGATTGATTGCAACGTCGTTCTCCGGGGGGAGTTCGACCGGCCTGTTTTCGATCCGCGGCATTTCGCAAAACGACTTTGCCGATCACCAGGAAGCGCCGAGCGCCGTTTATGTCGATGGCGTGTACTTGGCGACCACCAGTCAAACAACTTCTGAATTGTTTGACGTCGAACGCATTGAGGTGTTGAAAGGGCCGCAAGGCACGCTCTTTGGACGTAACGCAACCGGCGGTCTGGTACACATCATCAACAAAGCGCCGACGGATGAATTTGAGGGTTTCGCGAAAGTTACGGTGGCCGAATTCAATCAAATTCGCGCCGAGGGCGCCGTATCGGGGCCGATATCAGACTCAATCCGGGGGCGGCTGTCGTTCCTGACGGATAATGCTGACGGTTACTTTGAGAACAGGAATGTCGGCGTACAGCCTGCGCGCGATAATGCGTTTGGCGGGTTTCCGCCTGCGTCAGAAGACGGGTCGGAAGACTTCCGCGGCCGCGACCACCAAAATGTTCGCGCGCAAATTGACATGGACGTCTCCGAGAATGCTGTTCTTGGTTTCACGTTGAATTACGGCGTCGTTGACAATATCGGCAACGCTTATGACACCGTGCCGACGCCGGCCGGCGTTATTGACCTGACAACCACTGATTTCTACGGCACGCCGGTGATCGCTGACGTTAACGCGGAAGCGCCGAATATTCGTGGCTTTGTGGACAAGGAATCAATCTCCTACACAGGCGACTTCAACTATAGCGGCGACGGCTGGAACCTTGTTGCGATCCTAAACTACACCCAGTCTGAAAAGACCTATCAGGAAGATGATGATGGCGGACCTTTCAATGTTGCAACGTTTGGCACGGATCAGGACGCAGACACGCTGACCGGCGAACTTCGCCTTAATGGTGAAACCGGCGCGCTCAACTGGACTGCAGGGTACTACTATCTCAATATCGATGGCGACTTCTTCGGCACCTTCCAGTTTCCTGCTGTAACCGGCGCCGGCGGTCCCGGCGTCTTTGACGGATTTGGTTACGGCATCGATCTCGACTACGCGCTTGAAACCAGCGCGCACGCCCTTTTTGGCCAGATCGAATATGACTTGAGTGACCAGCTCAAGCTCATCCTTGGCGGTCGCTGGACATCGGACAACAAAGATTACAGCATTCTCGCAAGCTGTGTTGACGACCCGGATCCGGCCGTCGCGCCCAATACGACTTGTGCTGATTTCATCCTTGGCGGCGGCTTCATTATCGATGAAGGGCTGACGGCGCTTGAGAAGAACGACGACTTCTTCACCTGGAAGGCGCAGCTTGAATATACGCCGGTTGATAACGTTCTTCTCTATGCGGGCTATAACAGGGGCGTAAAAGCCGGAAGCTTTACGGCGCCGCTTGATGGATTCCTTACGGTTGCCGAACTCGATTTCGAGCCGGAAAAACTCGACGCTTACGAAGTCGGCCTCAAAGCCGATCTCGCAGATAATCGCCTGCGCATTAACGCCAGCGGTTTCTATTACGACTACACCGATTACCAAGGCTTTATCTTTGTTGGCCTTGCGAGTGTCGTGCGCAACTTCGAAGCGGAGATCTATGGCGGCGAACTAGAGATTATCGCCGCGCCAGGCGATGGTTGGGAATTCCGCGGCGGTCTTTCATTGCTTGACGCAACGGTCTTCGACGTTGAAGTGGGTCCTGCAACCTTTGCGGATCAGAACATGGTGCTGGCGCCGGATGTAACGGCAAACTGGTTGATCAGGAAGGAATTTCCGGTTCGCGGCGACGATTGGCTCGCCTTCCAGTTCGATGGCTACTACACTAGCGAGCAATCCTACAACACGATCAACGGACCGCTCGTGACGGGTGATGGGTACGCATTGATGAATGCAAGCATCAGCTATGGGTTTCAGCTAGGCGACACAGAAGCTGAAGCGCAGTTGTTTGTGAGAAACCTCGCAAACGAAGAAAACCAGACCTATTCGTTTGATCTGTCGGCGTTCTTTGGAAACACCATTCAGGTCTTCGGTCCGCCGCGCATCTTTGGCGGATCGGTCTCGGTTAAATTCTAGCGCGCCGAAAAGCACGCAATCTGAAACGTCGCAGGAACTTCCTCCCTTCTGCGGCGTTTCTTTTTTTGAAGGCAAATGAACGCCTGATGCTGGCGGAGCAGGAGATGGGAAAGTGAACTAACGATGACCAATGCGCTGCTTGTGAATTGCCATCCACGGCAGAATTCCCTCACGCACGCGGTTGCTCAAACCTTTTGCGAGCACGCGAAAGGTGTGACGTTTGAAATTGCTGATCTATACGCGGAAGGGTTTGATCCCTGCATGGGCGTTGAAGACGAGCCTGATTGGGAGGATCCGAGAAAGGCATATTCTGTCGCCGTTCAGAAGGAAATGCAGCGCGTTGAGCGCAATAGCGCGACCGTCATGGTGTTTCCCGTCTGGTGGTGGTCGATGCCGGCAATGTTGAAGGGCTGGATCGACCGCGTCTTCAATCACGGCTGGGCCTATGGCGATCGGACATACCCGCAGAAGACCGTTTGGATGATCGCAGTCGCTGGTAATGATCAGCCAAGCTATGTGAAACGCGGATACGATATTGCGCTTGAGACGCAACTCAAGGTCGGTATTTTGGACTATTGCGGCGTTGCTTCACCGCGGCTTGAAGTCCTTTACGGCGCCATTGAAGGTGAAGAATATGTCTCAAATATCCTCAAGCGTGCTGCTGTGCTTGGCGAGGAGTTTCAATCTGTTCTTTGATTGCGTCGCTGGCTGGATTGTAAGCCGTACGGCGTCTGCTCGTCACGCGCCAGATCTCCGATAGAAGATCGCGCTCATCCAACGGTTTTGACACATATCCGTCCGCGCCATATTCGAGATAGCGCTCGCGGTCTCCACTCATGGCGTCAGCAGTGACTGCAACTAGGGGAACAGCCTTCCAAACTGCATCCGCGTCTCGAATGTTTTTAATCGTCTCGGGGCCGTCCATCACAGGCATTTGCATATCAAGCAACACGACATCGAAGGGGCGCTCTTCAAGCATAGCGAGCGCCTCTACCCCATTTTCAGCTTCCGCAATTTCCGCACCCAGAGGCGTGACAAAAAGCGAGGCGATATGGCGGTTAATCGCAATGTCATCGGCAATAAGAATGCGGAGGTTTGAAGCCGCAAGCTCTCGGCGCACCACCTCGCTGTCTTTGAGCTGGCGCTCCAATTGTGAGTCGCCTGACGCAGCTTCGCACGCCCGAAATGAAAACGAAAAGGTCGATCCATTTCCCGGCGTTGAAATCGCGCTTGCAGTACCGCCCATCAGTTCGGCGAGACGCCGTGTGATCGACAATCCGAGGCCGGTGCCGCCATATTGGCGCGCAATTGTTTCGTCAGCCTGAACAAATGGTTGGAAGAGTTTGCTAAGGGCTTCTTTGTCCAGGCCCGGCCCTGTATCTTTGACGCTAATTTCAATGAGGTGCGCCGCATCATCCGTCGCCCTCTGTCGCACGCGAACTTCAACACCGCCCGTCTTGGTGAACTTAATTGCATTCGATATCAGGTTGGAGGTGCATTGTTGAACTCGGACCTTGTCGAAGCTCAGCCAGCTAGGGACGTCGTCATCAATCGATAACGTCAAGTTGAGGAACTTTTCCGATGCCCGCGCGGACCAAAGCTGAACTTCCCGGCGCATCATGTCTTCAAGATCAACATCCGACGGAACGATATCAAACTTGCCCGCTTCAATCTTGGCGATATCAAGCACGTCATTTAACAGTGTGGTCAGGGTGCCGCCTGAATCACGTATAGTATCCACAAATTCCCGTTGGCGGTCGTCAAGGTCCGTTGACTGAAGAATCTGCGCCATACCGAGAACACCGTTAAGGGGTGTTCGTATCTCATGGCTCATATTGGCGAGGAACGCTGATTTCGCCTTGCTCGCCGCTTCCGCCTGAGCTACGGCGACTTCAAGCTCGTGTTGTGATTTATCGAGCAAGTCAAAAGCCATTCTGACGATGATGATCATTGGCGTGGCCACAATAAAAGAAGTGAGCGCGCCAACCACCGCCATGCCGGGCAGGCTCATATCGAACATCGGCCCGTCTATTAGCGCGTGCAAAACGATGACGATGACTACGGCGAGAATACTGCTCAAACCGGTCGCGGCTGAGGCGTATGCAATAAAACTGGCTTTGGAGTCTGTCGCAACGGTAAGCGTTGCAAGACGCAAAAAAATCGACCGGACTAACGAAGAAAGATTCATAGTCTTGATGCGAACAAACCCCCAACCAAGATAATCAATATTGATTAATCGATACTCAACCCCACGGATAAAGAAAAAATTTACTATCCGCCCAATGGGTAAAACTTTCGCATGATTCGCTATATCGTCCGAAAGCAGACAAAATGCGGGAAAAACCCCGTAAGCCGGTAGTTTGAATGCGTTTTGAGCGCGCTACCGCGCCACGCGAGGAATTTGCGGTTACGCTTTAACCCGTTCGCTTTTAGGGTCATACATCGGCTTGAGAGACGCTTTTGCAGCGTATTTATCGGCGCCGATGCGAATTTCAATTTGCCGACCGGCAATCCAGTCCGCCGTGACGCCGTCTTTGTTCGTCAAGTATCCCATCGCAACAGCGCCGCCCAGCGTGTGGCCGTACATGGCTGATGTCGTAATGCCGTTGATCTCGCCGTCCACCAGGATCGGTTCGTCATGATAGAGCAGCGGCTCGGGATCCTCTAACAGGAACTGCACGAGGCGTTTGGTCAAAGGTTTTTGTTGCTTTTGTTCAAGCAGGGCGGCCTTGCCCAAAAACCCGCCTGGTTTTTCGAAATCAGAGGCAAACCCCAATCCTGCTTCAAGGGGCGTGTCATCGGCGCCAATGTCGTGCGCCCATTCTCTATACGCCTTTTCGATACGCAGTGAATTCAGCGTGTGATAACCGCAATGGCGCAGATTGAGGTTTTTTCCCTTTTCGACAAGCGCGTCATAGACTGGGAAGAGGAACTCTGTGGGGACATAGAGTTCCCATCCAAGTTCTCCCATATAGGTTATGCGCAAGGCTTTGACCGTTTGATAGCCGATGTTGATGTCGCGCATGGTCCCGAAAGGAAACGCTTCGTTTGAAAGATCGGCGTCTGAGAGCGCATTTATCAGCGCGCGCGAATTGGGCCCCTGAATATTGAGCATGCCATAGGCGCCGGTGATGTCTGCAATTGTGCAATTGGCGTTGGCCGGAATGTTGTCCTTGATCCAATGGAATACATGCATGTGCGTGAAGGGGGCGGTGACCACCAAGAACGCGTCTTCAGCCATGCGTGTTACGGTCAAGTCCGCTTCAATACCGCCGCGGACGTTGAGGAATTGCGTATAAACGGCTTTGCCAATAGGAACACCCACATTGTTTGTGCAGATCCAGTTCAGCGAACCTTCAGCATCGCGGCCTTGCACAAGGAACTTCGAAAACGAACTTTGTTCGAATATGCCGACATTTTCGCGAACGGCCCGGTGTTCTTCTGCGTTATAATCAAACCAGTTCTGTCGCTTGAAACTATATTCGTATTTCGGTTCGACGCCTTTCGGCGCATACCAGTTCGGTCGCTCCCAGCCCGCCGATTCCCCAAAACAGGCGCCCGCCGCTGCGACGCGATCATGCAGGACAAGCTTTTTGACGTTCCTTGCGCTTTCATACTGCCTGAACGGCCAGTGATATTGATAGCCAAGGCCGAGGGATTCCGTGACGCGATCTTTCAGGAATTTCGGGTTGCGCTGAAAGGCGTGGGTGCGCCTTAAATCAGCGTCGAACACATCCATGGGAGGGTGGCCGTTCATGATCCAGTTGGCCATGATCATGCCGGCGCCGCCGCTCGACAGGATGCCAAGGGAATTAAATCCAGCAGCGACGAAGTAGTTTTTGATGTTCGGCGCTTCGCCCATGAGATAGTTGTGGTCCGGCGTGAAGCTTTCCGGGCCGCAGAACAGAAGCTTGATGCCAGCGTTCTCCATCGCGGGAATACGCTTCATGGCTTTTTCGATATAAGGCAGCATCCGGTCCCAATCGGGCGGAAGCTCATCAAACGAAAAGTCAGACGGAATGCCTTCTTCTCCCCATGCCGCAGCGATCGGCTCAAAAAGCCCAAGCATGAGTTTGCCAGTCTCTTCGCGGTAATAGGCGGCGTTACCCGGGTCCCGCAAAATGGGAAGCTCCGGACGCATGCCGTCCATGTTCTCCGTGATTAGATAATAATGCTCGGCAGCATGAAGCGGGACGACGACGCCGGACTTTTCTGCAAATTCACGGGCCCACATGCCGGTGCAATTCACGACAATGTCGGCGGTAATCCGCCCTTGGTCGGTATCGACGCCGGCAACTTTTCCATCTTCTACGATGACGTCTGTTACGCCGATATCTTCAAAGATTTGGACGTCGCCCGAGCGCGCGCCTTTGGCTAACGCCATAGTCGTATCGGTGGGATTTGTCCTTGCGTCGTCGGGAAAATAAAAGCCTGCGATCGTGTCGGATGTGTCAGCGAGAGGCCAATGTTCGTTTATCTCTTCCGGCGCTATTTCCCGGTTTGTAACGCCAAAACAATCTGCCATAGCGCAGCCGCGGCGCATCTCTTCCAGCCGCACTTCGTCTGATGCGATCTGAATGGAGCCGGTATTCAAGACGCCCGTGGCCTGGCCGGTTTCTTCTTCAAGGGTCTTGAACAAATCAAGCGTATACTTGGCGAGTTTCGTTGCGTTTTCCGAATGGCGAAGCGTGGTTAATAAGCCTGCTGCGTGCCATGTGGTGCCGCAGGTGAGTTTCTTTCGCTCCAGCAGGACAACATCGGAAACGCCGTATTTCGCCAGATGATAGGCAATGCTGCAGCCAATGATGCCGCCGCCCACGATAACAACACGAGCTGATCCTGGAAGCGACTTGCTCATCTTACCCCTTGAACGTCAAAGCGCATTTTCGCAGTCGGCAGGGAACATTCGCCAGGCAAATGCTGCAGACGATTAAAACGTTCGGTCAATTCATGAAGAACCAGCAATACCCTGTTGGGGGTAGGGCAGGAGGTCCTATCCTATTGGTGGTAGTGTCAATCGAATTGATTCGATGTCGGATCGCTTATCAGTATTCCAGACCCTTGCCGATTCCGATGGCTGGCAAAGGCGAAGGGTATTTTTGGGCAAGAAGGGGTAGGACCCGCGGATGACGCGCTCTTGGATATTGACCTATTTTTGTACTGACGTTGCTGGCATTCAATCGGCTGTCTCAACATTCATTTATGAAGCCGGCGGGTTTATCGAAGAATCAAAAGCGCACAGCGATCCCGCAGCGAACCGTTTCTTTTCGCGCATCGTTTTTCGGTCTGGATCAGACGGTGCGTTTGATTTTGAGGGGTTCGAGAAAGGTTTTGGAGAGCTGGCGGATAAGTTCGAAATGGAATGGTCGGTTGTAGATGCTGATCGGCGCGCGTCGGCGGTCATCGCCGTTTCCAAGTTTGGCCATTGCCTCAACGATCTGCTCCACCGTTGGAAAAACGGCGCGTTGCCCATCGATATCAGGGCGATCATCTCGAACCATGAGGCCATGCGAGAGATGTCTGAGTGGTACGGCATTCCTTATCATTACATCCCGATTTCAAAGCAGACCAAACTCGAAAGCGAGACGGAGTTTTACCGCATAACAAAAGAGTACGATGCAGAGCTCGTGGTGCTCGCGCGCTATATGCAGATTTTGTCAGACGGGCTTGCTGCAAAGCTTTCGGGCCGCTGCATTAATATCCATCATTCTTTTTTGCCGAGTTTCAAAGGCGCAAAGCCCTATCATCAGGCCCATGAGCGCGGCGTCAAATTGATCGGCGCCACGGCGCATTATGTCACGACCGATTTGGATGAAGGTCCGATCATCGAACAGGATGTTGAACGTGTTGATCATTCGCTTGCACCCAACCAGCTTGTTGAGGTGGGCAGGGACATTGAAGCGCGGGTCTTGTCGCGCGCTGTAAAATGGCATGCGTCCAATCGGGTCATTTTAAACGGTGATAAGACAATCGTTTTTAAATGATGGACGGAACGCCCTGCTGAGCACGGTTAAACGCACACGCGGTCTTTTACTATTGCCGTCGGCGGTGATTTACTTCGCGCAGCGCTTATCCGTATTCATCCGCTAGACGTTCTTCGATGTTCAGGACCTGGCGCGTTCTTTCGGCGTTCGTTTTTTCCGACAGGAGTTTTTCAAGCGCCTTGTCGACTTTTTTCCAGTCCTTGTCGTCGAGCGCGGCAAGGGCGCGCGGGAAAAATGATTCTTCTTCGGCGCTCATATGCCGCTGTAGCATCACCATATAAGTCGTCGCTTGATGGGTAAGCTCGTCTTTTGGTAATTGTTCGCCGGCGACAACTTGCGCAAACGCCGTTCGCACGGTTTCCGCAGCGTCCGATATTTTTTCATGGTCAGCACGCAAGTCACGCATCTTCTCATTGCCCTGCGATGCGCTTGTCGAAAGATGATCGTCACTTTCAATAAGAAAGTCGTAGACGATGTCTTCTTTTTTGTGGTGCAGCTCGTCAGGAAACAGCGAAAAATATTCCGCGAGCTGCTCAAGCAAATGATAGTCAGGCTCGCCGCCGGTGCGCAGTTTTTCCAGTTCGCGTTGGTACCATCCAAGAAATTTTCCGAACCGGCGATGGTCTTCGATGAGTTCATCAATGATTGCTGGCATGATCGCCTCCGTACTCATCATACAAAATTGCGTTGGAAGCGCATCCGTTGTCTTGCCGCAGCGTAGTCAAAGAATGAGAATTGATTGCGGGAAAACCGTCTTTCTCAGCGCGTATGGAGGATGAAATCAGCCGCAGGCTGCTCTGGGACCAAATTGAAGGTACGCCGCCAAGGGCGAATTGCGCTTTTTTGAGGCGGCGTGTTGGGGCGGACAGGTTGATTTTGCTCTTTTTTTGTCTTTCCCAGCTTTTTTTCGGCAAGTTTTCCTGTGATGGGCGCTTGACATGTTCCCGTTTTGTTCCCTTCAATAGGGCATGCAATACGCCCTGCCATTTTCGACAGATCGTTTGATTGTTGGTGTTCACCGCCGGCTGCTCGCTGCTTTTGGCCGGCCAGGAAACTTTGTTCGCCTGGACCCTGTCAGTCAGATGGTTTTGACGATGTTGAGCGCGCGTACGCGCAATCCGATTGCCCAAAGCGTGTTCTTACGCATTGCGCGCTATTTTTCGGACTGGGAAAAATTGGCGTATACGTCTTCGAGCAAAGTCGAACGCCTTATCAACCCGGTTACTTTCCCAGAGCGAAAAGCTGTATTCCTCCCGGCCGCGTTGCAACAGGTCATGCATTATCGCGGCGCCCTCAATCTTGATTTCTTAAAAGCGTGGTCGGTTGAACCGGCCCGCATCTGGCTTGAAAGATTGCCGGGCGTTGGCCCAAAGACAAGCGCTGCGATTTTGAACTTCAGCCCATTACACAAACGGGCGTTGGTCGTTGATACGGCCCATTGCCGCGCTGCGCGGCGTCTTGGTCTTGTTCCGCCGAAAACCACGATTGAAAAAGCATCGCGGCTGCTAGCCCGTCAATTGCCTGATTATTGGACGGCTGATGACCTTGAAGAACATCACATGCTGATGCAACGTCTCGGAAAAATCTACTGCACGAATAAAAACCCCGCCTGCGAAACCTGTCCGCTTCGCGCATTATGTTCTTACGCCCATGAAGCCCAAACCTAATCTTGAGGCCCCCATTCTTCACGCTCTAAGGCGGCGGATTGCGAAACAGGAGCGGTTCGCGCCGAAAAGGCGCGCCTTGCCGTCTGGGATCATCTCTTTGGGCGCGGCAGCGCTTGACGACGCCTTGCCGGATCAGGGGCTTAGGGCCGGCGCGCTGCATGAATTTCAGCCCGCCGCCCATGGGGACCTTGCGGCGACAGTCGGGTTCGCCATTGGCTTGCTTGTTTGCATCCTCCGTACACAGCCCGGTTTTGTTTTATGGACAGAGGCGGCGCATCAGGCATTTCGCGACGGCGCCCTTTATCCTTTGGGGCTTGCCGCCATGGGCGCTGATCCCGACCGGGTGATTGAGGCGCGGGGGCCAAAGTCAAAAGACATCTTATGGGCCCTTGAAAAAGGTCTTGAGAATGCAGCGCTAACGGCGGTGATTGGCGTTCTGCCGGAAAATGATCGCGCCTATGACTTCACCGCCAGTCGGCGCCTTGCCATGCGGGCGGCGGAAAATGGCGCAACAGCGCTGCTGATCCGTTCAACGACACTGTCGGATATTTCAACGGCTGCGGAAACACGCTGGTCCGTCGCCGCTGCGCCGAGCGCGCCGCAGCATCGCGTCGCTGGAACCATAGCGGGGGTTGGGGTCCCGTGCTGGCGGCTTGACCTTACGAAATCAAGGAGAGGAACGCCGGGGTCCTGGCGGGTTGAGTGGGATGAAGAAACGCTTTCTTTCCGTCTGGCTGCCTTACTGGCCGATCGAGCGCCGGTTCAGGCGGCTAGGCGTGCAGAACAAGGATGGGCTTGCGCCTCTTGAGACGGCGCCCTTTGTCTTGTTTGCATCGTCGCAAAACGGCCAGCATATTTTTGCAGCGAATGCGGCGGCGGGAAGGCTTGGCTTTTATAAGGGTCAGCCGCTTGCTGATGCGCGCGCTATTTTCCCCACCTTGATTGTCGAAGCGGCGGACTCGGAAGGGGACGACAAGGCGCTTTTGCAACTTGCGCTTTGGCATCAATGTTACAGTCCGTTTGTTCGGGCTGACGCGCCGAACGGGATCAGCATCGACATCACCGGCTGCGCGCATTTGTTCGGTGGCGAAGCGGCGCTTTTGGAAAATCTGCAGCAGCGTTTGCGCCGGTTTGGGTTGACCGAAAAACTCGGTATTGCGCCGACCATTGCCGCCGCCTTCGCAGCAGCGCGGTATGGACCCGCGGCGCGCGGAGTGATTACGGACGAAACTTTACATGATCACCTTGCGCCCTTGCCGGTCGCGGCGCTGCAGTTGGAGGCTGTAACCGTTGCGGCGCTTGCCAAAGTCGGGTTGCACCGGATACGCGATCTCATCGGCAAGCCGCGGGCGCCGCTTGTGGCGCGCTTCGGGCCGCAGCTCATGATGCGGCTGGATCAGGCGTTTGCCAAGCAAGACGAAACTTTTGGCGCGCTTGCTGCGCCGCCCTTTTATCGCGCGCTGCGCCGTTTTGCGGAACCGCTCATCACCATGCCGGCCATAGAATATGTGGTGCAGGAACTGGCGGCGGACCTTGCGGCGGCGCTTAATAGAGCTGGGAAGGGCGCCCGCAAGGCGGAGCTTTCCTTGTTTCGCGTTGATGGCTGGTCTGAAACTCTTGCTATTCACATGAGCGCGCTTGGGTTAAGCCGGGATGGGCGCCATCTGGCGCGGCTCTTATGCGAGCGTCTGGACAAGGTTAAAGATCACAGGGGTTTTGGTTTTGAGGCGGCGACGCTCAGCGCTTTTGACGTAGAAAAATATGTTCCGTACCAAAATGTTTTAAAAACAGAAGAGAAACGCTGCAAACGCCCGGCGGATCTCGCGCGTCTTACGGACCGGCTGGTCAACCGGTTTGGTTACCGCAATGTCACGCGTTTTGCGCCTTCGGCAAGTTATATACCTGAGCGTTCGGCAAGCTCCACGCCCGCTTTGCAAGGCGCGGCGCATCATGACTGGCGTACGCATCTTAGGGTTTTGCAGGGCGGCAATTTTCCTGGCCGGCCGCTTTTGCTTTTTGCATCGCCCGAACCAGTAAAGACACTTGCCGAAGTTCCAGACGGTCCGCCTATTCGTTTTGAGTGGCGGCGGCGATGGCGCCGCGTTGCCCGCGCTGAAGGGCCGGAACGCATTGCCCCTGAATGGTGGCGCAAGTACGACAAGACAAATCGTCAAACCCGCGACTATTACCGGGTTGAAGACGACGACGGTCGCCGCTTCTGGCTTTATCGCGACGGCCTGCACGAGCGGCCTGGCGACAAGCCGCGCTGGTTTATGCATGGGCTCTTTGCATAATGGCGTCCGCTTACGCAGAACTTGGCGTCGCCACCAATTTCAGTTTCCTGCGCGGCGGATCGCATCCCCATGAGCTTGTTGAAACGGCGGCAAAACTCGGGCTTGCCGCCATCGGCGTTGCGGACCGCAATTCCCTTGCCGGCGCCGTGCGCGCTCATGTGGCGGCAAAGGACTATAATCTTCAGCTTGTTGTTGGCGTGCGGCTGGTTTTCGTCAACGGGTTTGAGGCGCTTTGCTTCCCGACAGACCGCAACGCCTATGGAAGGCTGACCAAGCTTTTGACCATCGGCAATCGCCGCGCCCCGAAAGGCGACTGTTACCTTCACTTTGACGATTTGAGCGTGTTGGGTGGCGGTCAGCGTTTCATCGCTATGGCGCCTTATGAAATTGGCGCTGCTTTCGGGGAAGACCTTCGCCGCTTTGTCGCCGCTGTTTCAAGCCCCGCCTATCTTAGCGCCAGTCTTTATTATCGCGGTAATGACCGCGCGCGTTTGGAAAGTTTTGCCCTGCTCGCGGATGAAACCAAAACGCCTTTGCTTGCAACCAATGACGTTCTTTATCATGCGCCCGAATGCCGGCCCTTACAGGATTTGCTGACCTGCATTCGCGAACATTGCACCATCGATGAAGCGGGGTTTTTGTTACAGCAAAACGCCGAGCGGCATCTTAAACCTCCGCAGGAAATGCATCGGCTGTTTATCGGTTATGAAGACGCTGTCGCGCGAAGCCTTGAAGTCGCCCATGCGTGTCGGTTTTCATTGGACGAGCTTTCTTATGAATATCCCGATGAACCAAGCGGTGAAAGCGCGACCCCGCAGGAAGAACTGGAGCGTTTAACTTGGTTTGGGGCTAAAGAAAAATTCCCGAAAGGTTTGACGAATAAATTGCGCGACAGGATCGCCCATGAATTGCAGCTTATCAAAAAGCTAAAATATGCGCCTTATTTCCTGACCGTACAGGATATTGTGCGCTTTGCGCGTGACCAGGACAAACCCATCCTCTGTCAAGGGCGCGGCTCGGCGGCGAACTCGGTCGTCTGCTTTTGTCTTGGCGTTACGTCGGTTAATCCGCAGGAAGTCGATCTTTTGTTTGAGCGTTTTGTCTCGGAAGAGCGCCGCGAGCCGCCGGACATCGATGTTGATTTCGAACATGAGCGCCGCGAAGAGGTTATTCAGTATATTTACGAAAAATATGGGCGCCATCGCGCCGGCCTGGCGGCGACCGTCATCACCTATCGGTCGCGCAGCGCCTTGCGGGAAGCCGGCAAGGCAATGGGCCTGTCGCCGGATGTGGTCAGCGCCCTTGCGGGCCTAAGCTGGGGATCATCGTCGAAGGCGCCCAAGGAAGCCCGCATCCGCGAAGCGGGTCTTGATCCGACCGACGAAAGGCTTGCGCAGTGCTTGGCGTTAACGGCGCAGTTGATCGGCTTTCCCCGTCATCTGTCGCAACATGTGGGCGGGTTTGTCATGACCCGCGGCCCCCTTGACGAGGTTGTTCCCATCGCTAACGCCGCCATGGAAGGCCGCACCATGGTGGAGTGGGACAAGGATGATCTTGACGCGCTGAAAATTCTCAAAGTTGATGTTTTGTCTCTCGGCATGCTCACTTGCCTGCGCAAGGCGTTTGATCTTCTGGACGATCACTATGGAATAAAGATGGAGCTGGCGAGTGTTCCCCGGGATGATCCGGCGACGTACAAAATGATTCAGGAAGCGGACACTGTCGGCGTCTTTCAAATCGAAAGCCGCGCCCAGATGTCGATGCTGCCGCGGCTTAAGCCAAAAGATTTCTACGACCTTGTCATCGAAATCGCCATTGTCCGGCCGGGGCCTATTCAGGGCGATATGGTGCATCCCTATTTGCGGCGGCGAAATGGCGACGAGCAAGTTGAATATCCTTCGGAAGAATTGCGCCAAGTTTTGGAGAAGACCCTAGGCGTTCCCTTGTTTCAGGAACAAGCGATGAATATCGCGATTGTCGGCGCAGGGTTTAGTCCTGCAGACGCCGACAGGCTGCGCCGCGCCATGGCGACCTTCCGCCGTACGGGCGACATTGGAAATTTCCGTGAAAAATTCATCACCGGCATGCTTGCGAATGGCTATACGCAGGATTTTGCCGAACGGTGTTTCAAGCAGATTGAAGGCTTCAGCGATTATGGCTTTCCGGAAAGTCATTCGGCGAGTTTTGCGCTGCTTGCCTATGCGTCGTCCTGGCTCAAGTGTCATTATCCTGATGTTTTCGCCTGTGCGCTTTTGAATTCCCAGCCCATGGGCTTTTATTCAGCATCTTCTATCGTTCGCGATTTTCGCGATCATGGCGGAGACGTGCGACCGGTCGATGTCAACGCCAGCGACTGGGATAACAAACTTGAAAACGACAAAACCCGTTTGAACAATAGAACCGACCGATATGCGCTGCGTTTGGGGTTCCGTCAGGTTCGCGGGCTCAAAGAAGACGCTGTAAAAAAACTGGTCGCCGCGCGCACCCATAACTTTTACAGCATTCGCGATCTTTATTTCCGAACCGGGCTCGCCATCAGCGTTCTGGAACGCCTTGCTCATGCGGATGCGTTTCGTTCCATGGGGCTCGATCGTCGCGCTGCGCTCTGGGAAATTCGGGGGCTTAGCGGTTATCAGGGCGAGCGAGCCGCCATCGAAGACCTTCCCTTATTTTCCCGAACGCTCGGCGGCGCTAATGCTTCCCTGCAACAGGAAGAAAGCGTTGATCTTCCGCGCCTTAAGCTTGGCGAACATGTGATGGAGGATTATGAAAGCTTGCGCCTGTCGCTGAAGGCGCATCCTGTCTCTTTCCTGCGTGATGCGTTGATGAAACGCAAAGCGCTGCCTTCAGAAGCATTGCGTACGCATCTGGCGGGACGCTGGGTCAAGACCGCGGGGCTGGTATTGGTGCGCCAGCGACCCGGGACCGCCAGCGGCGTTATCTTCATGACTCTTGAAGACGAAACCGGCATTGCGAATATTATTGTCTGGCCGAAAGTGTTTGAAAAATATCGGCGCATTGTTCTTGGCGCGCGCATGATTAGCGTCGAAGGATTTTTGCAAAAAGAAGAGAGCGTTATCCATGTGGTCGCCCAACAGCTTGCCGATTTGACCCCTGACCTCATCACCGCCATGACGACTGCAGACGAGCGCCCGCCGCGCATGGCGCAAGACCCACAACCCAGCCTGTGGCGGCATCCGCGCGAAGTGCGGGTTTTGCCAAAGGGCCGGAATTTCCATTGAGAAACAAAAAGAGGGGGGCGAGGGCCGAAAGCATAAGCCAAAAGCACAAGATTGTGACATTACCTTCACTCCATGCAGCTGAGGCGGTGCATCCGACCGCATAGACTTCATGAATGCAATCCGGCATATCATCCAATTGCTGATTTCGCCCGTATCATAATGGGCTACTATAACAGCCGGAATTCCAAAACGCGGTCTAGGACCGAACATGAACATCTTTGGAGACGAAAATCTCATGAAAAACATGACTATCGCCGCTTTGATTGCGGGTTCGATTTCTCTTGCCGCATGCGGCAATGCTGACGGTCAGGCCGATGCAGAAGCTGGCGCTGAGACAGCGGATGCGCAAACCGAAAACGCCAAAGTTGAGGAAAGCGCGCCCGCAGCAAATGAAAACGGCTATGAAAATGCGCCATCCGGTGAATACAAGCTGGACAAGGGCCATGGCTATATTGCGTTCACCTATAGCCATCTTGGCTATTCGAAACCGATCTTGCGGTGGCGCGATTGGGACGCAACGCTCAACTGGAATAAGGACGATCCAACTGCTTCTACGATCTCGGTCGTAATCAACGCCGCGAGCATCGACTCAGGCGTTGATGACTTCGACGCACATCTGAAGAGTGATGATTTCTTCGACGTTGAAAACCATCCGCAAATCACTTTTGAAGCCACAGAAATTGTGAAGTCCTCTGACACAAAAGGAACCATCACCGGCGATTTGGTGATGATGGGCCAGTCGCACCCGGTGACGCTGGATGTAACGTTCAACAAAGCCGGTTTTCAAAGCAGAGGCAACGTGCACAAGATCGGTTTTTCCGCCACCACAAACCTCCTTCGTTCGCAATGGGGTCTTGGCCTGTTCGCGCCCAACGTTTCCGATGAGGTGAGCTTGGCGATTGAAGTCGAATTCGACATGCCGGCGGAAGAATAATCGTACAGCGCTCGAGAACCTGGCCGTATGTCAGCATCACAAGAAAGATACGCGACCATCGCCATCATCCTTCACTGGGTGATTGCGCTGATGATCATCGGCCAGATCGCCGGCGGGATTTACATGCACAACTTGCCGGCGACGTCGCTGAAATTCGAACTTTATCAATGGCACAAATCGTTCGGCATCACGATATTGCTTTTGTCGTTCGCGCGCCTTGCGTGGCGACTATCCCATAAGCCGCCGCCCTTGCCCGCCAACATGCCAGACTGGGAGCGGCTGGCGGCGCGGGCGACGCATATCGGGTTTTATGTGCTGATGATTGGCATGCCGCTGGCCGGTTGGATGATGGTGTCAGCGTCGCCGAAAGACGTGCCGACGGTGCTGTTCGACGTCATCCCTTGGCCGCATCTGCCGGGCGTGCCGAGAAGCGAGGGCGCCGAAGATCTGTTTGCGGAAATTCACAAGATTTTGGCGTTCATGACCGTCGGGCTTTTGGTGCTGCACATCGCAGCGGCGCTGAAACACCACTTTGTCAACAAAGACGATGTGCTTGCCGGTATGCTGCCGCTGGTTAAAAAAAGAGGATAAGCATATGCGCCGACTATTGGTCATTGGAGTCGCAGGCGTTCTTGTGGCATGTGGGGGCGCAGACGAACCATCGGCTGGCGCACTGGCTGCGGATGCGAGCGGTGCGGAGAGCGCTTCTGAAACAGACGAGCTGCCGCAATTAACAGGCGACGACGTTTGGATCGTCGACGTCGAAAACAGCAGTGTTACCTTTGAAGGTGTTCAGGAAGGGGCGCTGTTTGACGGCCGCTTCAATCGCTTTGACGCTGCGATCCGCCTTAATCCGGATGACCCGGCGGGCGCCGAAATTCATGCGGTTATCGACATGGCGTCAGTTGACGCCGGCGATACGGACCGGAATGACGCGTTGCCGACACGCGAGTGGTTCCATACGAAGTCTTTCCCGGTCGCGCGCTTTACGTCGACGGAAGTCAGGCGCGCCGCTGACGGAAACTACGAAGCCGTTGGAAGCCTCTCCATGAAAGGCGCAACGCGACCCGTGGTTTTGCCATTTACGCTTGAGGTGACCGGCGATACGGCGCGGGCGGTGGGTACAATTGCTTTGGACCGTACTGACTATTCCGTGGGCGAGGGCGAGTTCGCAGACGGCAAATTCGTCGATGCTGCTGTCGATGTGACGGTTGATGTTTCAGCTACGCGGAATTAGCGCCCGTCGCGCCTTCTGTTTCTTTGAGCTTTATTCGCTCAGCGTACGTTTGATCGCCTGCCGCCAGCCCTCGACGAGCGCTGCGCGCGCATCTTTATCCATGGACGGATCAAATCGTTTCTGGCGCCGCCATTGTGCGGCAATGGCGCTGGTGTTTTCGTAAAGGCCGGCTTTGAGCCCCGCAAGATAAGCAGCGCCCAGCGCCGTTGTTTCCATCACTGCCGGCACTTCAACCGGCATTTCGATAATGTCAGCTATGAACTGCATTAGCCAGGCGTTTGCCGCCATGCCGCCATCGACCCGCAATGAATGAACATTGGCGCCGTCGGCTTTGATGGCATCCATGAGATCGAGCGTCTGATAGGCGACGCTTTCAAGCGCTGCTCTTGCCAAAGCGGCTTTGCCGGCGCCGCGGGTGAGGCCGTAAACCGCGCCGCGCGCATCCGCCCGCCAATGAGGCGCGCCGAGACCGGCAAAAGCAGGCACAAGATAAACGCCTTGATTATCTTCCAGTGATTTCGCAAGCGCTTCCGTCTCCGCCGCGCTATTGATGATCTGCAATTCATCACGCAGCCATTGCACGGCGGCGCCGGCGACGAAGATCGATCCCTCGATCGCGTAAGAGGTCTCGCCGCTGAGGCGATAACCAATGGTTGTCAGAAGGTTGTTATTCGATTGCACGGCTTTGCCGCCGGTGTTGACGAGTACGAAGCATCCCGTGCCATAGGTACTTTTAATGTCGCCGGGATGAAAGCCCGCCTGGCCGATCGCCGCCGCCTGTTGGTCGCCGGCAACGCCGAGAATGGGAATGGGACGACCGAAAATTTCTGCAGACGTTTCTCCAAAGTCGGCAGCGCAGTCCAACACATCTGGCAGGCACGGGTGCGGCACGCGAAACTTGTCAAGCAGGACGTCGTCCCATTCATTGTCATGAATATTGTAAAGGCTGGTGCGGCTGGCGTTGGTGGCGTCGGTGGCGTGGGTCTTGCCGCCGGTGAGCCGCCAGATAAGAAAACTATCGACCGTGCCGAAAGCCAACGCGCCGATCTCAGCCTGGGCCCTTGCGCCATCGATATGATCGAGAATCCACGCCGCCTTGGATGCCGAAAAATAGGGGTCGAGCAACAGCCCCGTGCGCTGGCGGACTTCAGCCTCAAACCCTTCTTCGCGAAGCGCTGTGCATTGGTCAGCCGTGCGTCGGTCCTGCCAGACAATGGCGTTATGGATTGGCTCGCCGGTTTCCCGATCCCAGATGAGGGTCGTCTCGCGCTGATTGGTGATGCCGATGGCGATGACATTGCAACCC
>JANQOV010000044.1 GCA_028285645.1 Hyphococcus sp.
GTTGCGCGACCGTTCGGTTCCATATTCATAACGCTGCAGTGAAGCTTGACGCCGTCAACCGCAGTCAAACCGTGTTCAAAGCCTCGCAACTTGGGTTTCTGGGCTCCGTCGCGGTTGAAAGCACAGCGCCCTAGCAATTCTCCCAGCGGCGAATTTGGCGCTTCTCCTCTAGCATATGTTGGGAAGGAGACTTTGTAATGGACCTTTCCCTGTCTGCAAGCGAGCGTGCGTTTCAAGGCGAAGTTCGGACTTTTCTTGAGCAAAATTTGCCCGAGTGGATCCGCGCCGGCGCTCGCGCGACGCCCTCCGTATTCGTCGAACCGGATATAGCCATGGAATGGCAGCGCATCCTCGATGAAAAGGGGTGGCTCGTCTATCATTGGCCAAAGGAATATGGCGGAACCGGCTGGACGCCGATGCAGCGCTATATCTTTGAAAAGGAATGCGCGCTTGCCGATGCGCCAAGCCTGCCGGTGCTAGGCTTGCGGCTCCTGGGACCGGTGATCTGCCAGTTCGGCAATGAAGAGCAGAAGGCGCGTATCCTGCCGCGCATTCGCACCGGCGATGACTATTGGTGCCAGGGCTTTTCCGAACCGAACGCCGGCTCGGATCTCGCCAGCCTCAAGACGCGTGCTGTTTTCGAAGACGGTCGATATGTCGTCAACGGATCAAAAATCTGGACGACGCACGCGCATCACGCAACGCATGTTTTCTGCCTTGTGCGAACGAACTCAGATGTCAAACCGCAAGAGGGCATCAGCTTTCTGCTGATCGATATGCGTCAGCCTGGCGTCAAGGTTCGCCCGATCATCGGCATGGCCGGCGACCATGAGGTCAATGAAGTATTTTTCGACAATGCTGAAGCGGGTCCGGTAAATCTTGTTGGCGAAGAAGGGCAGGGCTGGACCATCGCCAAGTTCCTGCTTGAGCATGAACGCGGCGGTTCATGCTTCGGGCCGAAGTTGCTTGCTGACATTTCGCGCATTCGATCGCGGGCGAAAGAAACCGCCGACGGCGACGGATCGCTGTTAGAGGACCCGGAATTTGCGCGGCGCCTGGCGCGCATCGAACTCGAAGCGCAGGGACTCGAAACAACGGAGCTGCGCATCCTTGCTGAGATGGCGCAAGGCAAGCCGCCGGGACCAAAGACTTCCATCATCAAATTGGTGGCGTCGAGCCTTCGTCAGCAAGTCGATAGAGCGGCGCTGACGGCAGCTGGCTATTACGGCCTTAATCTCGAAACTCAGCGTCCGCTCTACGGCAATGATCGTCCGGAATGGCTCGATGATGAAGCTTCGCAACTTGCCGCGCCGACTTATCTTAACGGCCGCGCCTGGACGATCTTCGGCGGCACCAATGAAGTGCAGCGCTCCATCATCGCCAAAACGGTGTTGGGTCTGTAGAAATCCGCCCGATCAGACGCCGATCAGGCCGGCGGTCGATCCGCCGTCGATGACATATTCCGCCCCCGTCACAAAAGACGCTTCGTCGCTGCCGAGATATACGCAAAGGCCGGCGATTTCGTCAGGCGTTCCCATGCGTTTCATCGGGGATAATCCTTCGAGCATGGCGCGGGCGGCTTTTGGATCGGGCGCGGCGTCAATGGCGCCTTGAATGAGCGTTGTCTCGACAACGCCCGGATGGATCGAATTGCAGCGAATGTTGAGCTTGTTGAGGGCGCAACGAACGGCGATTGACTTCGCCAGCAGCCTGAGCGCGCCTTTTGTCGTCGAGTAGCCGACATTGCCCGGCAGGGCGAGAATGCCGTTCATGGAAGAATTGAGGATGATCGATCCCCCAGGCCCTTCCGGATTTTGCTTCATCAGTTCGATAGCGTATTTGGCGGTCAGCATGGGCCCGGTCATGTTCACCGCCACGATCTTGTCCCAGGCTTCCATGGTAATATTTTCAATATCGGTGTCGCCGCCTTCCATGCCGGCGTTCGCAAATGCGATGTCGAGGCGGCCGAAGCGGTCTTTGATTTTCGCCATCAACGGGGGCCAAGCGTCTGCGTCCTCGACCCGTTGCAATTCAAAATGAGCGCCGGTCTCATCTGATATCTTGGCCGCTGCTGCTTGGTTCGACCCGGTGAAGACAACCTGCGCGCCCTCTTCGACGAAACGGCGGACCGCTGCGTCCCCAATACCCGAGGTTCCGCCGGTGATCAGCGCCACCTTGTCGGCTAATCTCGCCATAAGCGCACATCCCTTTCTCATGCTCGTATATGTGCGAATTTTCACTCGCGCCGGCCTGGTTGCAACTATCAGATGTCTGAGATGTTTGTCGGTGAGGCGGTAGGAGTTTCGCCAAAAAGCGCAATTCTCACCCTACAAACCACGTAGAGATCGCGTAATCGCCTAGGCGTTGCGGTTGCATACTTGCTAGAAGGTGTTTTGGAGGCTTTGGTCATCCTGCAGAGCGAAGGCAAATATAGTCCATTAGCGCTGCGGGGTGGGAATTCTGGCAGGCAGTGGAGACTATGATTATGCGCGCGCGTTTATTGGATCGGCATTCTCTATTGAGACTTGGCGCCGTTTTAGCTCTTATTTTTGTCCAAGCTTGTTCAGACAATGAGCCACCGGATCAACAGCAGTTGCAATCAGTGTTGGAGGCATTTCTCACGAGCCACGAAGCCGTTCCGGGCTTGTCAGTGGTCGTCATGGCGTCAGATACTACGGGTGAAATTGCAGCTTCGGTTGGCGTTGCATCACCGGACGGCGCTTTACTGACCGCGGACACGCCGGTCAGATTAGCAAGCATTACCAAAACCTATGTCGCTGCAACATTCCTCAAACTTTCAGAGCAAGGTCGAGCTGACCTCGATGCGCCCATTACCGGGCTGGTCGCGCCTGAATATGACGTGCTCTTGTCCGGTGACGGATATGATACAAGCACGATTACGCCGCGGCATTTGCTCATGCACACGTCAGGCATGCCTGATCACGCCCGGGATGAATATACAGCCATTGTGTTCGAGAATCCGGCCCGTCAATGGACCCGTCAGGATCAGGTTGCGCTCGGCGTGGAAATCCATGATCCGTTGGGCGCGCCAAACACTGTCTTTGAGTACTCCGATACAGGCTACGTTCTCTTGGGACATATCATCGAACGCCTGACAGGAGAACGCCTGGCTGATGTGGTTCGCCAGGAGATGAGATTTGACGAATTGGGACTCAGCTCAACCTGGTGGGAGCAGTCCGAGGAGCCGCCAAGCAGCGCGCCCGCACGCGCCCACCAGTACCTTGGGGGCGTTGATACGTATGACTGGAATGGATCATTGGACATGTATGGCGGCGGGGGGCTGATATCCTCAATGCGCGATATGGCAGCTTTTATGTCAGCGCTCATGCAAGGCGAAATATTCGAGCAACCAGAGACGCTGGATATGATGGTTTCGGCCCCTGGTCATCCGTTTCCGGAGGAATATCGCATCGGATTGTTTCCGATTGACCATGAAGGTCATTTTCTGGTCGAACATGGCGGGTTCTGGGGGACCCATGTTCTATATGCGCCCGAATTGCAGATTGTTGTGGCCGGCGTTGTGCTGGAGCAAAGCGGTTATCGCGACTTGCGCGACCAAATGCGAGAGTTCGCAGTTGAGTTTAGCGGGAAAGACTAGGCGCTAAACAGCTCACAGGCGCGCCAATGGCCGGTTGCTTGGTACGGTGAAAAAGCGCAGCGCAGATGACGCCGGGCTCGAATATACACCCGAATGCTGGGTATAGGATAGTTATCCCCCACTTTTCTGGTGGGTGTATGCTGCGCGGATGATTGAAGTTCAGAATCACACAAGGTGGTTTCGTCATCCTGATGCGTTGATGGTTGGGAACCATCAACAGGATCCACGGCGGCAATCTCTGCGCCAGCCGCTCCTGGATCCCAGCTTTCGCTGGGATGACGCGAAAGTGCGAGAAAACAGGAGACGAGTTGCTGTGAATGTTTGGATGAAAACACTACAGTTGAGTCGAGCGCGAGGTCGGCGGCGAATCTGGTCCGCCGAAATTGGCGCAAATGCTGACAGCGGTCCCGAACTGGTCCGACATCGAGTGGTCCAACATTTCAGTAGTGGCGACAGATCAGATGTCGAGGGCGTCCTGCACAAAGACAGCGTTTTCCTGAATGAACTGAAAGCGCGCTTCCGGTTTTTTGCCCATCAGGCGGTCGACCAGCTTGTCCGCGTCTTTCGCTTTGTCTTCGGCGATGACCACCCGGGCAAGCGTTCGGGTTTCAGGATTCATGGTGGTTTCTTTGAGCTGCGCGGGCATCATTTCGCCAAGGCCCTTAAAGCGGCCAACGTCGACTTTCTGGCCTGCCTTGAACTCGGACTTCAAAAGCTTGTCGCGCTCTTCCTCGGTCATGGCATAGATGGATTTGTCCTTCGAGGTGAGGCGAAAGAGCGGCGGCTGCGCCAGGTAAAGCCTGCCTTCGCGGATGAGCTCAGGCATTTCCTGGTGGAAAAACGTAATGAGCAGCGCAGCGATATGGGCGCCGTCAACATCGGCGTCGGTCATGATGATGATTTTTTCGTAGCGCAGATTTTCGATGTCAAATTTCGCGCCAAGTCCGGCGCCAAGAGCTTGCGCGATGTCCGCGATTTCCTGATTAGCGAGAATTTTGTCCCGCGCGGCGGAAGCGACATTGAGGATTTTGCCGCGCAAGGGAAGGATCGCCTGGGTGGCGCGGTTGCGCGCCTGTTTTGCAGAGCCGCCGGCTGAGTCTCCTTCGACGAGAAAAAGCTCCGTACCAAGACGATTTGCGTTGGTGCAGTCGGAGAGCTTGCCGGGCAGGCGCAGTTTTCGCGTTGCTGCGGAACGCGCCACTTCCTTTTCGCGCCGCCGCCTTTGGCGATCGTCCGCGCGCTCGATCACCCAATTGACGAGTTCGCCTGCCTGTTTCGGATTGGACGCCAGCCAATGATCGAAAGCAGGACGCACCGCGCCTTCGACAATCTTTTGCGCTTCTGCTGTTGCAAGCTTGTCTTTGGTTTGTCCCTGAAATTCGGGATTGCGCACGAAGACAGACAAAAGCGCGCCGGCTGTGCCGAGCACGTCTTCCGCGGTGATATTGGCGGATTTTTTAGCGCCGGCAAGTTCGCCATAAGCTTTAAGGCCTTTTGTCAGCGCTGCGCGCAAGCCTGCCTCATGAGTGCCGCCTTCCGCCGTCGGGATAGTGTTGCAATAGGAATTAACGAAACCGTCAGCATCGCCAAAGCCCGCCGCGCCCCAAAGCACCGCCCACTCAACATTGCCGTGACCGCCATTTTCTTTGCGTTCGATCTTGCCGGCAAACATGTCTTCAGTCACCGTCGGCTTTCCCGCCGCAAGGGTTTGCAAATAATCTGTCAGCCCATTTTCGAAATGAAAGACCGCTTCCGCAGGGGTCTTGTCCTTATCGTTGATCAGCGACGGCGCGCATTTCCAACGGATCTCAACGCCGCCAAAAAGATACGCCTTCGACCGCGCCATTTTGAAAAGCCGCGCAGGTTTGAACGCGGCTTTGGCGCCGAAGACTTTCGGGTCGGGATGAAACATCACCGAGGTGCCGCGCTTGTTGGGGGCGGGGCCAACCTTTTCGAGCTTGGTGCGCGGCTTTCCTTCCGCATAGGATTGCCGCCACATGACTTTGTTGCGGCAGACCTCAACAATCATGTCGTCAGAGAGCGCGTTCACGACGGAAACGCCGACCCCATGCAAACCGCCAGAGGTCACATAAGCTTTGCCGTCGAACTTCCCGCCCGCATGCAGCGTTGTCATGATGACTTCAAGGGCCGACTTCTTCTTAAACTTTGGATGCGGGTCGACGGGCACGCCGCGGCCATTATCGGTGACGCAAAGATAGCCGTCGTCGAACAGTTCAACTTCGATGCGGCTGGCATGGCCGGCGACCGCTTCGTCCATGGAATTGTCGAGGACTTCTGCAAAGAGATGGTGCAATGCCTTTTCGTCGGTGCCGCCAATATACATGCCTGGCCGCTTGCGCACCGGCTCAAGGCCTTCGAGGACCTCGATGTCTTTGGCGGTGTAGTTTTCGCCGAACAGATCAGGATCTTGCTTTTTTGCAGTCGAACGTCTTGCCATCGGTTTACTGACTATTCTCTCTACTCTGTTTCCAGCTTGCGAAGGGTTGCGCCGCCGCGTCCCGCGCCTTTGAGGAAGGCGCTCGCCCCGGCAATCGTTTCGCCTGATTCGAGGGTCTTTAGCCCGAGTTGGAACTCGTTGGCCATCGCCTCGCTTTCCTTTAAGCCCCATTGCGCCAGCGCCGAGGCGCGGTCGTTTCGAAGGCAGGTCTGGGGCAGTGCCGCCAGATCGCGGGCAAGGGCGGTTGCGCTTTCGAGGGCCTTGCCCGGTTCCGCAAGCCGATTGGCAAGGCCGAAGGACAAAGCTTCTTCAGCGCTGACCGCACGGCCGGTGAGGATCATATCAAGAGCGCGCGCTTCGCCGATCAGCCGCGGCAAGCGCACCGTTCCCCCATCGATCAGCGGCACTCCAAACCGTCTGCAATAAACGCCGTAGGTTGCGTTGTTCGCCGCCACCCGCATGTCGCACCAGAGAGCAAGCTCGAGACCGCCGGCGACAGCGTGTCCTTCAATGGCAGCGATCACCGGTTTTGAAAGCTGCAGCCGTGTCGGTCCCATGGGTCCGTCGCCGTCTTTGTCGATTTTGTTTCCTTGCCCTTCCGCGATCGCCTTAAGATCGGCGCCGGCGCAAAAATTATCCCCAGCGCCCGTAAGAACGGCAACGCTAAGGTCGGGGTCGGCGTCGAATGCGCGAAAGGCTGCAGCAAGCGCTTCGGCTGTCCGATGGTCAACGGCGTTGCGGCGTTCCGGCCGATTGATCGTGACAATATAAAGCGGCCCGTCAATCGTCGTAAGGATTGGCGGTTGGTCGTCGGTTGAAATGCTCATGAAGCCGTTGTCGCCGATCAACTCCCGGCGCACAAGCCGTCTTTGCATTCAAGATGGTCAAGCTGTCCGCAATCGTCTTACAGCAGCGAAGGCGGCAAGGCCAAGCAGCAGCAATGTTGCAGCGCCCGGCAGCGGCGTCGATAAGGTTTCCTGCTCGATCTGCGCTTGAAAGGCGATCAACTCTTCAAGGTCGGGAAGCGGCTCCGCGCGGCTTTGTATCAATACCGCCCCGCCCAGTGTTTGCGCCAATGCAGATTCGCTCTGACGGCTTGTCGGCGCAAAACCCGTTCGGCGGGCGGCTAGCAAGGTGACGAATTCAGCTGAATATTCAGGCTCAGCCTCAAATTGGGCGAGGTGATTGCGAAGCGATAGTATGTTGTTGGACGAAGCGCCCGAAATCGGGGCTGCAGACGCGCTGAAAGAGGCGGTCAGCAACGCCAGCGCAGCGATTGAAAAATTCAATGCCTTCATTTTTAAACCCCAAGATGGCCGGTCCATTAACGAAAAGCGGATCAAACGCCTAAAGGCTCATGCACGCCGTTTACCGTAAACGCCGTCTAACCCTGTGTATTAAGGCAGAAAATTTTCCTATAGTGGTTAACAACCATGAATCTTTGGCGAAAAATTCGTTCGGCGCTGTTAACGACCTTTGCAAGGTCGGCGTTGAAGCCTTTGGGTTTGGAGGCGGAACGAATTGTTAATCTTCGTAAACAGCGTAGTATTCAACACGGGGGACGTTGTTGGGGAGGACAATGTGCCTCAAGCGCTTGAGCGTCCGCTGCTGCTGCCATGCGGCGCGAGCATCAAGAACCGCATTGCAAAAGCGGCAATGACAGAAGGTCTCGCCGATCTTCATAATCGCGCGACAGATCGTCACTGTACGATTTATCGACGCTGGGCCGAAGGCGGGGCAGGGCTGTTGCTAACGGGAAACGTAATGGTCGACCGGCGTTATCTTGAGCGTCCGGGCAATGTTGCGATTGACGGTCCGCAGTCGGACGATCAATTAGCGCGTCTTCGCGCCTGGTCGGGCGCCGCGCGCGACGCCGGTGCTGACATCTGGATGCAAATCTCCCATGCGGGCCGGCAAAGCCCAAAAATCGTTGCAACGGAACCGGTCGCGCCTTCGGCGGTGTCGATTGATTTGCCCGGCGGCGCCTTTGCGCGGCCTCGCGCGCTTTCAAGCGATGAGATCGAAGACGTGATTGCGCGCTTCGTCCATGCAGCTTCCACGGCCAAGCAAACAGGCTTTACCGGCGTTCAAATCCACGCCGCCCATGGCTATCTGATCTCCGAGTTTTTAAGCCCGCTTGTAAACCGCCGGGATGACGAATGGGGCGGCAGCCTGGAGAACAGGGCGCGTCTGTTGCTGCAAGTCATATCGAGCGTGCGCGCTGTCGTTGGCGCCGGTTTTCCGATATCGGTGAAGCTCAACTCCTCTGATTTTCAAAGAGGCGGTTTTGGACCGGAAGAGAGTCTGCAAGTTACGAAATGGCTGAATGAGGCGGGCGTTGACCTTCTAGAAATATCGGGCGGCTCTTATGAACAACCTGCGATGATGGACATGGAGGGCATGGAGGCGCGCTATGAGGAAACCAAACGTCAATCAACGCGCAAGCGCGAAGCTTACTTTCTAGCTTATGCTGAGGAAATACGAGAAGCCGCAGCAATGCCGCTTATGGTGACAGGCGGGTTTCGCACCCGCGCCGCAATGGAGGGTGCGGTTGCATCCGGCGCCTGCGATATTTGCGGCATTGCGCGCCCCCTTTGTGTTGATCCCGATGTCCCCGCTAAGATGCTGGAAGGTGAAATCGAGATGGCGCCGTCTTGGGAAAAACAACTTCGTATTGGGCCGGGGGTATTCGGGCCTCACTCAAAAATTGATATTCTTAAGGCGCTCAATGGATTCGGCGTGATGGCGTTCTTTTATGAGAACATCTTTCGCCTTGCGGCTGGCGAAGAAGCAAAAACAAACCTTGCTATTCTTCCTGCCTTTATCAGATATCAACTTGGCGAAATGAAAGCTGCTCGGGCGCTCCAACGCTAGTCATTAAACATTTGGACTGGCCATCGCTTTGCTAAGTGTTTGTGTTTGTCTTTATAGTTTTCGATACGCCGTTTTTCTTAAACACGCGCAATTCGTGGCGGTACCAGAGAATGTTGAGATCTTCTTCCAGAATGAGCGCCATACCATTTTCGCTAGCCCAGCGCTCAACCTCGGCAATCGGGGCGTAGGAAATCCACTCTCTCGCCAGGACGAGATCATGCAGACGGTTTGCGAGTGCATTCCAGACAGGTTTTCGTGCCATGTCCTTGTAAACAAACACGCCGCCCGGCTTCGTTCGCGCGCAGGCTTCGCGGATGATCGTTTCATGGGTTTTCTTTGAAGTGTGATGCAACATGTCGATCATAGAGACGACATCGAAGGTGCGCGCCGGCCATCTCGCGGTTCCTTCGACTGTTTGCATGTCCACATATTGGATGCCGAGCGCTTGCATCGCCGCTCGACCAGCGTTGATTTTCTTTTCGTTTGTATCAAGGCAAATGCCGGATTTCAGGCGTCCCGCGCGCGCCGCCAGATAAAGCAACAGGCCGTCTCCGCCGCCAATATCCAGCATGTCAATGTCGCTCACATCAGGAATTGCCGAAAGGATCTGCTCAAAGGGCGCCGTATAGGGGCGGTATTTTGTCGTGAACGCCTGCATGCCGCCAAACTGAGCGCCAAACTCAGCCGACCATTCTTCAATGTTACGGTCAGACGCTGAAGGCGGCGTATCTGCATTGACGGTATCTGTGGCCATGAAATCAGCTTTTCGTCACCAGAATAATGCCAACGATAATCAGCGCGACGCCAACTATGTTCACAGCAGAAACGGTTTCCCGGAAGATTAAGGCGCCTGCAATTGTGACGCCGATCAGAGCCAGCGACGTCACGGATGCGTATGCGATTGACAGATCAATGGATCGAATAGCGAGTGCGTAAAATCCCACCGCCAGGATGGCGCAGGCGGCAAACCCCCAGGCTGCGGGCGTCATCACTGCTTGGCGCACTGTTTCAACGCCAAATGTCGGCGGCAACACCGATACAGTTTTTTTCAGAAATACATTCAGTAGTACATTCGCTCCGATAGCAGCGCCGATATAAATCCAGCTAAGCATGATAAATCCCAGTTTCCCCAAAAAAAGGGCTGTGATACAGACCGCGCGACGACATAGCATCGCTGCAATTGTCGCACCGTTCGATAATTGGACATTAACCAACATCAGCCGCCGATGACGGCGACTGAAATGATTTTATGCGGTGCGATGAAAATGGTGAAGTGAAAACGATTATCAGGTTGGCTTGGCTGCGCCTGTTGAAGAGTTTTCGCGCGGACCCATTATGCCGCAGGCAAGGCTTAGCGGATCCAGCCTTTTTGGTTTGCTGACATGGAAAACCAGACAAGCAATATGCCTATAATGATGATGATCGCCGGAAAAATCATGGCGCCAGGCCCAAGCACCGCCATTGCATTCATGCCGACGAACACGAACCCCATCTGAACGATGACAGCAATGACCGAGACGGTTAACAGCGGCGTCGCTGCGGCCTTACGCAAGATAAGCGCGATCGCGCCGCAAAGCCCCGCAAAAACGGCGATCGCATAAGCGCCAGTGACCCATATCGGTGTTGCTTCCCGGAGATTGCGCTGTCCTTCTGGCAAATTCGACAAGGCTTCGCTGCTCATCGTTACGTCAGCGAGGTATGTTCCAGCGCCCACCAGATTCCACAAGACTGCGAAGATTGCAGCAATCCAGAACCACACTGGCGGTTTGATGTTTTGAGCAGGCGACATTTCTGTTCTCCGTTCTTGCTGCGAGGTTAGTGGGGGGGTTGCGTCATGCCTGACTGTAGGCTTTCTTCAGCCAGGCCTTGACGTCCTTGTCCACATCTTCCGGCTTTTCAAGTCTGACGCGATGACTGACCATGGCGTTAAAGCTGGCGGAGCTTTCTAGCCTTCCGGCGGGTTTTTCGTTCTGCAGATTGACGCCGAGATCGACCCGGGTTTTGGTCGAGGGCTGAATGAGCGCAAACTGTTTGTTACGCCGTAAACTGACATATGTTTTCTTTGGCGAGATTTCGACATCCTTGCCAAGCGCCTTCACCGCTTTGATGACGGCTTCGTAAACGGGTTTGAGGTCGGCTTTTGCGCCGCTATATTGCGCGGCGACAAGGTTTTTGCCGCCGGCGCTGCCTGCATCGCTCTTTAGTGTTTTGTGGGCGACAAGACTGGCGAAACCGTGGGTCATGCCATGTTCGGTTTTGAGGTGTTTGACGAGGCCGCCATGCTTTTCTTCGCCGGACGCCTTGGCAATTTTGGTCCATTGCGCCAGCGTCTTTCCGGTTTTTTCCTTCATATTGGCGATCATCGCATTCGCCATTTCTTCAGGTGACTTGGCGAATTTCTCCTCCACTTATTCAGCCTTATCGAGCGGCCAGTTTTCAGCGCTCATGGATTTCGGCGCTAGCGGCGCCATGAAGGAATACATGCCCAACATCATGCGTGCGCCGAAGGTCACTTGCCCCGTCTCCATATAGGCCTTGAAGTTTTCGACAATAAACTTCGAGCCGCTCGCCATGGATTTTTCGCTCTTGGATCCGGCAAGGACATTTTCGGTAATCAGACTAAATTCCGTGCCGCCGTTTTTTTCGCTGAGCAAATAAGTAACGGTCGAAGCTGGATCGGACAGGTTTGTTAAACGGAAGCTTGTCACCAGCTTGTTGGGCGGCTCCATCTCAATAATTCTGCCGATAACCGGAACCATTTTGCCGTTGTTGGCGCTGATACGGTAGGGACTGCCTGGGGAAAAATCGGGCGCATCCCAATTTCCATTCCAAAAGAAAGGGCGCGGTTTTGTTGCGTCGATAAGCTCCGACCAGACCCGCTCGACTGGTGCATCGATAACGACGCGATAGATTTGCTTTTCTGCAAATTTCTCGTTCATGTTCATCCCCTTTTGCGCAGACGTTGCGTCTTGCTTTCGGTTTCCTTCGTTTCGGCGAGGTATTTGATGCGCGTCATCTGGCCCGCCCAATAGGCGCTGTATTCGCTTGTCCAACGCTCATGGATCATCTGGATCGGCGCCGCATTGAAATAGAGCTTTCGTGTGCGGCCGTCTTTTTCAGATACAATGAGGCCAGCGTCCTCAAGAACAGCAAGGTGCTTCATGACAGCGATGCGGCTAACGTCAAATCCCGACGCAAGCGCGCCAACGCCAATGCCGGGTTCCTCCTTGATGACATCAAGCATGCGCCTTCGGCTTTCATGGGCGAGCGCCTGAAACACGGCGTCCATATCGCGGTCATTTAACATGTAACTAAATAGTTACATGTATTCTGAGCGCTGTCAAGGCCGCCCGAAAAGCGCCAGCAATGAAAAAGCCGGGCGCAATAATGCGCCCGGCCTTTCGGAGTGAATTGGTTGGCTTTCTTAAACTGAATAATACATCGCAAATTCGACCGGATGCGGTGTCGTTTCAAAGCGCAGCACTTCTTCTTCCTTCAGTTCGATATAAGCGTCGATCTGGTCGTCATTGAAGACATTGCCTTTCTTGAGGAACTCGCGGTCGCGGTCGAGGGCGGTGAGCGCATCGCGCAAAGATGCGCAAACTGTCGGAATATCTTTCAGTTCCTCCGGCGGCAGATCGTAGAGATCCTTGTCCATGGGATCGCCCGGATGGATTTTGTTTTCAATGCCGTCGATGCCGGCCATTAACAAGGCCGCAAAGGTAAGATACGGATTGCCTGATGCGTCCGGAAACCTCGTTTCGAGGCGTTTGCCCTTCGGCGAAGACACCCACGGGATCCGCACTGATGCCGAACGGTTACGCGCAGAATAAGCAAGCAGCACAGGCGCTTCATAGCCTGGCACCAGGCGTTTATAGCTGTTCGTTGTCGCGTTTGCAAAAGCGTTGATGGCTCTGGCGTGCTTGATGACGCCGCCGATATAATAGAGGCAGGTCTCGGAGAGATCCGCATACCGATCGCCGGCGAATAATGGCTTGCCGTCTTTCCAAACCGATTGGTGAACATGCATGCCCGAACCGTTATCGCCAAACACTGGTTTTGGCATGAAGGTGGCGGATTTACCGTGACCGGAAGCGACTTGATGCACGATATATTTATAGATCTGCAGGCGGTCAGCCATAGTGGTCAGCGTTGAAAATTTCATGCCCAGCTCATGCTGTGACGGCGCGACCTCATGGTGATGTTTTTCCGGCTCGATCCCCATTTCGGTCATGACCGAAAGCATTTCCGAACGCATGTCTTGCGCTGAGTCGACAGGCGGCACCGGGAAGTAACCACCTTTCGGACCGGGACGATGACCGAGGTTGCCAGCGTCGTAATCGGTTGACGAATTATAGGGGCCTTCGGTTGAATCAACGGCAAAGCCCGTATTGTTCTGGGCGGTAGACCATCTCACATCGTCGAATACGAAAAACTCCGCCTCCGGACCGAAATAGGCGGTGTCGCCGACGCCTGACGAAGCAAGATAATTTTCCGCCGCTTTTGCCGTTGAGCGCGGATCGCGCGCGTAAGGTTGGCCGGTGGAGGGTTCAAGAATATCGCAAAAAATGGCGAGCGTAGGCTGTGAAAAGAATGGATCGACGACAGCAGTCTTCGTATCCGGCATCAACACCATGTCGGATTCATTGATCGCTTTCCAACCGGCGATTGAGGATCCGTCAAACATGGAGCCGTCTTCAAAAAAATCATCGTCAATCATCGATTGGTCGAAGGTTACATGCTGCCATTTGCCTTTCGGGTCAGTGAACCGAAGGTCGACATATTTTATTTTCTCGTCCTTGATTAGTTTTTGTACGGCGTCAGCGCTCATGGAAGCAGGCTCCTCATCGTTGCATTATTGCGCCGGTTTTCATGGATGGCCCGCCAGCCGGGGGTGGGCCGCCATGTGCACGGCGATTCGGCTCTACGGGAACTCAATATTGCATTGCAGCAAAAAAAACGCAATCGGTGAAATAATATGTTAAAAATCATAGCCTTAATCGAAGAAATCGATTTTAGGCGCTGTAAAATATGACATTTTCTGATATGCGCCGCCAATGTTCGCGATGCGCCGTTTTGGCGCCGGGCTGCTCTTCGGGGCCAATTGTGGACTGATTTGGTTGCTACGGGATTGTGCGTTCTGGCGCGCCCGGCTAAGCCGCTGGACCAATGAACACTGCTCAAAGCTCGAATACGCCAACCATCTGGGTACTGACCGATGGCAAGATCGGCGACGACGTTCAATGTCTGGCGGTCGCAAGGGCGTTGTCGCCAAGTTTCGACAAACGAGTGATCAACCCGCGTACAATATTTGCAGCTATGGCGCCCTGGGGGCCGATTGACCCCCGTGATCGCCCGCAAAACAACGGCAGTCCAATCGCGCCGCCTTTTCCGCAAATTCTTATCGCGTCCGGACGCCGCGCCATACCTTATGCGCGCACCGTCAAGCGTGCGGCAGCGGGCGCGACAAAAGTGCTTTTGATGAAAGACCCGCGCATCAGCGTCGCTCATGCGGACATGGTATGGGCGCCGGATCATGATCAGCTCGATGGCGGCAATGTCATCACGACACTTACATCGCCCCATGAAATGACCGCGCATATCAAGGCAGCTCGGGAAAATCCTGCGCCCTCGGTCATGAATTTGCCGCAGCCAATGCTTGGCGTTGTTTTGGGCGGTCCAAGCGGCGGCGCCCGATATGATGAAGCAGCGATCAGTGAACTCTCCTCAAAGCTGTCGCGCGCGGCGGAAGACTTTTCTAGCGTCGCTATTACACGCTCGCGCCGAACAACAGACAGTATGTTGCAAGCAGCGCAGCGCGCTGTGAGCGGTAAGCCTTCATTTGTCTGGCGCGGGGAGGGCGATAATCCATATGCAGACATTCTGGCGCGCGCGGATACGTTAATTGTCACCGCTGATAGCCACAATATGATGAGCGAAGCGCTCGCATCGGGAACCGGGATTTATACGTTTCGTCCGCCGGGCCTGGCTGCAAAACTTTGTTGGTTTGCGGATCGGCTTGAACAGGACGGATTGGCCAGGCCGCTTGACGGCGCCGCGGCGCCTTTCGGGATTTCCCCTGTTGATGCGACGCCCGAGATTGTCCGGCTCGTGAAACAGCGATTGATTGATACGCGGGACTGAAAATAGCGCCCATCAACGACGCCGCTTTGCAAAATGTCGGACCACACAATTTCGTTTCATTTCGACCGCGTCGCCAGGTTTTACGCCGGATTTCTCGGACCAGTTTCGCCATCAGGCCCGCGCTCGACTCATCGTTAGCATTTTCGTTCAAGAAATTTCTGTTTCCTCCAGCCAAATATCTCGTCTTTGCATTGCCGGACTGCCGTGACAGGCGCGGCAATGACGTCGACGGCGCAAACGCAAAAACAATGCGGCGCTTCAATACTGACATGCGCGAAGCATAAACCCTGTCCCGGTGGTGTAGGATAGATATCCCCCACTACTGGGTTTTTTGGCGATTTTCCCGTTTAACGGGAGAAATTCCCGTACTACGTGTACGGAATTAACCATAACCCAAGCCGTCATTCCAGATCGCGCATTTGCCTGATGCCTGACCAAATCATGGATTTGGAGATAAATGCGCGACCTGGAATGACGGTGGTGGAGCGTTTACGCGGCAAGTGGGAAACAAATCGCTGACGACTAAGCAGCCCGCACCAACTGATCAGGAAACGCTAACTGCTCCCGGTCGCGCCAATCGGTCGTGACATAATTCAGGATCAGCGATTTTCTGACGCCATTGATTTCGCGCGGCTCAAACCCATGCCATGTGTTGTCGCCCGGCTTGAACGCCATCGCGATGTTCGGGGAGAAGGGCGTGCGTTTCGCCCACGTGTCCTTGTCCGCATATATGTCCGTGCCCAGCATATCATGGTCCGGGCCGTCAGAAATATAGATCAGCATGGTAAACCGTTTGACGCCTATGTCCGTGTGCGGCTGCAGCCAGAAACCAGTGACGTCCTGCGCATATTCAACACGCAAAAACGTTCCATCGATTTCAGCATCAAACGCCTCCGCAACCGCTTTGGCGACGTCTGAAGACTGTAAAGCTGCGGAGATGTCTGCGACAAAGGGAAAGGTATTGATTGTAGCGGCGTTAAAATAATGACGCTGGTCGTTGTGCAGTTCACGCGCGCCGGAAACGCCGCCAAGATCAGGCGTTGGAAACGTGAGCGATTGAACATCGGACAAAATGTCCTGCGGGAGCACTTCGCTCAAAAAACAGTGGCGATAAGGCGCATCCGACCAGACGGCGGCGTCAAGGGCCTTGCAAAAACTGTCTTTGATGCTTTCAACGCGCTCTGCAGTCATTGCGCAAATCCCCTGCATCGACGTTTGTTCAAATCATAAAGCATCGCGGCCGCTCTCGCCAGTGCGCACGCGAATGGCGTCGTCGATGGTGGATATGAAAATCTTGCCGTCGCCGATCCGTCCCGAATGCGCGGCGTTTTTGATGGCTTCAACAGCCTGAACCAAAAGGTCGTCGGTGACGACCAACTCAATTTTCACCTTTGGCAAGAAATCAACCACATATTCGGCGCCGCGATAAAGCTCCGTATGCCCCTTTTGTCGCCCAAAGCCGCGAACGTCGGTTACGGTCATGCCGGCAAGACCGATGTCCTGTAGCGCTTCCTTCACATCATCGAGCTTGAAGGGTTTGATGACGGCTTCGATTTTCTTCATGGAGGTCAATTCGGCCCCTATTGCAGTCGATATCTTTGTGTATGCCCCCTTAAATCTGATATGACAATCGCACGTCGAGGAGGCTTACGAAAAAGTTGGCGGATTTCATTGTACTATCGTGCGACCAGATGCGCGCCGCGGAAGCGGCGGCAATTGCAGGCGGAACGTCCGGCGCAGCGCTGATGGAGGCGGCGGGCGGGCGCGTTGCCGAGATCACAATGCGCGCCTGGGAGCCGCGGCCCGTCGCGGTGTTGTGCGGGCCGGGCAATAATGGCGGCGACGGGTTTGTCGCCGGGCGACTGCTCGCCGAAAAAGGCTGGACCGTGCGACTTGCGCTGATGGGCGCCGCCGAGGACCTCAAGGGCGACGCCAAGCTGATGGCCGGTCTTTATGAAGGGCAAATTGAGCCTTTCAATCCAAGTGTTCTTGATGGCGCCGGCTTGATTGTCGATGCGGTGTTCGGCACGGGGCTGACGCGCGCTGTCGAAGGCGATGCGCTTGCGATGATCAGTGCCGCCAACGCACATCCGGCGCCGGCCCTCAGCATAGACATCGCCTCGGGCGTCAATGCGGATAGCGGCGAAGTCATGGGCGCAGCTATACAGGCAACGCGCACTGTGACTTTTTTCCTCAAAAAGCCAGGACATATTTTATTCCCGGGCCGTGGCTTTTCGGGCGCTGTCGATGTTGTGCCTATTGGCATTGAAGCAGCGGCGCTGGGCCAAATCCGCATCGACACCTTTGAAAACCAACCTGGCCTTTGGGGATCGCAGTTTCGCCGGCCGACATTTCAAACCCACAAATATCACCGCGGTCATGTTTTTGTGGCGGCGGGGGAGGCGTTAAAGGGCGGCGCGGCGCGATTGGCGGCGCGCGGTGCTTTAAGAATGGGCGCCGGGCTGGTGACGGTGCTGGCCCCCAGCGGCGCGGCGCAAGAACACGCAGCGCAACTAAACGCCATCATGTTGCGCGCTGCCGACAGCGTAGCCGACATCACCGGCGCGCTGCGCGGTGGCGACAAATATCCAGAAGTCGTCATCATCGGGCCCGGCGCAGGCGTCGGCGACGAAACGCGCGAGAAGGTTAGCGCTCTATCGAAGATGCAGGCGTCGCTTGTTCTGGACGCTGATGCGCTCACAAGTTTTGAAGACGCGCCAGACGTCTTGTTCGGGGCGCTCAGGAAAGAAGACATATTAACGCCGCATCAGGGCGAGTTTGATCGTTTGTTTGCTGGCGTTTCGATTGAAGACGGCAAACTTGGCGCGGCGCGCGCAGCGAGCAAAAAGGCCGGCGCCGTCGTTGTGCTCAAGGGCGCTGACACCATCATTGCTGCGCCGGACGGGCGCGCTGCGGTGAATGTCAATGCGCCGCCAGATCTGGCGACAGCCGGCGCCGGTGATGTGCTCGCTGGATTTATTGGCGGCCTTAAGGCGCAAGGCATGCCTGCCTTCGAAGCGGCTTGCGCAGCCGTCTGGTTTCACGGCGCCGTAGGTCAAGCGGCGGGGCCGGGTCTCATCGCTGAGGATTTGACCGAACTGTTACCGACCGTGTTGCGCTCAATGTTGACGCCGCCCCATCCGCAACCACAAAGCGGCGCGGCTGAGACGCCGCCTTCGCGGAGCCAGCCGGGATGAGCGCGCTCATCATTCGTCGGGCCCAGGCCGCTGACGCCGCCGGCATCAATGGAGTTTACAATCCCTTCATTCGCGATAGCGCCGCGACGTTCGAAACCGCAGCCATTTCCGAGGCTGATCGCCGTCGCTGGCTGGAAAGCCTGGCGCAATCACCGCGGCATCCAGTCTTTGTTGCTGAGCAGCGAAATGGGAATATTTGTGGTTTCGCCAATGCAGCGGCGTTTGACCCGCGCGGCGGTTATGCGACCTCAATCAAAACGTCGGTGTTTGTTGACCCTGCCAGCCAGGGCCAGGGCGTTGCGCGCCGGCTCTATGGCGCCCTTTTCGGCGCTATTGCCGACGCCGACCTGCACCGGGCGTACGCGTTGATCGTCCCGCCTAACCCTGCCTCGGTCGCGCTCCACCAATCCTTCGGATTTGAGCATATTTCGACGCTGAGCGAAGTCGGCCGCAAGTTCGGTCGCTTTCACGATGTGATGTGGTTCGAGAAACGGCTTTAACCGGCTCGACAGCCCAATCCGGTCTGCTATAGAGACGCGCTCAGCCGGTCGCCTTGAGTGCTGTTTTGTTGGGCGATCAGCGATAGCGGATGTGGCGGAACTGGTAGACGCACCAGATTTAGGTTCTGGCGCCGCGAGGCGTGGAGGTTCGAGTCCTCTCATCCGCACCACGAGCTTGAACCCTTCGCGAAGCGAAGGAATTCAAGCGAGATCAAAGCCCGGACCGTTTGCGAAGCAAACGCAGCTCGGCGAAATCGACAGCCGCGTTAAGCGGGCATGAAATCTGCAGTCATCGGCTTGGCTGCAACAGACGACAGGAACGACGATGGAAGTCATCGAGAAAAGCACTGAGGGACTTGAGCGCACTTTTACGGTGAAGGTGCCAGCGTCGGAACTCGACAAGAAGCTCACCACCAAGCTCGAGGAAATCAAAGGCGAGGTGCACCTTAAGGGCTTCAGAAAAGGCAAAGCGCCGGTTTCCTTTCTCAAGAAGATGTACGGCAAAGGCATGATGGGCGAGATCGTCCAGGAGCTTGTCGCCGAAACCAGCGCCAAAGCTTTTGAAGAGCGCGATCTGCAACCCGCCACCGCGCCGCATCCGCAGTTTCATTCCAACATGGACGAAGTGATCGCCGGCAAGGCGGATCTTGAATATGACGTCCACGCTGAGATTTTGCCGGACATCGAGCCGATGGATGTTTCAACATTGAAGCTTGAGCGGCGTGTCGCCGATGTTCCTGATAAGGACATAGATGAGGCGCTGAACAACATTGCCGAACAGCAGCGCTCCTACAAGGCGCGTAAGAAGTCCGAAAAATCCAAAAAAGGCGACATGGTCTCGGTTGACTATGTCGGCCGCATAGATGGTGAAGAGTTCGATGGCGGCAAGGGCGAAAAGGTCGACATCGTACTCGGGTCCGATACGTTCATCCCCGGGTTTGAAAAGCAATTGATCGGCGCCAAGTCAGGCGACGACGTCGAAATCAAAGTCACGTTTCCGGAGGACTACAACGCCAAAGACCTCGCCGGGAAAGAGGCGGTTTTCGACGCCAAGGTCCACGAAGTCAAAGCGCCAGAAGACGTTGAGATCGACGATGAGCTCGCCAAGAAACTTGGGTTGGAAAGCCTAGACGATCTGAAAACGCGTCTGCGTGAGCGCATTGAAGCAGATTTCAACAGTCTATCGCGCGGCCATATCAAACGGCTGTTGCTGGACAAACTTGATAATGCGCACGATTTTGACCTGCCTCCCGGCATGGTGAAGTCGGAGTTCGAACAGATCTGGGCGCAGGTCGAAGGCGCTGAGCGGGAAGAAGAAGACAAGGACAAGTCGGAAGAGGAATTAAAGGAAGAGTACCAACAGATCGCCGAGCGCCGCGTGCGTCTCGGACTGGTGCTTGCGGAAATCGGCAAGCGCGCCGAAGTACAGGTTCCGCAGGAAGATTTGCAACGGGAAATTCTTAACGCGGCCCGCAGTTATCCTGGCCAAGAAAAAGAAGTGCTGGAATTTTACCAGAAGAATCCGCAAGCGCTGGCGCAATTGCGTGCGCCGCTGTTTGAGGAAAAGGTCGTCGACTACATTCTTGAGCGCGCCGAGGTGACCGATAAGAAGGTCTCTAAAGAAAAGCTGATGGAAGACCCAGAGGGTGAGGACGGCTAGCGCTTACGCCATTTCGGCTAACGCGTGGGGGCCGTTTCACGGCCCAAACGGACCGTCGGCGACGAAAACACTGAACGTGCTGCCGCCGGCGCAAGAAAATCTTGCATTTTCAAGAGAATAACCCTCGCTTAAGCGGGGCGTGATAACATCTGGTCGATGGGGCTGGCGCGCGTGAATTTAGCCCCCATGTTAACGATTAAGACGCTCTTCCGCGGCTAATTCACGCCGCGGTCCGGAACAAGAGGAATTGATGAAAGATCCCAACGATATCTTTATGAACACGCTGGTGCCGATGGTGGTCGAGCAATCCAGCCGCGGCGAACGCGCCTATGACATCTATTCGCGGCTCCTTAAGGAGCGGATTATTTTCCTCTCCGGGCCGGTCCACGATCAAGTCTCCACGCTCATTGTTGCGCAGCTTTTGTTCCTGGAGGCGGAAAACCCCAAGAAAGAGATCGCGTTTTACATTAATTCGCCCGGCGGCTCCGTGTCTGCCGGCCTCGCCATGTATGACACCATGCGCTACATCCGGCCTGCGGTTTCGACCATGTGCACTGGCATGGCCGCATCCATGGGATCACTGCTATTGGCGGCGGGCGAGAAGGATATGCGCTTTTCCCTGCCAAATTCGCGCATCATGGTGCACCAGCCCTCCGGGGGCTTTCAGGGCCAGGCGTCCGATATCGAGCGCCACGCCCAGGACATTATCAAGCTAAAGCGCCGGATGAACGAGATTTACGTCGAGCATACCGGTCAATCCTATGAAATCATTGAGAAAACGCTTGATCGCGATCATTTCATGACGCCGGAGGAGGCGGTCGATTTCGGTTTGATCGATAAGGTATTGTCGGAAAGAGCTGAACCAAGCGAAGACAAAAACGATTAAATTTCGCCGTTAACCAGGCGTCGAAATGGTTTCTTGATTGATGTCAGCGGAATATGGTCGAATACGGGAAAGTCTGGGGGCATGGCGCCCTTCCTGCACCGTTAGGCGCAAAGTCGAGTTTACGCGCCGGCCACTAAAGGGTGCTGACAAGGAGTAGGTTTAGCGTGAGCAAAATTGGCGGCAAAAGCAGCGGTGATGGGAAAAATACCCTTTACTGCTCGTTCTGCGGAAAAAGTCAGCATGAGGTCAGGAAACTGATCGCCGGCCCGACCGTGTTCATATGCGATGAATGCGTTGAACTTTGCATGGATATTATCCGCGAGGAATCAAAGTCTTCGCTAGTCAAAGCGGGCGACGGCGTACCCAGCCCGCAGCAAATTCATAAAGTTCTTGACGATTACGTGATCGGCCAGACCCAGGCCAAGCGGGTCCTGTCTGTTGCGGTTCACAATCACTACAAGCGCCTCAACCACGCAACGAAGAACAACGACGTAGAGCTTGCGAAATCAAATATTCTGCTCGTTGGCCCAACCGGTTCCGGTAAGACGCTTCTTGCGCAGACATTAGCGCGCATTCTTGACGTGCCTTTCACCATGGCCGACGCGACCACGCTGACGGAAGCTGGCTATGTTGGCGAGGACGTTGAGAACATTATCCTGAAACTTCTTCAGTCCGCTGACTACAATGTTGAACGGGCGCAGCGCGGCATCGTCTATATCGACGAAGTCGATAAGATCAGTCGCAAGTCTGACAATCCTTCGATCACCCGGGACGTATCGGGCGAAGGCGTACAGCAGGCCCTGTTGAAAATCATGGAAGGAACGGTTGCTTCTGTGCCGCCGCAAGGCGGGCGCAAGCACCCGCAGCAGGAATTCCTGCAAGTTGATACGACCAACATCCTGTTCATCGTCGGCGGCGCTTTTGCCGGCCTTGAAAAAGTGATCGCCAATCGCGGCGAAGGTTCATCCATCGGCTTTGGCGCGGAAGTCAAAAGCCCTGACGACCGCAAAATCGGCGATATCCTTCAGGAAGTCGAACCTGAGGATCTCTTGAAATTTGGCCTTATTCCCGAATTCGTCGGACGTTTGCCGGTCATCGCAACGCTCGAAGATCTCGATGAAGACGCGCTTATCCAGATTTTGACCACGCCGAAAAATGCGCTGGTCAAGCAGTATCAGCGTCTGTTCGAGATGGAGGACGTCAAACTCACCTTCACCGACGACGCCAAAGCGGCAATTGCCCGCAAGGCGATTGGCCGGAAAACCGGCGCCCGCGGATTGCGCTCGATCATGGAGGGCATCCTTCTAGATTCGA
>JANQOV010000076.1 GCA_028285645.1 Hyphococcus sp.
ATCGACGGCAGGCGCCAGTTTCGTCTCGGGATAGCGATCCGCCACATACATCGCCATGGCCGCAGACTCGGCGAGCATGACGTCGCCGTCGGCAAGCGCCGGCACCTTGCCCATGGGGCTCGCTTTTGCAAAGTCGGGATCGCGTGGTTTCTCCGGATCGCGAATATCAATCAGCACACGGTCATAATCAAGACCGGTTTCCTCCATCAGCCATATGCCGCGCTGCGCTCTCGAATTCGGACACCAGAAAAGTTTCATTGGTCGATTTCCTGTTTGATGGTGCGTTCTAAAAACACGTCAATGTCGAGGGCCGTGCGTTCCGGCGCTTCTTCCATGGGAAGATGACCGACATTTTCATAGATCACAACATCGGCGTTTGGCATGCGTTCGTCAAACGTCTGGGCTGCGCTTGCGAAAATGAGCTGGTCTTCTTCGCCCCAGATAACGAGGGTTGGGATCGCAATCTCGCCAATCCGCTCCGCCATTTCCGGCTTGCGGTCTGTAATCGCGGCGAGGGCGCGGGCGCGGCGATTGCCCGGCAGGCGCAACATTTCCCAGTAGCGATCAACCGTCGCCTCATCCATGACAGACGCAACGGAAACTGATTGCAGCGCTGATTTTTTGACAAGCATGCGCGGCGTGTAATGCTGCATCAATATGCGGCCGATGGGCGAACCAAGCAGGCGAAAGCCGAGATTCATTGGCGGCTCTTCTTCGCCTTCGCGCAAGGGCATGCCCCAGGCGTCGAGCAACAAAAGCGCGTCAACCCGCTCCGGATACGCTAGCGCATAGCGCCAGGAAACCCAACCGCCCATGGAATTGCCGCCGAGTATAAAACGCTTGAGATCAAGTTCCTCCGTAACCAGATCAAGAGCTTCGGCCATGCCGGCAAACGTATAGTCATCGTGCGGGTGCGGGCCCGTGAGGCCATGGCCCGGCTGCGTGTAAGTGATCAGGCGGTATTCATCTTTGAGCTCCGCGACCAGCGGTTCCCAGGTATGGAGCGACGCCGCGGTGCCATGGAGGAGCACAATCGGAATGCCTTCCGGATTGCCTTGATCGCGATAATGCACGCGGAGGCCTTCGCTACTCTCAACAAACTTCGAAGCAGCGTTTGTATATTTTTGTTGCATTGCGCCGGGGTCTGTATCCGGCGTGCGCAGGAAAAAGGCGAGGGCGGCGATTATAACGAAGACGGCGAAGAGGAGTTTTTTCATGGATCCGGTTTATCGCGCCGGGCCATGAAAAACAAATCTACGCAGCAGTGTTTGCTACCCGCACTGGGCGCGGTGCATCAGCGCATGATCCGCCAAGACCAAAGCCATCATGGCTGCGCCGACAGGAACAGCGCGAATGCCGACGCAAGGGTCGTGGCGGCCCTTGGTTGAAATCTCGGTTTCTTCGCCGGCGCGTGTGATGGTTTTGCGGGGCGCCAGAATTGACGACGTTGGCTTCACTGCAAAGCGCAGGACAATATCCTGTCCCGTCGATATGCCGCCGAGCACGCCGCCCGCCCGGTTGGAAAGAAAATGTGGCGCGTCGTTCTTTATACGGATTTCATCGGCGTTTTCTTCGCCGGATAGTTCGGCGGCTTCAAACCCGGCGCCGATCTCAACGCCTTTGACCGCATTGATGGACATAGCGGCGCTCGCAAGGTCTTGATCGAGCTTGCCATAGACTGGCGCGCCGAGCCCCGCCGGTATGCCCGACGCGACAACTTCAACAACCGCGCCCATGGAAGAGCCGGATTTGCGCGCTGTTTCCAAGTGCGTTTCCCATTCTTTTGCGGCGACCGGGTCGGGGCACCAGAAAGGGTTTTTGGAAACTTGCATCCAATCAAACCGCGCGCGGTCAATTTTGTGAGAGCCCATCTGTACCAAACAGGCGCGGATCACCGGCGCGGAACCAAGCACATGCGCCAGCGCCTTTTCCGCGACAACGCCGGCTGCGACCCGGGCTGCCGTTTCCCGCGCTGAGGATCTGCCGCCGCCGCGGTAATCGCGAAACCCATATTTGGCGTCATAAGTAAAGTCGGCGTGGCCCGGACGATATTTGTCGCGGATGTCGGCGTAGTCCTTGGAGCGCTGATCGACATTGTCGATCATCAAGCTGATGGGCGCTCCGGTGGTGCGAGGGCCGTCGGTCGTGTCGTCCTCGAAGACGCCGGAAAGGACTTTTACTGCATCCGGCTCCTTGCGCTGGGTCACAAACTTGGAAGTGCCGGGCTTGCGTTTGTCGAGGGCGGTTTGGATTTCGTCTGCGGTCAGCAAAATGCCCGGCGGGCAGCCGTCAATGACGACGCCGAGCGCTGGCCCGTGGGATTCGCCCCAGGTTGTAAATCGGAAGACACGGCCGAAGGTGTTATAGGTCATGACTCAATTCTACAGGTGAAGCGCGGATGTCGACAATTCCAAAAACCCGAAAAGAACTGGTGAATATGATTGAGAATAACTTCGCCAAGCTCGAGGAAGAACTCGATGAAGCGGGCGATGGCGTCGCCAGCCTCATATGTGTTGATGATTGGTCCGTGCGGGACCTCTTGGCGGTGCGGGCTTGGTGGACGGAAAATGTTGTCAAATGGGTCGAACAGGGGCGGCGCGGGAAGACGCCAGTAACGCCGGCGAAGGGTTATCGCTGGCGCGAGACGCCACGGCTCAACGCTGATATTGTCGAGGCGGCGAAAACCCAGTCTTATGGGACAATTCGCGGCAGGCTAAAGAGAGGCGTCAAACGCACCCTGAAATTGATCGACGAATTGGATGATAGAGAATTGCTGCAAGTCGGCGCTTTTGAGTGGGCGGGAAAGTTTCCTATCTCAAGGTGGTTGTCATTGAACACAGCGCGCCAATACGTTACGGCCCGAAGCTTTGTCCGCAAGGCGGCTGCAAAGCGATGATCTAGACTTTAGCCGATCGGCTTGTTGAACAAGAACATCTGGACGGGAGTCCTCATTTATTAGGGAGCGCCCATGACTGGCAAATCGATCATCCCGCCGAGCCCGTCTGAAGAAACCTACGCGGTGCACGAGGATCAGGGCGAGGTCTTCACCAAAGACGATCCTTTCGCACTGTTCGGCGAATGGCTGGCGCGGGCCGGCGAGACCGAACCGAATGACCCAAATGCAGTGGCGCTGGCGACGGTTGACGCAGACGGCCTGCCCAATGTGCGCATGGTGTTGCTCAAGGACTTCGACATGCGCGGGCTTACTTTCTACACCAATACTGAAAGCGCCAAGGGAACAGAGCTTGTGCAAAATCCAAAAGCCGCGCTTTGCTTTCATTGGAAATCCATCCGACGGCAGGTGCGGTTTCGTGGCGACATCATGCCGGTAAGCCCGGAAGAGGCGGACGCTTATTTTGCAACGCGCGCCCGCTCGGCGCGGATCGGCGCCTGGGCGTCGGCGCAATCACGACCTATGGAAGGCAGGTTTGCTTTGGAGAAACAAGTCGCCGCCAAGGCGGCGCAATTTGGGATCAAGGAAGTGCCGCGACCGCCCCATTGGTCCGGCTACAGACTGATCCCGACAGAGATTGAATTTTGGGTTAACCGGCCGTTTCGGCTGCATGATCGCCTGCAATATAAACGCGCGTCAAAAGACGCCGGCTGGGTGAAAGCGCATCTATATCCTTGAAGAACAAAGGGTTGTAAGTTCGCCCACTTGGCCATTGTCTTGCCAATGCAGTCTCCCCATATCTCCTTTGTTATGGCGTTTTGGCAGTTTCTGATCCTCGTCGCGATCATTATTTTTGTCGTCTACAACATTTATCTCGCCATCAAGGATTTAGGCGATATCGGCGACAGAGATTGACGGCGCGGCGACGGTGCGCGTCAACCGGCTTCATCAATAAGGCTGGTCCGTAAGCCTTTGCGAAATCCACCAGATATTGCCCGCGATGTCTTTGGCGCCGCCTTGCCGGTCGCCATAGGACATGTCGGCAACGTCCATAACTTTTTCCATGTCATGGGCAAGGGCTTGTTCCATCGCCGCGTCAGCGTTTTCGACATATAGATAAAATGTCGATTGCGACGGCGGAAACCCGCGGCCGGCTTCTGAGATAAAGATACTGGCGTCGCCAAACCGGATTTGCCCGTTCGCTATCTTCCCGTCAGGCCTGAGCGTTCTGTCCGTTTCAACGCCGCCAAGCGCTGCGACAAGGTGGTCCATATATTTGTCCGCATCCTTCGCAAATATGTAAGGCGTGACGCGGGCGAAGCCTTCAGGAATGTGCATGCTTGCCTCCGGTAGTGTTCGCCGCCGATTTTGAGCCGGCGGCGACAGATTACATCTCCATCGCTTCCGCAACTTCGACATTACCGCCGTTTTCAAGGATGGGGCATCCTTTTGCCATCTCCACCGCTCCATCGATAGAGGCGGCGTTGACGAGACTGTAACCCGATGTCGGGTTGGCGCCGCCGTCGTCGGCGACCTTGTCAGCAAACACGGTTTTTGACTTGCCGACAGGATTGCCGCCGTCGACAACGGCAGCGCCTAAGTTCTCCAACCAGGCGGTCCATTTCGCCATGACTTTTTCGCCTTCTTCCGGCGTCTCCGGCATTGAGCCGCCATGATAGACAAATACGAATTTCGGCATGTCTCTTCTCCTTTGTTAAAACTCCATTGGGGGCTCGGCCCTCTCGGCTTCGCCTGGCGCGCCGGCTCACTCGAAAATACGCATTACAATTCCGAAAGCCGAACCACTTTGAGGACAACCTTGCATGGCTCCGCCTCAATGACGGCGTGGGTTCGCCGGTTTCGACAAATGGCGGCGTAATCTTTCATTAACCATAAGGCGAGGCTTCTTTAAGCATTCTCGCGGACCCTTCCGCTCAAATTTGAGGGAGGAACCAATATGGATACCTACGCGAACACGATCCTCATCCGGCCGCTTGATGGGAACAAGGGCTTCCTGGCCTATGCGATCGGGCTGGACAGCCCGGCTGTTGAAGGCCGCACCCAGGAGGCTGCGCTTGCGAAACTGAAGGCGTTGATCGCCGATCAAAGCGCTAAGGCGCCAACCGGGTTCGATCAGTGCGTTGACGCCGCCTGAGTTTACGGCGCTGCCGCGGGTCAGGCTGCGAAGAGCTGCCCCAGATCGGCAAAATATTTAAATTCGAGCGCATTCCCCGCCGGGTCGAGCAGGAAGAACGTTCCCTGTTCACCCGGTTCTCCCTGAAAGCGAATGCCCGGTTCAATGATGAACTCGACGCCTTCGTTTTTTAAGCGCGCCGCCAGCGCCAACCATTGTTTCTGATCAAGTACAATCCCGAAATGCCGCACCGGCACTTGCTTGCCGTCGACGGCGTTGGTTTCGGCTTTGCCGCATTCGCCTGGGGCAAGATGCGTCACCAATTGATGGCCGAAAAAATCAAAATCAATCCAGTGTTCTGAACGCCGTCCGCGCGGGCAGTCCATGAGGTCGCCGTAAAAGCGCTCGGCCGCCACGAGGTCATCAACCGGGATCGCTAGGTGAAAGGGCCTTAAGGTCATTGCCTGTCTTTCTTTGCAGCGCTATTTGCGCTTAGCGAATTTATGATCATATAGCTTTCCATCAACAGGCGCGCATTGGTCAATGGGCGATCGATGACTTGAATAAGGTTTGGAAGGTGTCATGTCCGACAAGTTCAATCAGGTGAATGAAACATTTTTTGCGTCGCCGCAGATTACGGCTGATGACATTGCCGACGCGGCCGCCATGGGCGTGACAGTGGTGATCAACAACCGCCCCGACGGAGAAGAGCCGGGGCAGCCCGCCGGCGCCGACATTGAAGCGGCGGCCTCGGCGGCGGGGCTTGCCTATGTCCACATTCCCGTCGGCGCATCAGGCATTACGCCCGATCACCTTGACGCGTTCGACCAGGCTTTGAGTGCAAGCAGCGATGGCGCAGCGCTCGCCTATTGCAAGTCCGGCATGCGCTCGGTGATGGTGGCGTCCTTCGCGGCAGCAAGGGCCGGCGCGCCTGTTCAAGAGATTGTTTCAAACGCCGCCGCTGCGGATTACGATATCGCAGGGCACGCACCGGCGTTGCAGTCGTTGACCGAAGCTGCAAAGCAGTCGTGAGCAAATGTGCAGGGAAGGTATCGAGATCAATGCGTAAAGAGTTGATTGTCAATGTAGCTATTGCGGCGCTCGGCGCGAACACCGCCGCTCTGGCGCAGCCCGAACCCGACATCATGACGCCGCCCGTGTTGCGCAAGGTGGAAATCTCCAAATGCGTCTGCCGCGATAATCCGGAGATTGAAACCGTCTCCCTCAAGGGGCTGGTGGTCGACGCTGAAGTTTCACTTGGGCCTGACGGCAAGACGGCGGCGGACCGGCAGGCGACATTTTTTAACGTGTTCGTTTCAGACGAAAAGCAGCTGCGCGGCCGCACCAAAGTGTGGCACCTGACCGATCCCGACAATTGCGGCATTTCTTTCGACTATGGCCGGCAATATTCGATCGCGGTGCGCAAAAACGACGAAGGCGAACTTGAAACGGATTTATGTCTGGCGAAGCCGAAGCAGCCGGATGCGGCTAAGCCGGCGAATTGAGTTTCGGATTGTCAATCACAAATGTCGCTGGGATGATCTCGTCAGCGGGCTGCGTCCCAGTGCTTGTTGAATCCAATGTTATCGGCGGCTGTACAAATACTGCACCCGGTCAGTAGGGGACATCGAATCCGCGATGAACTTATCATTATCGCTCAATGATTGGTAGATTTCGTCAAGTGTTCGTTCACGCTTGGGTTCCGTTGCAGCTCGTCCTGTCGATTTTGGCGCCAGTACAGAATGTGAAGTTGAAGCGGGAGTTACTGGCTGTGCGGCGACGGGAGCGACTTGCTGGGGCGGAGCCACGACTTCAGTGAATAAAGCATCCTCGATCGGTTGAAAATCTGATAAGTACTTGCGGCCAAGCTCGTTATAGACTCGGGTCACTTCATAATATTGGCCTGGTCGATATCCGGGCGGCTTACTATCAAACATGATGAAAACGGCTTCCCGCCCCGGGAAGTAATAGGTATATGAACGCGGTCCGCCCGTTGTGGTGGCGGTCGCATGCGTGGTTCCAAAATAACTGTTGCCGACAAAACTGCCACGGGTGCTGCCCGAAATAGTGGTGGTGTAGGGAGAGTATGTTGTGAAGGTCTCAGTGCCGCCCGTATTGACGCTTTCGGCTACAACAAAATACCGATATCCGGCTTCCAACGCTTTCTCTGCGGCCTGCAAGAAAACGTAATCTTCGATTCGACCATCTGTTGAAAGTGCATTCCCGCCGCCGCTAACATGCAACACATTTGGGCGGGTCCAATTCGACTCGACGCCGGCGTTGTAACTGGTGCATGCTGTTAACAACAATGTGACAGCGATCAATCCACGCATAGTAAGCTCCCTTCAATCTGAATGGGAATCTACGTGTTTGCGTTAAATGCCGCCTAACCAACTATGTTCGGTTTTTTTCCTTCGCAGTCATGAATATTTACGAAATTCAAAATTCTTGAAAGTGTAGGGCCAGCGCAACGGCCAATAAATCTGCCTGGATCCCCGCCTTCGCGGGGATGATCGGGTAACGACAAATGAAGATGCAGACCAGCGGAACCGCTCAATAATGAACCACCAACCGCGCGCTTGCGGCGGCGGCGGGGATGACGATGGTCTCCGTCAGGGTCACGCCGCAATCGAGCCCCGCGAGGTCTCGGCCGTCGGCGTCGGTTGCGCGGGTTTCCTGGCCTTCGCCGCAATCAAGGAAACTGCCCCGTTCCTTTTCAACGACGTAAACATAGTTGGGCGGCGCTGAGACATAGGCGCGGTCGGTGACCCCGCCCGAGCCGTCACCAACAGCGACGCCGCCCGCGGTGACAGGGCCTTGGCCCGCCGCTGCGGTTGCTGAGAGGATGAACGCACTCGCAACAATTGCGACTGCGACTTTAAGACTTTGTTTACCGATGGGACACATGGGCCCGTCGTCGCAAACTGTGCGCCGTTCATCGATTTATGCCCCTCACGATGGTTTTATTTCCTTGTCATCGGGGAAAAAGCCATGTTTTACATGAAGGCGCAGGCGTTGGGCGTAGCGGACCACGGAGTAGTGATGTCCCTTTTTGGCGACTACAAAATCGATGGTAATCTGCTGGTCGCCAAGGAGACTGGCGCGCGCATACCGTTAACGGCGGAGTTCGCCCGGGAGTTCTGGCGCGTCGCCAGTTTTGTCTGGCTGGTTAATGCGGTGCGCGCATCCCGTATCGTAAAAGGACGCGAGCCGCGGGCGCGGATTTCCTTCTTTCCGAAAAAGCCGCGCTCATATTACGCGATCTGGCCGGTCTGTCATCTCGCCGACGTGAAAATCGTTGACGATCCCCGGGACGCCGACTTGCATTTTTATTTCGAGGACCGCGAATTTCTTATGGGCCCGCGGCAAGCGCCGTCTGGTAAGCCGGCCTTTAACATCGGTTGCTTTGATATTCGAAAAAGCGTTGTCGCCCGCGTGTTCGAAGAGGTGTTCGGCTACAGCCTTACTATCGATCCGCTCGCTCATCAGGGAACTGCTGTCGAGAAATCTGAACTCAACGGCAAACATGACGGCCGCATTATCTCTTGTCCGGTGTCGGAAACACGACGCGGGCAGGTTTATCAGCGGCTTGTAGACAACACCTTTGACGGCGCCGAGCATGTGGACATCAGGACACCCATTGTCGGCGGCAAAATCCCTTTTGTTTACCTGAAACGCCGTCCGGCAGATGCGCGGTTTTCGAACGACAACACCCGCGTCGATCTGGTTGAAGCATCGACCATGCTGTCGCCTGAGGAACAGGGAAAGATAATCGCCTTCGCGCGCGCCATGTCGCTTGATTTCGGCGGGCTTGACGTTTTACGCGACCGCAGCGATGGACGCATTTACATTGTTGATGCGAACAAAACCGATATGGGTCCGCCATCGGCGATGACAGGGCAGGACAAGCTGAAGGCCATGCGCGGCATCGCTGACGCGTTTGCCGCCTTGGTAGACGATGCGCTTGCCGCATCGCCGGCCTGACCGTCAGCGGGTCTGACGTGCATCACGCCGACGCCTATCAAAAAAACGGGTATGTTCTTCTGAAGGACATGATCGCGAAAGACGTGTCGGCGGCGTTCTTGTCCATGACCCAGCGGTCTATGGGCGACACAGCCGAAGAGCTTTCGAAGTTCGCTGATGAACCTTCGATCATCGAAAAGCCGGCCTATGAACTTTACGGTTTTCATTTTCCGCCGGCGCTTTCTTTCTTGTGGGGATTAACGCCCTTCGTTGAACAGGCGACGGGCAAAGCACTGACGCCGACCTACGCATATTTCAGGGCTTATCAGAAAGGCGCCGTCTGCAAGGTGCATTCCGACCGGTTTGCCTGCGAGCATTCCATCACGATGTTTCTTGGCGCGTCTGATGAAAATCCGTGGCCGTTCACCGTCGGCAAGCGGCGCCTGACCGATGAGGAAGTCGAAAATCGCGTTGCGATGCCGGACTACGGCGACGATGAATTTGCGACCATTGATATGGCGCCGGGAGACGCGGTGCTTTATCAGGGCATACGCTATCGTCATGCGCGGCTTCAGCCAAATCCCAATCGCTGGTCGGCGCATTTATTTATGCACTGGGTCGGCCGGGACGGTCCTTACAAGGATTATGCTTTTGATCAGAAGAAAATCCCGTTTGAGGCTGACTTTCCGTTTTGACGGACCCATATACGCCTGATGGCCAAAATCCCTTTCGTTAAAGATCTTGATTTTACCTATGGCGCGCCGGATGAGGTGCTGCCGGGGGTGCGCCGTGTCATCGCCAATAATCCGGGCCCGTTCACCTATACCGGCACCGGCACTTATATTGTCGGGACGGGCGAGGTCGCTGTCATCGACCCCGGTCCGAATAAAAAAGAACATCTTGAAGCGCTGCTAACCGCCACCAGTGCTGAGAAGGTCAGCCACATTCTCATTACCCACACCCATTCCGATCATTGCGGGCTGGCGAAGGAGTTTGCCGCAGCGACCGGCGCGCCGATTTTCGGGTTTGGGGCCCATCCCGTGCGCAAACGACAGGACGATGCTCCGGCCCTCGACGAAGGCGCGGATTATGGTTTCGCGCCCGATGAAATCATCGGCGACGGGGCCGTGCTGGAGGGGGCGGACTGGCGGATCGAAACCCATCACACGCCCGGCCATTTATCAAACCACCTATGCTTTTCCTTGCCCCAGGAAAAAGCGCTCTTTACCGGCGATCACATGATGGGCTGGGCGACGACGGTTGTTGCGCCACCGGACGGCGATATGGGCGACTACATGAAAAGTCTCGACGTGTTATTGGCGCGCGACGACGCAGTGTACCTGCCCACCCATGGCGCGCCCATTGAAAAACCGCAACGTTTCGTGCGCGCGGTCAGGACCCATCGCTTGATGCGCGACGCGCAGATTATTGATCATCTGAAACAGGGGCGCACGCAGATCAAAGACATTGTGCCGGCCATGTACGCCGATGTGGACAGGCGCCTTCACAAGGCGGCGGCGCTTAACGTCCTGGCGCATCTTATCAGGCTCGAGCGCATCGGCACTGTCGCCTGCGACGGCGAGGCGCATGTCAGGGCTGACTATCGTTTGCGGTGATGTTTTCGAGCCGCTGGTCTTCAAGCTGTATCCCTTCACGCTCTTAAAACCTGAAGACAAACCGTTTCGCCGCTCGGGCAGCTCTTATTGTATCAATACATTGACACAACCGCGATGTTGCGCTGCTACTCGATGTGGCGGCGTCAACGGAATGGATTAATTACGCAGCAACGCCTGCAGCGGCTTCCGTGCTTGGCTGCGGGCCGACCGCGTGGCGGTAAAGATGCCAGGTTGCATGGCCGATGATCGGCAGCACCACCAATAGGCCTAACAAGCCGGTCAGCATCGACAGGCCCATCAGCACGCCAATCAATGCGCACCAGGCAAGCATCGGAACTGGATTGGCGGCGACGAGACGGACGCTGGTGGTCATCGCCGTGACAAAATCGATGTCGCTGTCAAATAGCATCGGAAACGATACGGCGGAAATCGAGAAGACAACAATGGCGAGAAACGCCCCGATGAGATTGCCGGCGACAAGAAACGTAAGCCCCGACGGTGTCGTAAACAGTCGTTCAAAGAAGTCGGCGCCGAAGCCGCTGAAACCAACGAATATGAAAAACAAAAAAGCAGCGATATCCATCCAGATGATCAGTGCAAAACCAGTGACCAGCGCCATCCATCGTATGTCGCCGCGCGAGGCTTCGTGGGCTCTTGCGAAGATGCTTTGCCAGGACGGCATTTTCCCGTCTTCAAGTTGGGCGCTTACCGCATAGAAATTAACCGCTGCAAATGGCGCGACGAACGCAAAGCCGGCTGCTAACGGATAGGCGAGGAAGGGCAACTCGAACACGTTGAGCAGCGCAATTAAGAGCCAGCCCGCGGCGACGAAAAGTCCGGCGAAGACGATGCCGAACAGCGGCGCTTGCCGGAAATCCTTGAAACCGGCGGAAAGGACTGCGCCGATGTCATTCATGGAAACGGGTCGAAGCTCAGGGCGGCGAGGCGACTGCGTCATTATTGTTCCTGTCGTTCTTGTTGAACGACTATTACCGCAATTCAATCCTCCAGCAAAATGCGTCGCGCTTCGAAAATAAGCCGCCGTTGCATGTCCGTTGGCGGGCTTTCAACTTCCGCTGCGCGCTCGAGCATGTCGATCATCGTCTGCTTTTCTTCCGCCGTGCAGACATCTGCGACCGGCGCAAGAATTTTCCGCGCACTGTTGCCGGCGTCGTTAATTTCCCCCACCGCCATGCGCGCGAAGGCGAACAACCCTTCGGCGGTTTCCGTATCGGCTTCAAAAGCGTTTTGCATATCCTTGACGATGTCCGCGTGTTGTTTGTCGGTGATCTCACCGTCATAGGCGGCGATCTGATAGATCAGGATGGCTGCCGCTTCGCGCGGATCGGAAAGGTTTTCTACGAGTCGCTGATCGACGCGCCGGTTCCACTTGCCGCGGCGCACAAGGCCTTTGACTTCGCCGATGGCTTCGCGGCCTTCATTGGCGGCGCGCATGAAATAGGTGAACGCCCAAAACGCCGCTGCTAGCGCCCCCAGAACCGCGAGTAAGATGTGCATAGGGCTTAGTCCTTCCTGAACACAACCTCGCCGTCGACGATGGTCAGCACCGCTTCCGCGTCGAGAATTTCCGAAGCAGGAATTTGCATGAGGTCCTTTGAAAAAACCGTAAAGTCGGCCCGCTTGCCGGCCTCGATGGTTCCAAGGCTGTCCTCCTGAAAGGAAGCGTAGGCCGGCCAGGCGGTGAACATCTTCAGGGCTTCTTCGCGCTTTACCGCTTGCTCTGCGCGCCAGTCTTCGGTCTGGGTGCCGTCAAGGCCGCGGCGCTCAACGGCGGCGTAAAACTCAATGAGCGGGTCGCCGCGTTCCACAGGCGCATCGGACCCGCCAGCAATGATAACGCCTGCATCAATCAACGCGCGCCAGGCGTAAGCGCCGTCGAGGCGGTCCGGTCCCAGACGATCCGGCGCGAAGAAAAGATCGCCGATCGCATGGCTTGGTTGCATGGACGGAATGACGCCCAGCGTTTTAAAGCGCGCAATGTCTTCCACGTGAAGAATCTGCGCGTGCTCAATGCGCCATCTGAGGTCATCAGCGTCAGGATTTTTAGCGAAGATTTCTTCATACCAGTCGAGCAGTAGTTTGTTGCCTTCATCGCCAATCGCATGGGTGTTGACCTGAACGCCGGCGGCGATCGCCTGTTCAAAGAGCGCCATTGCCTCAGCCTTTTGCATCAGCAAGAGACCCTTTGTGTCAGGCGCGTCTGAATAGGGTTTGGTGAGGAGGGCCCCGCGGGAGCCAAGCGCGCCATCCATGTAAAGTTTTATGGCTTTGGTGACGATGCGGCCGTTCTTGCTGGCGCGCATGCCGCCGCGCGCGATAAGATCCGCGAGGCCATGATCGTCAATCGAGTTGTATACCCGAACGCCAACGTCGCCGGCGTCGCTCAGCGTTTCCATAATGTCGAGATCATCGGGGTCCACCGACATGTTGTGCAGACCCGTCCATCCGTAGGCGGCGTAAACTTGCGATCCCTTCCTGTAGGCTTCGCGCTTTTTCTCTTCTGAGGGGGCGGCGATGAGCTCAGCGACCAGGTCCATGGCCCGATCGATCAAAATCCCCGTCGCCGCGCCGGATGCGTCGCGTTCAATGCGGCCGCCTTCCGGATCGGGCGTTTCATCGGTAATGCCGGCGGCGGCGAGGGCTGTTGAATTGACCACCATGGCGTGGCCGTCGGCGCGCCTTAAAAGGACGGGGTTGTCGCCGCTTACAGGATCGAGGTCGTCCCGCGTTGGCATGCGTCCCTCCGGCCAGCCGGTCTCGATCCAGCCGCGACCGTAAACGGGTTCCTTTTCGCCTGTATGCTGAACATTTGATGCAACGATCGACACCAGTTCGGCGATTGAGCGTACATCCTCAAGATTGAGCGTTAGCTCGCGCATGCCGATGCCAAGAAAATGCGCGTGCGCATCCTGAAACCCAGGGAACATTGCAGCGCCTTTAAGGTCGATGATTTCCGTTTTGTGGTCCGCCGCCATCAACAGGAGTTCGCGATTGCCAGTTGAGACAATGACGCCTTCTTCGACAGCCACCGCATCGGTGGTCGGATCATTGTCAAGGCCGGTGTAGATCGGCCCGCCATAGAGGATCATATCAGGGGTCGCCAATCGCGACGGCGGCGCTTCCGGTGATTTGCCGCCGCTTGTACAAGCTGCGCATGCAAGCGCCGCGGTTATCGTAACAGCAGATTTCCCACTTAAAATCTTCATCGGGTGTTTCTCCGGGTTATCGCGGCATTGTTTTGCAACAGGTCTTAACCTTATTGCTGACCAGCGTGAATGCCGACCCGCGGCGGCGGCCGGGATTAATCGACCGACGACATGCATTTTCGCATTGGTGATTTTGCGCGCAAATGGTCGGAGTGAGTGGATTTGAACCGTTGATCGAATTCGATTAACGCCCCTGTCTCCCGAAGACAGTAATGGTCGGAGTGAGTGGATTCGAACCACCGGCCCCTGCCTCCCGAAGACAGTGCTCTACCAGGCTGAGCTACACTCCGTATCCAGCGACCTTTGCGGGGGGCCTCCTATAACTTTGCGGGGGGTCATGCGCAACGGCGAAACTCTGGTGAACTACCGGGTTTTAAGGGCGGATTTTTTCCCCCAGGCGGCATTGCAAGAGGGCGCGGGAAGCGCTATCTCCCGCCCTCCCAATGGGGCGTCGCCAAGTGGTAAGGCATCGGTTTTTGGTATCGACATTCCCAGGTTCGAATCCTGGCGCCCCAGCCAATTAACCTTGAATTGTGTGGTTGTTAGCGGAAACGCACCGGCGCAGACCAGCGCTCGCGCAAACGTCATCAGATTGTCTCGGCGCCGGAAATGGCGACGCCATTGAGGCGTAGAGGCCCAGGGTTGTCATTCTATCATTGCAACCAGGGCGCGCTCTTGTTACAAACTAACGAGGATTTATGCGTTGAAGCGGTTGAGAGAAGCTGTTTGACAGGGATTAGGCGAACGCGAAAGCGGTTGTTAATGTCGTTACAATATTTCCCAGAAGCTGGGGCTGGGAATGAGGGCGGAATTGACATGACTAGCGAAACCGCATTGCATTCGTCACAGAAATGCTCCAACGATTTAAAATGGGGAGCGAAAGTGGTCAGGGGATTTGCAGGGGTGCAAAGAGTTTTTCCTAAAGAATTTAGACTGGGTCCGGATGTCCGGGGCGGTCTTTTGCGGCGCGGCGACGCGCTAGTCTTCGTCGGCCGGATCCTTCGGGACTGCCGCGCCATGTCCTTTTAGCCTAAACAAACCGGTAGGTGAGGCAATCATGAAAAGAGTAGCGATATTGGGTTCAGCAGCGATGATGCTTGCTGTTGTTACGGCGCCCGCCCAAGCGCAGTTTTCGACGGCGTTGGACGTCAGTGAGCGCACAGCTCGGGATACCGCAACGTCGCAACAGCGCATTGATCAGCTTGATGATCAAACCCAGCAGCTGTTGAATGAGTATCGCGCGAACTTAAAGCAGCTCGAATCGCTCAGACGGTATAATGCGTCCTTGACACGGAACATTGAAAGTCAGGGCCGCGAGATTGCGCGCCTTCGCGAAGACATCGACAATGTTGAAGGCTTGCAGCGGGCGATGCAGCCTTTGATGGAAGACATGGTTGGTCGCTTTGGCGAATTGGTGAGCGCGGACATTCCGTTCAGCATCGAGGAGCGCGCAGCGCGCGCGGCGCGTCTCGAGGGATTGCTTGACAATCCATCGACGTCCGCCGCTCAGAAGTATCGCCTGATCGTTGAGGCCTATCAGATTGAAAATGAATATGGCCGTACAATCGGTTTTTATGAGGGCTCCATCGACGCTGATGGTGAGACGCTTACTGGTGAATTCCTCCGTATCGGCCGCATTGCGCTGATCTTCAAAACGCCCGACGACTCGGTCATGCGGATTTGGGATAAGGACACGCGCGGCTGGGAAAATTTAAACCGCAGCTATCTGCAGGATGTGAAATACGCCCTGCGCATGGCGAAAGAGCAAACCGCGCCGGATATTTTCTTCGCGCCGGTTAAACCGCCCGTCGCGGCGCAGTAACGCCAACAGGATCTAAAGGAAAACCAGTCATGAAATATTTCAAACTTGCAGGTCTTTCTCTGATCGCCGGCGTTGCAGCGGCGAGCATGGATTTTTCAAATGGCGGCTTGACTAAAGCCGCAGCCCAAGATCAAGCATTAACGCTCGACCAGGTGCTGCAGGCGGTGCGCCGCGATCGGACGCAGGTTTCTGCTGAAAACCAACAACGCGAAGCGCAGTTTTTACAGCAACGCAATCAGCAACAAGCGCTCCTTAACCGGGTGCGCTCGCAAGTTGCTGCTGCGGCGGCTGAATCAACCCGCCTTGAAGGCGTGATGGAAGAAAACCAGGCGACGATCGACACGCTCGATCAAGAGCTCGCATCGAAGCAGGGTGAGTTCCAGGAATTGTTCGGCGCCGCACGTACGGCCGCTGCGGATTTGAACGCGCAGATTTCGCGTTCAATTATTTCCGCTCAGTTCCCCGGCCGAAGCGAGCAATTGCGCGAGTTGGCGCAAACCGAAAAACTTCCATCTGAGGAGCAGCTTCGGGATTTGTGGGATGTCATGATCCAGCAAATGGCCGAGCAAGGCAAAACGGCGAGCTTCCCCGCCAGCATTGTTCAAGCGAATGGTCAGTCGGCAGAAGCGACGATTACTCGGATTGGTCCTTTTGTGGCTTTCTCCGGCGGCAAATATTTGACCTTTAGCGATGACCGGCTCCAATTCTTGGCGCGCCAACCACCTGGCGACGTCACCGGCGCTGCCAGCAATGTCGAACGGGCGTCCGGCACCGGCTTTGTTCGTGGAGCCATCGACCCAGCGCTTGGTCAGCTGCTTGACCTTAGCGTGCAGTCGCCGACCTTGCGCGAACGCGTCGATCAGGGCCGCTTCATTGGTAAAGTGATTATTGGCGCGGCGATCCTCGGTATTATTCTTGGCGTTTACAAATGGCTGACGCTTACGATGACCGCCGGCGCCGTGCGCTCTCAGGTCCGCCGCAAGAAACCCTCCAAGGCGAACCCGCTCGGCCGCGTTATGCTCGCCTATGAGCAGGCGAACTCTGGCGACACTGAAACCGTCGCGCTGAAGCTAGACGATGCGATCCTAAAAGAAGTGCCGAAGCTAGAAAGCGGCCTCAATTTGATCAAGGTGCTTGCCGCCGTTGCGCCGCTGCTGGGTCTTCTCGGTACGGTTATCGGCATGATCAACACCTTCCAGGCGATCACATTGTTCGGCACCGGCGACCCGCAGATCATGGCCTCGGGTATCTCCGAAGCGCTGGTCACGACGGTCTTGGGGCTGATTGCGGCAATCCCGCTTCTGCTCCTGCACGCCTTTGCATCGGGCGCATCCAAATCCGTGACGCAGGTCCTGGAAGAACAAGCCGCCGGCATCATCGCCGAGCATGCGGAAGGCGGTCGGGCTTAATTGCCCGGGCGTCCAACCTTCTAAGAGAAAGGGCCCTCGAGACATGCTCGAGTTTTTAAACCCTTCGATCGCCTTCGATGCGCTGCGCGATTTTCTTACGGCGGGCGGCAACGTCCTTGTCATCATCATGGGAACCACATTTTTCATGTGGGCCCTGATCATCGAACGGCTGATCTATTGGTCGGGCGCTCATGGCGGCGTCGCCAAGCGCGCGGCGCGCGCCTGGGCCGCCCGCTCAGACCATCATTCCTGGCATGCTCATGCCGTTCGCGAACGCTTGATCTC
>JANQOV010000077.1 GCA_028285645.1 Hyphococcus sp.
GTCCGGGTAATGTAGTTGAGTTCGCCATCTTCCCCGGCAGCGAGAATCGCCGCGCACGCTCCTGACGTACCGCCGAACTCCGGCCCTTCGGGACAGTTCACATGTTCCTGCAATTCGGGGTTGTCGTCATCGTAATTGGCGTAATCAACCCGCAGATTAATATCGAATGCTTCCGGCCGTTCGTAACGCAAAGCCACCCGAGCCTGCATGTCTGTGTTATTGGGGCCTTCAGTGTCAAAACGAAGATTGTCGATATACCCATCCATTCCGAAAACGCGCAATGCCGCGCGGGCGGACAGCTCTTCGGTCAACGCCCCGCCAGCAGCTGCCTGAACATCGTATTCGCCGTCCGACGGCGAATAGAGCGCCGACGCATAGCCTTCAAATTCGCGCGTCGGCTTTCGGGTCACGATGCTCAGCGCCCCGGCAATGGCGTTGCTTCCAAAGTAAGTGGATTGCGGCCCCTTCAGCACTTCGATGCGTTCAAGGTCGAGAAAGCCGCCGCGCGAGATTTGCGATCGGCTTAAATACACGCCATCGACAAAGGTCGCCACGGCCTGCTCAAAACCCATGTTGAAACCCGAGCCGACGCCGCGAATACTCAAAGAGTCCGACGCACCCGCATTGTTTACTCGAACACCGCTGAGACGGTTGGTCAAATCATTGAGATTCGTCACGCTGGCGTCGCGCATTGTATCGCCAGCGGCCACCAGCAGCGAGATCGGCACGTCTTGCAAGCTCTGTTCACGCTTTTGAGCGGTAACAACAATAGTATCATTTGACTGCGCCGACGCCGGCGCAATAACTGTGATATTGGCGACCGCAGCCATGACGGCGGATGCCGCGACGCTTGAATAGACTTCAGCCTTTCTCATTTCTTCCCTCCCGTCAGAATCGCCGTTCTCTCGGCGGCGCTTTTTTTGGATTGCGGGCGCGATATTACTATGACTGCATATTAATTGCAATAATATGTTATGGTAACATAGTTTATGTGGCCGTTTATGACATAAACATCGCCCAAAACAGCCGGGTTTTGCCGACATTCTCGCCATTGGCGATTATGCAGATTGCTTCGTGCGGATCTGTCATGCTGTGAAGAGTCAACACACGGTCCAGTTGTTATTCCACCCGTAATCCGTCCGAATAACCCAACATCGGCGCACAGGTGCAAACACTAGTGAGTTCCGCGACATAGGGCATTGCCATATTGCGCCAAACGCCAGAATCATCAGCATATTAGAATATTGTCTAGGTTGAATAGTTTGGATTATGTGCCTGATTCAGAGTAGCTTTTTTGAACGCGAAAGAGAGTGCAAGAAATTTGAGCCCTTACAAGAAAACAAAGAAAGGCGGCGATAGTCGCGGCACCGGCGTTCATGGCCCCCATGACTACAAGGCGCACCATTCCGCGCTTGACCCCTTATTCGAAGGTGAGATTGATTATCTCATCCGAATGATTCGAATGAGGGAGATTTACGCGATCGAACTTATGCTTGATCCAGTCGGGCTTACTTTGAGCGCGTGGTATCCTCTGGCCGTTTTGCATGTCGAAGACGGCATGTCCCAAAGGGAGCTAGGTAATCGGCTAAACCTAAAAGACGCCGCCATCGGCAAAGCAATTGACGCACTGGAATCAGAAAAGATCATCGTACGGAAGAAAGATCCACAGGACCGAAGGAAGGCTCTTGTCTGCTTGACAACGAAGGGAAAAAAGATCGCCTATAAAGTTGCGAAACAGCGACAGGAGTTTCAGTCCGTTTTTGTCGATGGATTTTCGCAAACTGAAAAAACTCTGTTTGGAAAACTGCTGGAACGGTCCTATGGCAATTTGGAGAAGTTCCTCGCCAGTTTCGAATAATTCCGTATAAGGCCGATCTGTCGGCAATGTTCATCACGATAAAAGAAACATCTCTTCATCATGCGACGCCTTTGCATGCAAATTGGCCGGCGTTGCAAACGACTGGTCACTTAAATCAATTCGATGCTGACTCATCCCACAGCACCCAACCACTTCCGACAGTGGCGATGTGGGCGGGAAAATAATCCACCGTTTCGCAAGCATAACTTCTCTGGGCGGCGATCATAGCGCCCGCCGTGACAAGCCAAGTCCGCAATTCGCCGGTACCCGAATCCGTTGCTGCAGAGCGGAAGGAGAACAGCCGCCCTAACTCGCGCAAATCGCCCGATTCAAGACAGTCTAGCACCCAACGATCGAGAGGCTGATCAACCCATCCCGAACGCGGCCCGCCAGGATCGTGCGACATTCCTCCGCTGCCATAGATCGCGATAGGCATGGACAGAGTGTTGCAGATCTCACCGATCGCCTGCCCCAGCGCGAGACAGCGCTCGCCAGTCAGAACCGCCGTCGACCGTTCGATTGTCTTTATGATGACGGGCACGACTGGAATATCCAGTTCGGGCATGATTAGCGGCAATGGCCGCGTCAGCGCGTGCGGAGCGCGCCGCTCCGGGCGCCCCTGAGGGTTAATTGAGCGGCTGATAGACACATCAAAATCGCGCCGAACAAGCTCCGTCTGCAAACGGCCGGCGAGGTTCGGATCAGACTTCAACGTTACGCCAAAGCGATCAAAGTCTTCCCAAAAATTTGCGGGCGGGTCTGAATCAAAATCGCCGCAATTGTGAAAACCTTCAATGGGCTCGCTGCCGGAATAAATCATGATGTTCGGGGAGTGGGCGTCAGAGAACCATTCGTCCTGGTCGCCTGCAACGATGATGATCGCTTTAGGCTTGTGTGCGTCAAATGCAGTGGCCAGACGCCCAAACGCTTGATCGCGGCGCTCGATCCATTTTTCAACCCGCGACTCATCCTCGTCGTTTACTTCGATCGGTTGGGGAATGTCGCCGCTGATCAGCTCCCAATATCGCCGCCAGCCATTGTACGTGTCCTGGAACAGGCTGGGGTAATGCGAAGACGCCATCCCGACAACGATAGGCATAGTGCTTAACTCCAAATAACTGCAGCTACGCCAGTCGCTGCGTGGTGAAAAGGGATGTAGTCGATGACCTTTGCACGGAGCCCCCCGTCTTCAAGCGCAGCAGCGGCGGCGACCCATAAACGCATTTCCGCAGAGCTTCCGCTCAGCGTGCGTGATCGCGCACCCCACATTTCTCCGATGTCAATGGATTGACCTCTGCTTATGCGTGTCAGCACCCACTGGTCGAGGACATCGTCGACCCATCCAGCCATATCACCGCGTGGATTGCCGGACAGACCGCCGCTAACAAGAAGTCCCAATCGCCGGTCTGTCAATTTGGCGGCTCGGGCAAGCGCTCTACCGAACGCATGGATACGACCACCCGAGACTTGCGGTTCAACGTGACAGTTGATGTGTACAGGAATAATAGGCAGGCCTTGAGCAAATCGGACAAGCGCTTCCGCCTCCTGACGCCCCATACCTTGATTGGGATTGCCCACAGGCTGAAAGTCGCCACGCGATTCGGCGATATCAAAGCCGTCCCGAACCAGCTCTTCGATTATAAGATCGGCGGAGTCTGCGTCACAACCGAAGCACATATGGTTCGGTTTTTCTCCAAGAGCGTCAATTGCGGTATCGCCCCACACTTCGCCGCCCACCTGCATATGTATTTGCGGCACATTTGACTCGTCGAAAAGGTCCCCGCGATCCGCCGTGAGTACGATCAGCGCATCCAGTTGCGCTTTTCCGATCGACCGCTCGAGCTGCTCAAAGGCGCTTGAAAGCCGACTGGCGTAATTGTCCAGCACCGCTGGCGTCTCTGCAGACGCGGCCTCCGGCTGCGGCGCGTCCCCGATCAGAAAACTTGCGACAGATTGCCACTCAGACCGGCGCCGATACAACAACGGTGAATAACTGACCCCAGTCCCCAATATGAGCGGCATGCAGTCTTCCTTCCTTTCGGCCAACTTTGCCGGACAGTCCTTCGACTATGCGATCATCGCAAAACGATCGGTTGACACAATATTGCTCTCCTAACATAACATCTGCTATACTATCAATAGCGCCGACGGTTTCCGTGGGCCGCTAGACGCGCGTCGGAGAGGATCAATTATGAATTTGGAGTCGGAAGACAAACCGCTGATCGACGTCCAATCGGGAATGATCGATCGCAAAATCTTTTCAGATGAAAATATTTTTGAGCAGGAAATGGAGCGGGTCTTTGACAAGTCCTGGCTATTTGTCGGCCACGAAAGCCTGATTCCCAAGAACGGCGATTATTTCCTATCCCAAGCCGGACGCGAACCAGTCGTCGTGACTCGCGACGATGAAGGAAAAGTCAACGTATTGCTCAACCTGTGCACTCACAGGGGCATGCCCGTGTGTCGGTATGACAGAGGCAACGCAAAAAGATTTACCTGTCCATATCATGGCTGGACCTTCTCCAACAACGGCGAACTTACGGGTCTCCCTCTCAACAAGGAAGGATATGAAGGCAAGCTTGATCGGTCTCGCTGGGGAATGATCAAGGCGCGCGTCGCATGTTATTACGGATCAATCTGGGCGACTTTCAATGAGTCCGCGCCTTCTTTTGAAGACTCGCTGGGTGATATGGCCTTCTGGTTGCGCGAATTTATGATGGGGCCCGATGGCGAGGACGATGGCCTCGAAGCGGTTGAGGGCATTCTCAAGTCTGAAATCCCAAGTAACTGGAAGTTTGGCGCCGAAAATACAGCTGGCGACCTTTACCACGATGTAAGCCACAATTCTGTTCAGCGCGTCGGTATCGCGCTTACAGGATTACGCACTCGACATGTTTGGAATGCAGACAAGAATACATTTAGGACTCTTAACGTCGCTTTCCCTGCTGGAGGGCATGCAATTCGGGCTAACTTGTACGACACTCCCAACCGGGAGTATTTTTCTCAATGGTCACAAATCCCCGAGGCTGACGAGTATTTCCGCAATGCGCACTATGCACGCCAAAAACGCTTAGGCGAGAAAGAGCGCCTCCTTAATCGAGGCGGTATTGTGTTTCCTAATTTTGCATACAATTCAGCAAACAGAACATCAGCCAGTGTTTGGGTGCCGCGAGCGGCCGGTCGGACTGAAGTATGGAAGTGGGTATTCCTGCCCAAAAACGCGCCGCAAGTTGTGAAGGATACCATGCGTAATTACCTTCTGCGCTACGCCGGCCCCGCAGGGATGGTCGAGCAGGATGATTTCGAGAATTGGCACTCAGCGCAAGTTGGCTCGGAAAGCGTGGCCGCAGAGCGGCTGCCAATGAACTATCAGCTGCATATCGGGCACGCAAAATGGGCTTGGCCAGAGCCTTGGATCGGCGAAGGCGCGCTCGTCGACGAAGGGGTTTCCGAACATGCGCAACGCGTATTTTATGATCGCTGGTACGAAATGATGACCGGTAAACCGCGCGTTTTTCGGAAGGAGGCTGCAGAATGAAGACGCAAACATCCGAAGTCACCGCCATGCCCGCGAAAACCACAGCCTCATTATCTTCGACATTAAAGGAGCGCGTTGAGGATTTCCTCGCCTTAGAGGGCGAGCTTCTTGATGAACGGCAATTCGATCGCTGGCTGGACTTGCTGGATGACGATATCAGCTACTGGATGCCCGTCGCGCGCAATTTCGAACATCGCAAACCAGAGAGTGAATACACGCTCAAGGACAAAGATGCGGCTTGGTTTGACGAAGGTAAACAAACTTTGATGCAGCGCGTCAAACAAATTCAGGGCGGAGACCACTGGGCTGAAGAACCGCTTTCGCGAACCACGCACATGACAACGAACATCCGGATCATTTCCGCGACGGATTCAGAGATTACAGTCAAATGCAAGTTTCTGCTGTATGTAAACCGGCGAGAGGAAGAAGTCCGATTGTTCGTCGGAAAGCGAACCGACGTTCTTCGACCGGTTGGAGACAACTTCTTGATTAAAAAGCGATCGATCTTTCTCGATCAAAGCAAAATGCTGTTCAAAAACCTCACTACCTTTTTTTGATCTTCATTGCAGACCGCCCGGAAATCGCTCAGTGGAGAAGTTCGGACTTGTTCCTAGCCTCATTTCGCTGGCGCTTTCATCGAGCGCTTAGGCGCAATTTGGAATTGATCGTCGAAACGAAGCGGCAAGCATTTGGCGTCGCCGCCGGAACTCGAGACCGAGTTTTCTCTGAGACATAGCGTCCACAGTCTAAAGAACGTGGAACGAACACAATGCGTTAAGTTTTAATAAAAGCGGGCTGAGCAACTTTTCTATCGCGCGCATCTTAAGAATACGGATCATTCGAATACAATAGTCGATGTCGTTGCCGGAATACGATCGGGCCTTTGGGCTCGCGGCCTGGCGGGTGCTTTATTGACCGCGTGAAGAATAGAGCAGCCGCGCCACGGTCAATCGACTTTCGTCCGCGCCGTTGGCCATCACTTTACTGGGAATCCTACTTGTTTTCAGCCTCAATCATGCGCGCCAACTTGCGTCGCACGCGGACAGCACCCTCATCGATCCGCAAAAGCAATGGATCTAGATCCCAAAGATCCTTATCGCCCATACGCTCTTGCTGTGCATGAATCATCGGCTCGTCTTCGGTAGAGAAAATCCGGTTTCGTGTTTCAGCAAAACCGTTGTTGAAATCAGTGTCGTCCGTCATGAAATCGCGCGTAGTCGCAAAGAAATAATGTGTCGTTCGTTCTGTTTCCGGCGTCATGATGTGCGTGTTTAAGGTTGTCATTGTATTGATGCTGCCGTCACGCAGCGCGCCAACCGGAACATTTCCGCCGTGCAACACCATTATGGCAGGCGCATGCCAATCCACATTATTCCAGGAATCGATGCGCTCTCCCTCCTTTAGATTACGGAACGAACGTTGCAGAGGCGATGGAATCTCGTTGGGGCATTCACGGTTCACCGACACAGAATCATCAGTTTCCGTCACTTTTGCGCGTGCACGGGTCCAGGCGCCGCTGCCGAGCGTATCAGCGTGAAGGAAATCAGCATGAGTAAGGTCGAGGATGTTGTCCACATATAGTTGGTAATTGGCCTGCCCATGAAGATATCCCTTGCTGAACGCTGTGTCGGGGGCCGTTTCAAGAAAACCTAAATCTTGTAATAGATCGCGGTCCGCCGCCTCCGGATCACCCATCCATATCCAGATGCTCCGATAGGCCTCAATGACCGGATAGGATTTGACCTTCATATTTTTGAGCACTGCCCCGTGCGGGTTGTGAACGCATTGTCCGCCGCCGTCAAAGCTGAGGCCATGATAGCCGCAAGAGATTACGCCATCGTCGACTTTCCCCTTGCTGAAAGGCGCGAAGCGATGGGGACAGCGGTCTAGCAAAGCGTTGATTTCGCCTTCATTGTTGCGAAAGAGAACAACCGGTTCATCAAGGATCGTTCTCGCGAACATTCCGCCTTTTTCGATTTCGTCTGACCATGCCGCCATGTACCAACAGTTGCGAAGATAGGTCATTGAAATAATCTCCTAGCTGGCGGCGAATTCGACCTCAAGCGTGTGCCGAACATAAGTGGACGCGATAATGCGCGAAAGAAACGCGCTAATATAAACATCTAAAGCACGTCTAGCGAATCCGAATAATCACGGCGTGCTTTAGACAACTTCGAGCAAATCATGCCCCCTCGGACTATCGCTCCCTACAGGCAATTTCATTCACGCCAAATTATATCCAGAAAATATGTTATTATGGCATAGCATATTCATGTCAAGCTGCGCCGCCCGACGCTACAAGAGAAGCCACGGCGCACCGTCGCCCAAAATCTCTCCCGCAATCAAGATTCAGCAGTCGCGAAATCAGTTGTCGCGCGGCGGCGGCAGGACGCCGTTTTTGTCGGCATACAGTTTATAGTCTTCAAGAAGCTCTTGCAGCTTCGCCGGCTCGCTAGCGGCCAGATCCGAGGTCTCCCCGGGATCTTGCGCGATATTGTAGAGCCGCCACCGTCCCTCACCCGCCGACCGAATCCGGTAGCCGTCGCTAACCCGGTTGGGCATAAAGACTATTTTCCAATCGCCCTTGCGCAATGCGCTATGGAAATAAAGCTCGTACCCCAACGATTCATCCGACGATCGGACCTCAATCGCCCGACCGTCCAGCACGGGGCGAAAACTGCGCCCTTCATGCGGCAGTATCGGACGACCTGCAAAGGTTGCCGGTTGTGACAATCCAGCGAAGTCAAGCAAGGTGGGCGCAACATCCCGAACATCAAGATTGGCGTCCACAATCCTGCCTGCGCCGGCGACGCCTTTGCCGGCCGCGAACGCGGCCACACGAATGCCTCCTTCGGTTACATAGCCTTTCAAGAGACGAGAAGGCGTTGCATTCGCGTGGCCCCAACCCGGGCCGTAAGAAACAAAGCTGGTCGCACTGCCGATATTTTCCAAACGATTATCGACGCCCAGTTTCGGGTCCGGCGGCAGGTTGCGCACATAGTCCGGCGTATTGCGCGCGCTGCCATCCGGCCCGTTGTCCGAAAAAAAGAGGATTAGGGTGTTTTCGAAATGGCCAAGCCGTTTGAGTTCAGCGAGGAGCTTTCCGACATTCTGGTCCATGCGATCAACCATGGCCGCGTAGACTTCCATCTTTCGCGCTTCCATGGCTTTTTCTTCCGGGCTCAGCGCACTCCACGGATTGGCGAGTTCTATCGCGTGGGCAGCGGCGTCTTCAGAAGCAAGGCCGAGCTGTTTTTGGCGCGCGAGACGAGCGTTCCGCAAGACGTCATACCCTTCGTCGTAGCGGCCGTTATATTTCGCAATTGTCTCTTCCGGCGCCTGGATTGGCCAGTGCGGCGCCGTGAAAGACAAAAAAACGAGAAACGGGCGGTCATCCCTTGCCTTGACGCCTTCATCCAAAAAATCAATCAGCCGGTCAACGAAGTAATCCGAAGAGTAGGAACCTACAGGAAAATCCACAGGCTTGCCGTCCTCGCGATAGCTTGGCGCAAAGCCTACTTGCCGCCACACCTCGTTTTGATCCGTACCAAAATGATTTGAAGCTCCGTCGAGCAAAGCAAAACTGCGTTCAAAACCCCGCGCAGACGGCTCCCGATCGGCGGTCAAGCCCAAATGCCACTTACCTGCCATCATTGTCCGATAGCCACCCGCATGAAGCAGCTCGGCAATCGTGGCGACACGATCATTAAGGTAACCTTCATATCCCGGCGCGCCTCGCATCTCCTCGCTGAGTCTCTCCGCCATGGCGCCTAATCCCGCCTGATGACTGTCAACCCCGCTCATCAACATTGCACGGGTCGGCGAACAAGCCGGCGATGTATGAAAGCCGGTAAAACGAGCGCCCGACAGCGCAAGCGCATCCAAATGGGGCGTAGAGATCTCACCGCCGAAGCTGCCAAGATCGGACCAGCCCATATCGTCGGCAACGATTACAAGAAAGTTCGGACGCTGGTCCCGTGGTTCACTTTCATTCGAGTTCTTTGCTGAAGCATGCGAGAGGCCAAGCCCTAAGGTAAGAACTACGGCGATGACGGCTAATGAACACATCCACAATTGCCTAGGCAGCACTGAAGCTGTCAAAGATATTATCATCAAGCATCCTACGCAGGCTCGGCACTACTCAGATTAGAGAAACTTATAGCTTTATCGCCAATTTATATACTATGTGCACATAATTTATGCATTGCATTCTTTATGTTATCATATTATATTGATGCGGCAATATGAAGCTGAAAAATCGGCCAATCGCGGGAGGGAAGCAAGAATGCGGAATACAGAAAACGACTTGTGCGAAGCGCGGTCGGACGCACTGACGCAATCAATAGCGGCGCAATACGGGTCAAGGACAATCGCGAGGAGAAAGATTGCGCGTCGCAATAAGATTCTTTGCGCCACCGTTTCTGCAATTGCGTTAACAATGTCTGGAAATGTGCTTGCGCAAGATGAGACGCCTGATGCGGGCGTCAGTAACGGACGCGACGCCATCGTCGTAACCGCACGGAAACGAGAAGAGAGTTTGCTTGAAGTCCCCGTGGCGGTGTCAGCATTGTCTTCGCAAAAAATCGAAGCTACTGGCGTAAAGAGTATTACCGAGATTGCAGACTTCACGCCCGGCTTGACATCACAAGGGCAAGGCGCCGGCGGATTGCCGGACCGCTCAGCAAACCGGTTGGTTTTCCGGGGCCTATCTACCAGTCTCGGCACGATGTTCATCAACGGCGCCCCTTATTCCGCTGACAACTCTCCAGATGTCGGCGACCTTGAACGCTTTGAAGTTCTCACCGGGCCGCAAAGCGTCTACTTCGGACGCTCGACGTTTTCGGGCGCCGTCAACCTGGTGACGAAGACGCCGTCGGAAGAACTTCAGGCGCGGTTCATAGCCGAAGGGGGAACCGACGAGTTACTCGACTTGCGCGGAATTGTCGAAGGCGCGCTTATCCCGGACGTCCTCACTGCACGCCTTAGTTATCGGCACTACGAATTCGGCGGGCAGTATGACTCTGCAGTAAATGGGCTGCCGCTTGGTGAGGAAAGCTCTGATAGCGTTTCTCTCACTTTGGCCGGCAGTCCGTCTGAAAATCTCGACTTCACGGTGTTCTACGCTTTCAGCACAGAGGAAGACAGCCATCCGGAAGCCGCGAAGATTCAGACTTTCGGAACAACGCCGCTGCTCGATTGCGACCTTGGCGGCACCAGCGCATATTTCTGTGGCGAATTGCCAGGCGTTGATGGGATCGACCCTGCTCAGTTCGGCGACAACATCGTAATAAGCGATCCGATTCGCGCAGTACTAATCGACAATGTAACTGGGCTTCCTGGGTTCGGCATCGGCCCGTCTCTCGACCATTTCGGTCTCAAGCGGAACATCCATCATGTAAATGGCCGGTTCGATTACGAAACCGATTCCGGTTGGCAGGTGTCGTTGCTAGGCTCCTATACCAGCAGCAAAATCTCCAACCTCCGCGCACTTGTTGGTCGCGACACTTCCGATGTGCCCAACCCATTCTTTACGAGCCCGGCCGATTTTACTCCCGAATTCGTCCAGCTCGCGGCCATTGCCCAGCGCGAAGTCAACGACTTGTTCGGCGAGATCCGTATTTCAACGCCTCAATCAAACCGACTGCGCGCAACGCTCGGCGCCAGCTACTTTGAAGTTTACGGTCCAGCCAGCGTCGGCCTGCTTGTGACAAACATAGGCATCCTGCCTTCTACTTTTGACGGCGGCATCGATTCGGGCGTGAAAACGCCGGCGGTCTTTGGCGGACTCTATTACGATGTTACGGACCAGATCACGATCAGTGCGGAAGGACGTTATCAATTCGACAAAGTTTCAAGGCAGACGACATTCCCTGTTGAGGGGCCATTTCTTGAAAACACATTTGAGAGCTTTTCGCCACGCGTAACGATTGATTACAAAGTTACGCCTGATCACTTGCTTTATGCGACCTTTTCACAAGGCTATAAGCCAGGCGGATTCAACCCTGTGCTGCCGACGCTCGATCCGTTGCGAACCTCTCAGGTTCCTCCCGGTTTTGACGTCTTTTTTGAAGAGGAAAAGCTCAACAACTATGAGATCGGCCACAAAGGCAGCTGGTTCGGCGATAAACTGCACACCACCCTTGCGGCCTATCATATGCAGCTTACGAACGGTCAAGTCGAGGTGGCGGTTTTTCTTCCGGGACCGCCAGAAACACCTGTGACCTTGGTCAACAATGTCGGCAAGATAGACCTTTGGGGCGCTGAATTTGGCGGCGACCTCTATGTCAACGAGAGTTTCAGCATATCTGGAACGGTCGACTTCAATGATAACGAAATCAAGGAGTCAATTTTCTCAAACGGCGTGTTCATCCAAGGATCAACCGATGTAACCGGCAACATGCTGGATCACGTTTCCAAATGGCGCTTCAGCCTGTCGCCAGTCTTCACAATTAACTCGCCATTAGGCGGCGATATAAGCTTGCGTTTCGATTGGCTTTACCGGAGCAAATGGTTCACCGACAACAGCAACTCAGCGTTTGTCGGAGGCCGCCACTTGGTAAACACGCGCCTGGGCTGGGATATCAGCGACTCTGTGAAGTTTGAAGTCTTCGTAATGAATCTCTTCGACGACGACACGTTCCCAGAAGCCCTGCGGGCGCCGGAAACGCTTTATTCTGCGATGCCGCCAGGTTTGACGCCTGTTATCACGCCAACTTCAAACACGATCTTTGTCGAACTGCCTGACCGACGAAGGGGCGGCGCGAAATTTACGGTGAACTTCTAGTAAGAGTAAGTCGGTGCGGCGACCGCCGCACCGACATCTCTGTTTTTGGGCTACTTATTATGAAATTCTTTGTCGCCCGATAAGTTATGTACGGCTCAAATGGCAATCTATTTAAAGCTGTTCTTGCCGATAGCCGCCTTATTTCAAGTCTGCTGTCCCACACTCGCGCTGGGTGAAGAGTCTTTCCCATTGCTCCAAGCTCATGCACTGAATGACGGCGTCTTCTGGGTGGAACACCCGTCGCTATCACAGGATTCACGGTTGGCCCAAACGGTGTTATCCTTAGTCAAGATTTACGTATGACCGCGATGAAAGAACATTTTGTTGCTTCGAGTGATGGCGTGAAGATCGCTTACATTACTTTTGGCAAGCGGCGAATGATTGGCAAGAATCGGCCACTCGTCATCTCTCACGGGGGGTTGACGACCGCCGATGAATGGTTCGACACGGCGCGCACGCTCGCCGACAAGCGCCAGATCGTGGTCATTGAACGGCGCGGGCGCGGCCGAAGTGGCGACGCCGAGAGACATAGTTTAGAACTAGAAATTGAAGATCTCGCCGAGGTCGTGAGCCGCTTGGGCGGCAACGTCGATCTTTTCGGCCATTCCTATGGCGGCGCGCTTTCACTTGGCTTTGCGCTTCGAACAGATTTTTGCGGGAAGCTGATCATGTATGAACCCACGAGCTCAGTAAACGCGCTCGTTGGCGGCAAGCCGCTCATTCCCGTTCAAGAGCTTTTCGACAAGGGCGAAACCGACAAGGCTCTGGAGTTGCTTTATACGAGCGTGCTTCGCATCCCACCGGATGAGGTTGAGGCGTTTCGCAATTCGCCCATGTGGGAACATCATTGTCGTCATCTGCGGACCATGATACGCGAAATCATCGCCCTGGATGGATTTGCGCCAACAGTTGAAGACTGCGCGTCGCTCCAAACGCCAGCGGCCTACCTCCTGGGATCGGAGGGCGACTATTGGGTGAAGAGTCATGCCGCCGCCTTCGTCCAGCGCATCAAGGGCATGACGCTGCTACCGGTTCACGGCCAGGCGCATATGGCCCATTTGACCGCACCCGAATTTTTGGCGGAGAGAGTCAACGTGGCGGCGGATATCCTCGATAGACTGTGACCGCCCAAATCGACTGTGCTATCTGCGCAGATGCATTAGATAGGGTTTTGCCAGATGCTCTAAGATTCAAGGCGAAGGCAAAACTAAGTCTCGCATTCCGTTTCTTTCAACAACACTTTGTTATTCTATTGCCTAATGGTCAGTCATTATTGTTTTTACTAGTCGCCTTCAGAAGATTGTCCACGGGACCATCGGTCAGGGTGAATAGCGCCTTCCGACAGAACTGAATCCGGTGGGTCGCTGCGCCGAGAATTAAGTTGGTTGGCCAAGAGGAACCCACCCCCATACCTGCCGATAGTAAGCCGCCAGGTCGCCAAAAAAAGCTAAACGACTGTTCTAGTGGACGTTCTGCTTAACGCGTTTTTGTAGATACCTTCGCGGACAGTGTTGTAATAACAATCTGTGGCGTTTGTTCCCGTCGCAGCGCCGGGCGATCGGGCAAGCGCCTCCCCTGCCCTCCTTCCCGATTGCGGGAAGCTTCCAGATTGTGCGAAACCGCATCCCCAACGCAGCGAGCGATCGCCAATTGGTCCTTATATGATCGGAAAAACGGGCGCGAACACAGCGTCATACTCTTGACGATTAGGCCCTATACCAACTAAAATATGACTTGAAAATCAACGAAGTGGTGGGCCCGGAGGGACTCGAACCCCCAACCTAGCGGTTATGAGCCGCCAGCTCTAACCAATTGAGCTACAGGCCCCATTTAAGGGCGGCGATGGCCCCCGTCGGGACCGTTCTCCTATCAGCAATTTGCCGGGCGTTGAAGCCTTGTTTTTGTCGCTCGCGCGGGGGTCGCCGTCACGAGGCTCGCGCAATTTTGCCTTGAATTCGCCTAACCGGTGCGATTTGTTCCGCTCAACTATGGATAGCGCCTGAAAAGGAGGAAAAGATGGCCTTTCGAAATGCGATTTTACCGGCGGTTGCGATTGTCATGAGCGCCTGCGCCGCAGCGCCCGAGGCGGCCGCCGAAAACCAAGCCTTACGGACAATCACCGTCACCGGAGAAGGAAAAACAACGGCAGCGCCGGATATGGCGATCTTGAACATCGGCGTCCAATCCAACGCCGAAACGGCAGCCGCGGCGCTCCGCGAAAACTCCTCCGCCATGACCGCAACGATCAACAAGCTCAAAGATCTTGGTGTTGCGGAAAAGGACATTCAGACATCAGGCCTTTCGATCCGCCCGCAATATGACTATGAACGGAACCGGACGAAGCCGCTGGTGATCGGCTACACCGCTTCCAACAATGTCACCGTTAAACTACGTGATTTGGACGACGCCGGTCGGGTCATCGACCAGGCAGTGCAAACCGGCGCGAATTCGCTGGGCGGCATTTCCTTTACATTTGCAGATCCAAAACCGCTCTATGAAGCCGCCCGAAAGGACGCCGTCGCGGTTGCGCGGGCGCGCGCCGAACTGCTTACTGAAGCAGCCGGCGTCAACCTCGGCCAAGTGCTGACCATTCAGGACGGTTATGCGGTAACGCCCTCGCCCGTTGTTCAAGTCGCAGCCATGCGCACGGAAGCCGACATGGCTGTTCCTGTTCAAGCCGGCGAATCGACGATCTCAGCGAACGTCACCATAGTCTACGAGATTCGCTGATCAGTTCGGACCCATTGCGCGCGGGCCTTTTTCTGGCTCGCGCGTTTTGCTTAGCGACTGAACAAGTCACCGAAGAAATCGCCTTCGTTCCACTTGGGCCGTTCGGACGCATCAGCGATGGCGCGCGCGATCTCGTAGTTCACATCGGCGAAACGGGCGGCGCTGTCATAGCGGATCGGCAATGTCACTTCATCGCTCGGTTTGTGATAGTGATCTCTCATAAAGCCATTGAACGCTTCTTCACCGCCATTTGCAAAGCCGGGAAAGAGGTACACGGACGGAACACCTTTCTCAACAAACCGGTAATGATCCGAGCGCGTGAATATGCCGAGCTCTGGAAAGGGGTCGGGAGATAATTCGAGCCCGGCGCTTTCCACCGCTTTCCTGACAATTGGGCCAAGCGATGACCGTTCCGCGCCAAACGCCACGACATCGGCAAAATCGTGAAGCATCACCGGCATATCGAGATTGACATTAGCGACAATGTTTTCCGCGGGCGCCGTTGGAAAATGTGCAAAGTAATCAGCGCCGAGCAAGCCTTTTTCTTCAGCGGTAACAGCCAGGAAAATGACGGAACGCGCCGGCGGGCCGTCTTCTGTGAATCTACGCGCAACTTCGAGCATGACAGCAATGCCTAGCGCGTTGTCCATGGCGCCGTTGTTGATCCCGTCCTTGCCCGCGGCGACTTTTTCTTCATCAACGCCCTCATGATCGAGATGCGCCGTCAGAACGACAAACTCGTCTTTTAGCGCAGGATCAGCGCCTTCGATCAGCCCGACGACATTGGGGCTGGTCAAGTCTTCCGTATGGAGCGCGCCGCGCATGGTGATCGTGACAGGCAGATCAAAACCCATTGGCGCGCCGCCTTTGGCGTCCGCTTCGGTGCGTAGTTCGGCAAAGGTTTTCTTAGCGCCCTTGAAAAACACTTCGCTTGCTGATGATCTAGGAATTGCAGACCCCATGATCCCGCGGCCCGAGACTTCCGCCGTTCCATCCGGCCATACCCATGTCATTGATGATCGCTGGGGATTGGAAACAAAGCGATCCCAGGGGGCTTGCGCCTCAAGCGCCTCAGTAAAAAGCCCGACAACGCCAACAGCGCCATGTTCGGCGGCGGTTTTCGCCTTGTTGGCGGAGGATCCGTAATGTGCGCGCTCTTCACTACTACCAAAGGCGTCCGGCGCACCGCCGAAGCGCACGACGATCTTTCCGTCAAGATCGAGCCCCGCATAATCGTCGTGGCCGGCTTCCGGCGCATGCACGCCAAAGCCGACGAATACTGCCCGCGCTGTAAAATCGACTTGTTTTTCTGCAATTGACGGCGTCATCCAAAAGTCTTTCAGATGAATGAGCTCCGTCTTATCGCCATCAGCGCCCGTCACCGTTAGTGCGGCGGCGTCAAGATCACGCCTCGCAGCGCGCAACGGAACTTGCTGAAACCAGTCATCGCCGGCGCCGGGCTCAAGTCCGATCGATGACATTCGATCAGCCACATATCGCGCCGCATCGTCATACCCTTGCGTTCCCGCCTCGCGTCCGGCGCGCGCATCATCGGCGAGCCAATAAACATCGGTTTTGATTCGCTCTGCTGTTGACCCCGCCTCCAGGGCCATCGGCGCATAGCTGACAGACGCGTCAGGCTGCGTTGCGCAAGCTCCCACAAACGCCAACGCCGCCGCCACGGGATACGCAAAGCACTTGATCATGTTTCCTCCCGGTTCTTTTGTTCTGTGATCGCGATCTGCGCCGCCTGCGCAGCTGTCGTCAAGGTCTCGCATTATAAGCGTTCCAGCGCCTTCGCGACGCAGCATCCTTGGATTCGCGGAAAAAGCCCGTCTGACCGGCATCCTAACCGATTGATAATATTGGTTTTCACTTAGATTGCCGCCCGCCCGCCTTGGAACACATTTCGATGCGATGTATTGTTAACCATTCGGAGGGGTTATCGTTATGGCGCATCAAGTCCGGCGGGTCCGCAACCGACATTTTGCAGCGGCGTTTAGCGCTGCGTCCGTTTACGCAATCGGCGGCGTTATCGCGAGCGCCCATGATTTGGGCAATCACGATCACTCGCACGCATCAGGTTATGTTCACGAAAACGGGATCGGCCCCGACCCAGACAACGACACCAATCCTGCGACCGACACTGGATCGATCTCAATCACCGGCGGCGCTGCTGACGTGACCGATGACCCGCCTTACGCGGTGATCAATTTTGAGGCGCCGCCCGGCGGCCATGGCGATGTCATCAAACAGGCGTATAAGGAAGAATACGGCGTTACGTTTTTTCCGAAAGTCACGCGGCAGCTTTGCGCCGGTCAACAGCACTTCCAATACGATTCGCAATGCACCTATGAAGCCGCGCCCAGCGGTCATTTTGCGGTTTCCTATCTAGACTATCTGAACCGGCCGTTGATCCTTGAATTTGATCGCCCGATTTGCGTTGTCACCATGGCGATCTATCCCACGGGCGCCAAGCAAGGCGAAGAGTTCGAGTTGAAAATTCAAGGCTGGACTGACTCTGACAAACCCTTGGATACCGTAAAAGCAGAGTTCGAATGGACAAAAGACACGGTGCGGTGGCGGCACATGGCGGGGGCGTATTATCTCGGCGAGCGCGCCAGCAAGATCGCCATCAGCATGAGGAGCAAAGACGGAAAAGAAGCTAAGAAAGTCTTGCGGTTCCTGATTGACGATCTGGCGACGGTCGAGACCGGATGCGAAGCAGCGCTCGCTGAAATCGCAACCCGCGAAGGCGTAAGTTTTGACGGCGCGAATATTCGGAATGATGGTGCAACTGAAACCGGGGGCAGCGCCACATCCGAGCCGGTGATTTCGGTCGCTGAAGACCCGCCAGCCCAAGGCTCCTGACAAAGAGTTGTGACGTCTATCCTCTATGAAGTCGTCATTGATGTGGCGCCGGAGATACGGGATGATTATCTCACCTGGCTGCGTCCGCATATGGATGAGATGCTGACCTTTGACGGCTTTTTGTCGGCGGACTTGTATGTCAACAGCGAAGATAAAAACGAGATCACATGTCACTACCGGCTGCGCGACCGAGCAGCCATGGATGCGTATCTTGACGGTCCCGCGAAAGCCATGCGCGCTGACGGCGTCGAGCGCTTCGGCGACAAGATGAAAGCCCGCAGGCGTATTCTTGAGATTGCTGATTAGGCAAAGCTTCAAAGCGCCTTGCGCATATGAATGACAGTGTTTTCGGATCCGTTCGCAGCAACGTTCGTTTCGCGGTGAAATTCCTTATAGCCGCGCACCAGATAGAGCGGCTCGCCGGGCACGGTGGAGCCAAGTTCAATCGCTTTAAAACCTGCCTTGCTGGCGGCGTCTTCCCCGAGATCGAGCAGCAATGAACCGATCCCCTGACGGGTCCAATCGGGATGGGTGTACATGGCGCGAATGCGCGCTGCATCGACCGCTGGATCGGCAAAGTCGTCATCGCGCCCCTTGGTGTGGTCGCCGCCATAAAGCGTCTTGCGTTTGCCCCAACCGCCGCAACCCACCATGACCGTCTCGCCCTGCGCTTCAGCTTCAATGACAAAATAGGTCTGGTCTTCGATCAGTGTCGTATCAAGCCCCATAGTTTCCTGGGCCGCGGTGATTTCCTCCTTACTCAGAAAATCCTTCATGTTGCCGGCGATCGCGGCGCGCATCAGCGATTCGATGGCTGGGATGTCGCTTTCCTGCGCTAGGCGGTGCGTGAATTTCGCGTTCGACATGTTATTCAAAAGACGGTCTGACTTTTTTGTGCGTCAAAGTAGTATACAACAAAAACGCCGCCCGTCAGGGCGGCGTTTCCTCATCGCGTTGGGGCGATAACTAGCTTGTTTGATCGTCGATTTTTGCATCCGGAGCGTTGTTCATCACGGACTGAATGCCGTTTTTACACGCCGCTTCGGACTCGTACATTTCGGACTTGCCGATGATCTCATGATTGCCCGCCTTGAGGACAAAATAAGGCTTGCCGCTGGTGGACGTCTTGGTCTCGAACCGGCCCTCATCGGCGGCGTTTTTCTGGACCGAAGCAATGCCGTTCTCGCAACCTGATTTTTGCTTATAGCCTTCACTGGCGAGGATGTTTTCGCCATTGCCGGCTTTTAGCCGGAAACGGTATTCGCCCGCCTTATCCTGATAGATTTCGAATTTTCCCGCCATATACCTTCTCCTTTATGCATTTGCGGCGAACGCTAGTGCGATTCGATTCTGTGAACGCCAAACACCATGACATTTGAATGCGTTAGCAATATGTCATGATGTTCCAGAATCGTTCTCCTTTGGATAGAATGGCGAGATGAACGTCAAGACGCCCCAGAACCTGTCGATTTCAGAGCGCGCTATGGCTGGCTTGCAGCCTTCGCCGGGCGTTGAAAGTGACGCAAATTCAGCGCCTTACCTTGTTGCACTCAATGACGAACAGCGCGCCGCCGTGATGGCGACAGAAGGCCCCGTCTTGATGCTGGCCGGGGCCGGTACCGGCAAGACCCGCGCGCTGACAACGCGCCTTGCGCATCTCTTGTTCACCGGCCGCGCCCAGCCCTGGCAGATCCTCGCCGTTACCTTCACCAACAAGGCGGCGCGGGAAATGAAAGAGCGGATCGAGACCCTGGTCGGCGCGCAGGTCGAGGGTATGAAATGGCTCGGCACGTTCCATTCCATCGGCGCTCAGATCTTAAGGCGCCATGCTGAACTCGTCGGTCTGAAATCCTCTTTCACCATCCTGGATGCTGACGATCAAACACGCCTCGCCAAGCAGGTTATTGAAGCGGCCAATATCGATGAAAAGCGCTGGACCGGCCGAGGCCTTGCAGTCATCATCGACGGTTGGAAAAATCGTGGGCTCACCCCCGACAAGGTGCCGGCGAACGAAGCCTATCATTTCGCCGATGGCAAAGCGATTGATCTTTACAAGGCCTATCAGGCGCGGCTGACGACGCTCAACGCAGCGGACTTTGGCGATCTTCTGATCCATAATCTGACTATCTTTCAGCGCAACCCGGATGTGCTGGCGGAGTATCAGCGGCGGTTTCGGTATCTCCTGGTCGACGAATATCAGGACACCAATGTTGCGCAGTATCTGTGGCTACGTCTGCTCGCCCAGCAGCACAAAAACATCTGCTGCGTCGGCGACGATGATCAATCGATCTATGGCTGGCGCGGCGCAGAAGTCGAAAACATCCTGCGCTTTGAAAAAGACTTTCCCGGCGCCAAGGTCATTCGTCTTGAGCGCAATTATCGCTCGAGTCCATCGATTCTTGGCGCAGCATCGGGCCTCATCGCCGCCAACAAAAACCGTCTTGGCAAGGAGCTTTGGACGGAAGCTGACGATGGCGAGAAGGTGAAAGTCCGCGGCGTCTGGGACGGCGAAGAAGAAGCGCGGCTCATCGGCGATGACATTGAAGCGGAACAAGCCAAAGGCCGCTCCTTGAGCAACATGGCGGTGCTGGTGCGCGCGTCCTTTCAGATGCGCGCCTTTGAAGAACGGTTCAATGCTCTTGGTCTTGCCTATCGCGTCATCGGCGGCCCGCGCTTTTACGAACGAGAAGAGACCCGCGACGCACTTTCTTATTTGCGGCTTATCCGCAGCGCTGACGACGACCTTGCCTTTGACCGCATCATCAACAAGCCAAAGCGCGGCCTTGGCGATAAAGCGCTGCAGATTTTGCACAAACTTGCCCGGGCGCAAGGGGTTCCGCTTTTTGTGGCGGCGCGTCTAGCGCTTGAAAGCGACGACTTACACGCGGCGGCGCGGCGCTCGCTCGTCAACTTCGTCGATATGATCGATCGCTGGTCACGCGACGCCAAGGATATGGCGCCCGCGGACCTTACCGAACTGGTGCTTGAAGAGTCGGGCTATATCGACATGTGGAAGAACTCAAAGTCGCCGACCGCACCGGGCAAGCTCGATAATATCAAGGAGCTGGTGCAGGCGGTCTCCGAGTTCGACACGCTCGAAGGCTATCTCGATCATGTGGCGCTGGTTTCGGAACTCAACGAAGACACCGGCGACGGCCAGGTCTGGTTGATGACATTGCACGCCGCCAAAGGACTTGAATTTCCCGTCGTGTTTCTGCCCGGCTGGGAGGAGGAAATCTTTCCCTCTAAACGCTCCCTGGACGAGAAGGGAACCGCCGCCCTCGAAGAAGAACGCCGCCTTGCTTATGTGGGCATCACCCGCGCTGAAGAAAGTTGCCGCATATCTTTCGCCGCAAACCGTCAGATCTATGGACGCTGGCAATCGGCGATCCCTTCGCGCTTTATTGACGACTTGCCGCCGGAGCACGTAGACGTTGTCTCGGAGCCTGGCCTTTACGGAAACGCCGCCTCCGATCTTGCGAGCCATACGCGTTTTGACGGCGAAAAACTGCGAGACGACGCTTACTACGACAATCCCGGCTGGCGCCGCGCCCGCGCCGCCAGCAGCCGCAACGCCGGAACCCCGCCTATGATCGAAGGACGCGCCCAATCGGTTTCCGTCAGTGCGCCGGGAACGTCCAAATTCTCAAAAGGTCAGCGCGTTTTCCACCAGAAATTCGGTTACGGAAAGATCGCCTCGATCGAAGGGCAAAAGCTGACCGTCGATTTTGAGCATTCCGGCCCCAAGAAAGTCATCGACACCTTTGTGGAGGCGGCTTAGTTCGCACTCATCATGGCAACTGCCTCCACCACCAAAACATACAAAGTAACTTGGCGCGGAAACCGTGCGGCGCTCGAAGACGCCAGCTTGGCGCTGTCGGAACTGTTGGATCCGCCAGCAGAAGCCGTTGCACTGACCAAAAGTGATCCGATAACTGATGATGACACGGCCTTATGGCGACTTGAGGCCTATTTTGAGGAGGCGCCCGACACTAATGCGATCAATCAGCTTATAGCTGACCACGGTGGGCTTGAGGCAGGCGCGCTGGAAGAGCTACCCGACATCGATTGGGTCGCGCATTCGCTTGAAGGGTTAGGCGTGGTGCGTTGCGGGCGCTTTGTACTTTACGGCCGTCATGATGCGGACAAACTCCCCGGCGAGCCAGAAGACATCCCTATCCGCATTGACGCTAATCAGGCTTTCGGCACCGGACACCACCCGACTACCGCTGGGTGCTTGCGACTACTCGACCGATTTGCCGGCTTTGCGCCGAAATCCATTTTCGATCTTGGGTGCGGTTCAGCGGTATTGGCGATCGCTGCGGCGAAACTTTGGGACCGGAATGTGCTTGCCAGCGACGTTGACGAAACATCTGTCGCAATTGCTGAAGAAAACGCGACGGTCAATAGCGTCGCCGACAAAGTGAAGGTCGTAGCCGCGGCGGGCTTTGACCACGCCGACATTGCCGAAGCTGCGCCATTCGATTTCGTATTTGCCAATATCCTCGCAGGGCCGCTTTCCGACCTCGCGCCTGATATGGCCAAACACGTCAAAAAAAACGGCCGTGTAATGCTGGCGGGCCTCATGTCGGAGCAGGAGGACGGAGTACGCGCCGCCTATGAGGCCCAAGGCTTTCGCCAGATCAATCGCGTTGATCACGACACCTGGCCGGTTCTGTTGTTTGTCAAAGAATAAGCATGCGACCTCTTGAGGCCTGATCGCCTCGGGGCGATATTGCAAGGCAAACCTCTACTCCTGAAAGAAGGATTTCACTCCGATGTTCCAAACCTTTGAACCCGTTTCCGACCGCTCATTCGCCGGCAAACATTTGCCGCTTCTGCGGGCTGAGATGAAGAAACAAAATCTCGATGGGTTTGTCATTCCCCATGATGACGAATATCAGAATGAATATATCCCTGACTATGCCGAGCGCCTGATGTGGGCGACGGGGTTTTCCGGCTCCGCAGGTTCTTCGATCATCTTTCACGATACCGCCTTCATGTTCACGGACGGGCGCTACACCTTGCAGGTGCGCCAACAGGCGGACAGTGATTTTTTTGATTATGTTAGCGTAGAAGACTTAACTCCCGCCGCCTGGCTCGGCGCTAACGCCAAAAAAGGCGCGCGTATCGGCTACGACCCGATGCTGCTGACGCCAGCCAGCAAAAAACGATTCGAAAAAGCTGCGGAAAAAGCCGGGTTTGAATTAGTTGCTGTTTCTGAAAATCCCATCGATGCCGCCTGGGCGGATCAACCTGCGCCGCCCTCAGCGCCGATCATACCCCATGACATTGAATTTGCAGGTCGCTCATCTGAAGAAAAGCGCAAGGAAATCGCCAGCGCCATCGAAGAAGCCGGCGCCGACGCTGCCTTGATCACGGCGCCGCCGTCAATCGCCTGGCTGTTTAACATTCGCGGCGGCGATGTTTCCCGCTCGCCTTTGCCGCTTGGGCGCGCTGTCCTCCACAAAGACGGTAGGGCAACGCTCTACGTGGCGCCGGAAAAAGTAGACAATCAATTGCCGGGCCATTTGGGCGACGATGTCGACATCCGCCCGGAAAGCGACGTTGAGGCGGCGCTTGAGACGCTCGGCGGAAAAAACCTGCGCGTTGCAATCGATCCGATGCTCGCCCCGGTGAAATATGTTGAGGGTCTCAAGCGAGCCGGTGCGGAAGTCATCGACCTCACCGACCCTTGCGCCCTGCCCCGCGCCGCCAAGAACGATATAGAAGTTGAAGGCGCCCGCAGCGCCCACATTCGCGATGGCGTCGCCGTAACGCAGTTCTTGCATTGGCTCGCGACAGAGGCGCAATCTGGCGATATTGACGAAATCACCGCCGCCAAAAAGCTCGAAGCATTCCGCACCAGCTCTGATATGCTGCGCGATCTGAGCTTTGACACCATTTCCGGCGCCGGCGGCAATAGCGCCCTGCCGCATTACCGCGTTTCGACAGAATCAAACATCAAGCTTGACCGAGGAACACTTTATCTCGTCGACAGCGGCGGTCAGTACCCGGACGGAACAACGGACATCACGCGCACGGTTCCCATTGGCGATGCGACCGATGAAATGCGCGATCGTTTCACGCGCGTGCTAAAAGGTCACATCGCCCTTGCGACCATCAAGTTCCCAGCAGGCACCACAGGCCATCAACTAGACATTCTTGCGCGCCGCCCAATGTGGGAAGCCGGGCTCGATTATGATCACGGCACAGGTCACGGAGTCGGCTCGTTTCTCGGCGTTCATGAGGGTCCGCAGCGGATCGCAAAGGCGCCCAACGATCAGGCCCTGAAACCAGGCATGATCCTTTCGAACGAGCCTGGATTTTACAAGGAAGGCGAATTTGGCATTCGCATCGAAAATCTGATCGTCGTCACACAGCCTAAATCGGTCACCGGCGGCGATCGCGAGATGATGGAATTTGAGACCATCACCCTTGCCCCGATCAATCTTGACCTAGTCAACACTGAAATCTTGACCGAGGACGAACGTCAGTGGCTGAATAACTACCACGCGCGCGTGCGCGACAAGCTGGCAGAAGCGCTTCCAAAAGCAATCAAGAGCTGGTTCGAAGAAGCAACACGCCCGATTTAACTAGATGCGCCGCCGCTATTGTCGCGCGCCCGGAACTTTTCAAAATCAACCGGCGGACTGAAATTAAAATTGATGACCATGCGAATACGGTTTGCGATGGGAGCGGTTGCAGAATGCGGCGTCGCACCGTTGAACAATAACCCGCGTCCCTTCTTGGGGGCAATTCGCTCTGCAATTGCGCCTTGGTCATTGTACAAAATCGTGTCGCCATCTGAATCGTTGACGTAATAAATAAATACAAAGTGAGGGTTTGCGTCGTCTACATGCGCCGGCGCTATCACTGGTTGCTTTTGCCAGAACATCAGGTTTGCCTTTGCGCGCAGAATTTGCTGCATCGGAACGCCAAAATGTCCCGCAACCGCCATTGGGAGTTTCGCAAATGCAGTATGCGGCTTGCCGTCCCGGATTAAGCCATGGATGAACTGCGGCACATCGTCTAATTGCGTTGTGTTTGTGTCGTAATTGGTGTTGGCGTTGTAGGTCCAGTTGAACTGGGAACTCAAAAGCATCGCTTCCAGGTAAGCCTGGTCTGCTTTGGGAATGCAATTGTCGATCATGAGAAAGTCGGCGTCGGTCATAGCTGGCTCGTAAAAAGCGATGCTAAGAAATCGCGTATGTCATGGCGCTGACGCCACACGCTTTCGACGGATCGATTGTCATCGGGCGCACAGGATCGCTTGCAAGCTAAGATGCGCAATCGTCGCGCGACGCATCCTTCATTCCGCCGGTTGCGCTTCTTTCACATCTGCGTCAGCGCTTTCCGATGCTTCCGCTGCGTCTTTCTTTGGCGCGCGACGCTGGCGTCCGCGCTTCGGTTTTTTGGGTTCTTCAACGGCGCTGTCTTCGGCCTCGGCGGCAGATTCGCTCGTTTCCGGCGCCGTAACTTCCTGATCGCGGCCATTGGCGTTGCTTTGGCGACGGCCGCGCGAACGACGACCCTCCCGTTTTTCGCCTGCATCCGCATTGTCGCCGCCCTGGCTATCGTCAACTGACGGTTGATCGCCTTCGCCGGACGGTTGCTGCTGGGATTGCTGATGTTGCGCTTGCTGCTGCGGTTGCGACGCCTGGATAGACCGGATCAGCCGGAAATAGTGCTCGGCATGCTGAAGGTAGTTTTCCGCCTTAATACGATCGCCGGCGGATTGCGCATCCCGGGCAAGCGTCTGATACTTGTCGTAAATCTGGTTGGCTGTTCCCCGAATGCGTACGTCCGGTCCATTCGAATCCATCGCCCGATTGATATTGCCGCTCGGGCGGCGTCGTTGATTGCGGCCACGCTTCATATTGAATTCCCGTATCTTGCCCCAAATTGCCGTCGTTCAAACGCTGCGACCATCATTGACTGGCCGCCAGCCTGCGCAAATGCGCTTATTTGCTTATTGGACTACGCTTGAGCGCGCATGTATCTGCAATATCTTTGTTCCGATTTCGCAGCCTAGCTGCGGGCGTCATTGTCGGACCTTGTTGAAATCCAACGGCCTTGCGATCCTTGCTCGCAATTCGGGTTTAACCGAACCGTTTGATTGCATGATACCGAAACAGAGTTTTATTTCAATCTTTTATTTTCTGCACCGGATCGGATGCGCAATCAGCCACGATTACCCTTGCAAATCCTTTCAGGTCGTTAACTTTTTCCATCTGCGCCGCCGGCAATGCGCCATGCGCCAGGGCTGCAATCTGATCGCTTTGATCATCGCCAGCTTCCAACACCAGAAGGCCGTCGGGCTTTAAAATCCGGGGCGCTTGCGCAAATATCTGACGATAGGCGTCGAGCCCGTCAGATCCAGCGAATAAGGCGTCGGCCGGCTCAAATTCTGATACGTCGGACGACAAGCCGGCCTTTTCGCCCGAGCGAATATAGGGCGGATTTGAGATAATGACGTCAAACTGATCACCGGCAGCGGCGCCCCAATCGCCAACAAAAAAAGCGCTGCGCGCACCCACCCCTAGGGTTTTCGCATTTGCGCGCGCGACATTGACGGCGTCAAAAGAAGCATCAACGCCTATACCAACGCTGTGTGAAAACTCGGAAAGCAACGCACAAAGAAGGCATCCCGAGCCCGTTCCAAGGTCAAGGATAGACAGTCGCGATTGACGGTCGCGTCGCTGCAACACCGCCTCGATCAAAGTCTCCGAGTCGGCGCGAGGGATCAGCACATGCGGTGTTACTTTGAAAGGAAGGCTCCAGAATTCTTTTTCGCCGACAATATAGGCAACAGGTTCTCCTTGGGTTCGCCGCTCCACCAACCTCAGGAACAGATCGAATTGCGACTGCGGCATTGGTTCTCGCGCACGCGCGATTAATTCGCCGTCGTCGCACTTGATTGCGAACTTAAGCAACACACGCGCGTCTAGGAGCGGCGTTTTCGTTCCGGACAAACGCTTTACGCCTTCCCGCAACGCCTGTTCAATTGTGCGCGCTGATGATGCTTGCACCATTGTCTGTGCGATTACCTGCGCGTCAGCCATCGGCCTGCAACGCCGCTAGGCGGTCGGCGCGGTCCTGGGTCGTCAGCGCATCAACAATTTCACCCAAGGCATCGCCGGCGATGATTTCGTCAAGCTTGTAGAGTGTCAGATTAATGCGATGATCGGTGACGCGGCTTTGCGGATAATTATAGGTGCGAATGCGCTCCGAGCGGTCCCCGGAGCCCACCATGCCTTTGCGTTCGGCGGCGCGCTCCGCATCAACGCGCGCACGCTCGGCGTCATAAAGCCGGGCGCGCAACACTTGCATGGCTTTTGCTTTGTTTTTGTGTTGCGACTTTTCATCCTGCTGGCTGACCACAACGCCAGTCGGCAGGTGCGTAATGCGTACGGCTGAGTCCGTTGTATTGACCGATTGCCCGCCAGGGCCGGAGGCGCGAAACACGTCGATACGCAAATCGCTTTCGTTGATTTCGATGTCCACATCTTCAGGCTCAGGCAGAACGGCGACCGTCGCGGCTGAGGTGTGAATGCGGCCTTGGGTTTCCGTATCCGGCACCCGCTGCACGCGGTGCACGCCGCTTTCGAACTTCATGCGCGCGTAAACGCCGTCGCCCGAGATGCTCGCTTGAACTTCCTTGTAGCCGCCGACTTCGGATTCCGACGCCGACATGACATCAAATTTCCAGCCTTGCAGGGACGCAAAGCGCTGATACATGCGAAAGAGGTCGCCCGCAAAGAGCGCCGCCTCGTCGCCGCCGGTGCCGGCCCGTACTTCAAGAATGACGGAACTGTCGTCGGCCTTGTCCTTGGGCAACAGCATCAATTGCAATTCATGCTCAAGGCCGGGCGTTTTTTCCTTCAGCTCCGCAAGTTCTTCTTGCGCCAGGGCCGCCATTTCAGCGTCATCGCCCTCAGCAAGTTCGCGCAGCTCATCGAGTTGCCGCCGCGCTGAAGACAATTCCCGCGCCTTCTCGACAATCTCCTTGAGTTCGCCGTGTTCTTTCGACAAGCGAATGATCGCATCGGAATCCGTCACCGAAGACATTTCGGCTTCGATCTTCTCGAATTTGTCGATCAATGCGTCGATCTTTTCCTGGGTAATCAAGTTTCCGCTCCGGCAATGCGCATACAAAAAGCGCGCGAGAACACCCCGCGCGCTCCATACTGCATTGCGCTATTCAGCAGCGACAGACTGCTTTGCTTCTTCCGCTTCGATTTCCGCAGCGCGTTTTTCCACAAGACTGACCAGATGATCGACGAGCTTGTCATTGTCCAGACGGTGATCGATCTCGCCGCTGAGATAAACCATGCCGTGTTCTTTGCCGGTGCCGCCGCCGGTAAAGCCGATATCGGTCTCACGCGCTTCGCCAGGCCCGTTCACCACGCAACCGATTACCGACAGTGACATCGGCGTCGTAATATGCGCGAGGCGCTTTTCAAGGGTCTCCACCGTTTCAATGACATTGAATCCCTGCCGCGCGCAGGAGGGGCAGGAAATCACATTAACGCCGCGATGGCGCAGCCCCAACGACTTCAAGATATCAAAACCGGCGGCGATTTCTTCGACCGGGTCCGCTGATAACGAAACGCGGATCGTATCGCCAATGCCCGCCCACAACAGGTTGCCAAGCCCGATCGCTGACTTGATGGAGCCGATGCGCAAACCGCCTGCTTCCGTCACGCCGAGATGCAAGGGACAATCGATCGCGTCAGCAAGCGCATGATAAGCCGCCACAGTTAGAAAGACATCAGAGGCTTTGACCGATATCTTGAATTCATGAAAATCATTGTCCTGAAGAATTTTTGCGTGATCAAGGGCGCTCTCAACCATCGCCTCGGGGCAGGGCTCGCCGTACTTTTCAAGCAAGTCTTTTTCGAGCGAGCCGCCATTGACGCCGATGCGCATGGAACAGCCATGATCTTTCGCCGCCTTGATGACTTCACGCACCCGCTCTTCTGATCCGATATTGCCGGGATTGATGCGCAAACAGGCAGCGCCCGCTTTCGCAGCCTCAATGCCGCGCTTGTAATGGAAGTGAATATCAGCGACGAGCGGCACATCGACATTTTTGACAATGGTGGAAAGCGCTGCGGTTGAGTCTGTATCAGGGCAGGAGACACGAACAATGTCGGCGCCCGCTTCAGCGATC
>JANQOV010000103.1 GCA_028285645.1 Hyphococcus sp.
GGAAGAGGAATTCGACAACTATATCCGCAAGCGAGGCCGCGTCGCCGTGCAAATCGGATTTTCGGATTCAGGGCGCTTCATGGGGCAAGCCGCCGCCAACCTTGCCATTGAACGCTTGCAAATTCTCATCGCTCGGGCGCTTGCCGAAAGGGACATTCGCGACGTTGATGTTGTCATCTTTAACACCCATGGGGAGTCCATGGGACGTGGCGGTTTTCCCGGTTCGCTGAAAGAACGCTTTGACTATTTAATGTCGCCCTGGACGCGCGCACGATACGCCCGCGAGCAGATCAACACCAAACCGGAATGCAGCTTTCAAGGCGGCGACGGCTTTTTACATTTCGAAACCGACGACCTTGCTGCGTCGACTGTTGCGGCCCTACTGCGGTGGAGTTTCGAAAAGCACGAAGCTGATCGTCGGGATCGATACTATTCGGATCTTGATTATTCCTGGGACTTCTACCGCAGCATCAAGAACTGGCAGGAAGCGCTGTTTGAAAATCCTGACTACCACAAAACAATCGGCGCTTTTGCGCCCAATCTTTTATTTTCCACCGGCTCCCGCAAGGTCCGCCGGCAAAGCGGCGCAGCGATTACCGGCCCCCGGTCTTTGCGCGCCATTCCCCACAATGCGATCCTGCAACAGTTAGCGGCGCCGGCGAATGTGTTTGGGGGCGTTGGCATGGCGGCGGGGCCTGAGGGCGATCGGCTTGCAGATCACGTGCGCGGCTCTTCGCGCATGCAAGAAGTGATAGCGATTGTTCGCAACGCGCGGCGTCTCACCAGCCTACCGGCAATGCGCGCTTATGCAATCCTGTTTGACGCAAGCTTTTGGATCAGTAAAGCGTCGCGGGAGCAAAACCCCGGCGCCGCAGCAGCGTGCGAAGAGATAGCCGCGCATTTAAGCGACCAGGAAACGCCAACAGCGATCCGCCGGCTTGCCAACCACTTCGCCGCTGATCTCGTCAAGCTTGATCGGATTTTCCTTGATCTTGACGGCGCCGCGCAACGGACCGAACGCCATGAAGATCGGCGTGGGATGCATGCGCTGCACGCCATAAGGCAAGCCCTGATCATGAAGGCGCTGATGTTGGTTGCAACCTTGCCGTCCTTTTCGCAACGGCACGATGTTTCGCGCAGGACTTTATTTGAACTGGCGTTTCAGCTTCGTTTCGACGAACTCGCTGATCTCTCGGAGCAGATTTTTCCTGCAGTTGACGCAAGCGCGGCTGCGCTCTCCGGCATCGAAGAAGAGAGTGATGAATGGGAGGCGGCAAAACGCGGCTATCCTGAAATCCACCGCAATGTCATTGAGCCTTTACGACAAATCCACCAGATCATCCGCGAAATTGGCGTCGGGTTGTCGCATCATTACCGCGCCTATGGCTGACCGATTTCAATGGCGCCGCGATCGGCGAGCCCTTATAATAAAGTAGCCCGCGGTATTTTGAGTGATATGACAGCGTTAACAGACACATTTGGCCGGCAAATCACCTATCTCAGACTGTCCGTGACGGACCGTTGCGATTTGCGCTGCGCTTACTGCATGAGCGAGCATATGACGTTCCTGCCGAAGCGGGATGTGCTCTCCCTTGAGGAACTGGAAACACTGTCCGGCGCGTTTATTGACCGCGGCGTTCGGAAAATTCGGATCACCGGCGGCGAGCCGCTGGTCCGCCGCGACATCATGAGTCTGATGGAGCGCCTTGGCGGGCGCCTGGGCGATGGCGGTCTTGACGAACTGACATTGACCACCAATGCAACCCAACTTGTGCGCTTTGCGGGTGATCTCAAATCCTTCGGCGTTCGGCGCATTAATGTCTCGCTTGATACGCTGGATGACGAAAAGTTCGAACGCTTAACGCGGCGTCGCGCGCTGTCCCGGGTGCTCGCCGGGATTGATGCAGCGCAAGCAGCGGGGCTCAAAGTCAAGATCAATGCTGTTGCGCTGAAGGGCGTCAATCAGGATGAACTACCGTCGATGATCGAATGGGCCCATGGGCGCGGCATGGACATGACGCTGATTGAAGTCATGCCCCTTGGCGAAATCGAAGAAGACCGGGTCGACCAATATCTCCCGCTAACGGAAGTGCGCGACGCCCTTGAAGCGCAATGGACGCTGACGCCGCTTGATATGCGCACAGGCGGGCCGGCGCGTTATGTCCGCGTCGAGGAGACCGACGGGACGCTTGGTCTTATTACGCCGCTCACCAATAATTTTTGCGATGGCTGCAACCGCATGCGTGTCACTTGCACCGGGCGGATCTATATGTGCCTTGGGCATACGGACAGTGTTGACTTGCGCGCTGCGCTGCGCGGACCTCAGCCGATGAAGGCGCTGAATGACGCTCTTGATCGCGCGATGCTTAAAAAACCCGAGCGGCATAATTTCGACATCTCAACGCGCAATGCAACGCCGGCTGTGCCGCGGCACATGTCGATGACGGGAGGGTGAGCGTGGCCCGGCTTTTGTTTTTTGGAAAGCTTGCCGACCTTGCCGGCGCGAAGGCGCGGGAAGAGAAGCTTTCCGACGGCGCCCACAAGATTTCTGACCTCATTAATGCAATCGGTTTGAAAGATGAAACGCTTGCAGCGGCCTTGCGGGAAGAAACCGTGCGTTTTGTGGTCAATGAACAGATAGTCAGCGGCGACGTTCCTATTAGTGATGATGACGAAGTCGCATTTTTACCGCCCGTGAGCGGCGGTTAGGGCGCGAGACATGATCAGCGTCACAGACCAGCCCTTTGATCCGGCAAACGCGCTTTCAAAGTTTGAACAACGTGCGCGCGGCGCCGGCGCCATTGTGAATTTTATCGGCAAGGTGCGGGAGGAGGCGGACGGCGATCCTGTTGAGGCGTTAGTGCTGGAGCATTATCCTGGCGTGACGGAACAGTCGATCGCCGAGATTGCCGCTGACGCGCAGGCACGATGGCCGATCAGCGCAGTTGATATCATCCATCGCGTCGGGCGGCTTTCACCGGGCGAGCCGATTGTCATGGTCGCTGTCGCCAGCGCCCACCGACGCGCAGCGTTTGAAGCGGCAGACTTCCTTATGGACTATCTCAAAACCAGAGCGCTGTTCTGGAAAAAAGAAATTCGCGCCAGCGGCGAAACATGGATCGAGCCGCGCGACGACGATTACAAACACGCAGCGCTTTGGGAAGACAAAAAGGAAGGCGCCTAACCAATGCATGGCATCAATGAAGAGCTCGAATTCAAGCCGGTGCGAATTGCTGTGTTGACCGTGTCCGACAGCCGCACGCCGGCGACGGATACGTCTGGCGATATCCTGGCAGAACGTATCAAAACCGCGGGACACAAATTAGCGGCGCGCGATCTTGTGACCGATGACATCGACGTGGTCGCGAAACGGGTGTCAGCCTGGATTGATGACGAGACGGTTGATGTTGTGATTTCAACCGGCGGCACCGGACTGACGGGCCGCGACATCACGCCGGAAGCTATCAAGCCGCTTTTCGACAAGGAGATCGAGGGCTTTTCGGTGATCTTTCACAAGGTAAGCTTTGAAAGTGTCGGGCTATCCACCTTGCAATCGCGCGCAGTGGCGGGCGTCGCCAGGGACACATTTATCTTCGCGCTGCCGGGTTCTAACGGCGCCGTCAAAGACGGCTGGGACAAAGTGATTTCCTACCAACTCGATAGCCGGCACAAGCCCTGCAATCTTGTTGAGATCATGCCACGCCTGATGGAACAGTAGGGTCTTGCATGGCCGATGACTTAACGCATTTCGACGAAGACGGCCGGCCGCGCATGGTCGACGTGTCCGACAAAAAAGAAAGCGCGCGGCGAGCCGTCGCGCAGGGACGGGTTAAATTTGCGCCTGATGCGTATGAAATCATCCGGCAAAAGGGCGTCAAAAAAGGCGACATTCGAAAAGTCGCGGAGCTTGCCGGTGTCATGGGCGCCAAACGCACGTCGGACCTTATTCCCTTGTGTCATCCCTTGCCGATCTCTGGCGTATCCATTTCCGTTGAGCCTGATGACGCGGCAAGCGGATTTGTTGTAACGGCGGAAGTCAAAACGACGGCGCAAACCGGCGTTGAGATGGAAGCGCTGACAGCGGTGATGACCGCGTGCCTGACGATCTATGACATGGCGAAGGCGGTTGATAAGTCGATCATCATTGAAGATGTAAAGCTGCTTGAAAAAACCGGAGGCAAATCCGGCGATTTTAAGCGCGAAGGGTGACCCGGTTCGCCATGTTGAGCGTCGATGAAGCCATTGTGAAAATTCTAGCCGGCGCGGAACCGCTCAGCGCGGAAACGGTTTCGCTTTCGGATGTGAACGGGCGCATTGCGGCTGTCGACATTGCTGCGCGAATGACTCAGCCGCCATTTTCCGCCTCTGCCATGGACGGCTATGCAGTTCGGTTTGAGGATGTGAATCCCGGTGCAAGATTGCGCGTCATCGGCGAGGCGCCTGCGGGGACGCCTTTTGCGGGCAGCATCAGCGAAGGCGAGGCCGTGCGCATCTTTACCGGCGGCGCCGTGCCTGAAGGCGCTGATCATGTTGTCATTCAGGAAGATGTTGCGCGCGATGGTGATGAGATTACCATCGAAAGCCCGCAGGAGCGCCCGAGAAACATTCGGCCGGCCGGCGTCGACTTTTCTGAAGGCGATATTCTGGTGAAAACGGGAGAACGGCTGCACGAATTGCACGGCTCCATTTTAGCCGCTGCGAATGCGCCGGAAGTCAGTGTACGGCGGCGCCCGAAAGTTGTTCTCTTTTCGAACGGCGACGAGTTGAGAGAACCGGGCGCTGATTTGAAACCCGGCGAGATTATCAACTCCAATCACTATGCATTAACAGCGCTTGCGGACCATTGGGGCGGCGAAGCGATCTATCTCGGATGCGCCGCGGATGAGGAAAACGTCGTCAAATCGTTTTTTGAAAAAGCACAAGGCGCGGACATTATTCTCCCTATCGGCGGCGCATCGGTTGGCGACTATGATTACGTCAAGCCGGCCTTTCGCGCTGCGGGCGGCGAAACCGTCTTTGAAAAGATTGCCGTCAAGCCCGGCAAACCCACATGGTTCGGTCGCCTTGCGCGCGCGTGCGTGGTCGGGCTGGCTGGCAATCCAGCGTCGGCGATCGTTTGCGCAGCACTCTTTGTGCAACCGCTAGTGCGGCGCCTGGCGGGAGAGGTGGGAGATGAGGCAGCGAGTTTTATGAAGGCCAAGTCGGAAACGCCCTTGTCAGCCAATGGCGGACGCGAAGCCTATTTGCGTGCAGAAGCGATTATAGCGGGCGAGGGTCCCTTGCGCGTGCGCGCTGCCGACAATCAGGACAGTTCGCTTTTATCTCCCTTCACATCCGCAAATGCGCTGATCCGCCGGAAACCAAATGCGCCCGCTATCGCTGCCGGCGATGACGTTGAAATCGTCCGCTTGCGTTAAAAGACTAATGCCGTCCAGCGCAGCAACAAGCGCGCCGCCACATAAAGGATGAGCACTGCCGTCAGACCTTTGATGATGTTGGGCCGCAAGCCAACGCTGCCGAGGCGCGATCCGATTTGTCCGCCAATGAGCACCGCCGGGAGCAACGCCCAATAAGCGCTCAAGCCGGATACAAGACTGAGATCGCTGAGCTTCATGACTTGTCCGCCGAGCCCGAAAAGCGAATTTATAAGAATGAATAAGGAGCACGCGCCGGCGATTTCTCGCGGGTTTCCCCAACGGAGAAAATAAAGCACCGGCGCGAGAAAAATGCCGCCGCCAATGCCAGCCAGTCCCGACACAAAACCAATGCCGCCGCCGACGGCAAAGTTGACAACCATTGGCGCTTTGCGCGCCCGGCTTTCTTCGATCTTGGCGCGAGTCTCAAATGCAAGACGCAGCCCCGCAACCAGCAATGAAAAGCCGAGCACGCCGACAAACACCGTTTCCGATATTGGCAATCGTCCGCCGACCCAGGCGGCGGGCGCCGACGCCGCCATCCACGGCAAAAGGCGGTTGACGGGCAAATGACCTGCGCGCCAAAACCGCCAGACGCCGCCGCTCACCACAATGATGTTACAGATCAGCGCGATCGATGGCAGGATGCGGTAATCAGCGCCATGAAGGACAAGGAGCGCGTTGTAGGTTGAACCGCCGCCAAAGCCGACAGCGGCGTATAAGAGTGCGGTGATAAAAAACAGGGCGGCAAGAAGCGCAGTCATAATCCCAGTGTTGGTTGTGCGGTCAAACACAGTAGCAGGAATTGGACGAACGAGCATGAGTAAAGAAGGCGCAAGCGAACGAATTGGCGTCATTCTCGCAGGCGGGGGCTCGCGCCGGATGGAGGGGCGCGACAAAGCGACCGTAGACCTTGCCGGCAAGAGACTTGTCGATCATGTGATCGATCGATTGGCGCCGCAGGCGGATCGCTTGTTGATCTCGGGCGCCCGTGATTATGTGACGGGACTTACATTCATTGCCGATAGGGACGACGGACCTTCCGGTCCGGCCGCAGGCCTTTGGGCGGCGGCGCATTGGATCGAGGAAGTAGCATCATCTGCAACCGGCTTTGTAACGGCGCCCGTTGACGGACCCTTTTTACCGACGGACCTGTTTGAGCAACTGGCGGGCGAGGGCGCCAGTGCTGTCGCCTGCACGAAGCAAGGCATTCACCCCACCTTCGCCTATTGGCAAATCGATGACCTGTTGCGCGTTTTGGGCGCTGTAGAAAAAGGAGAAGGGTTGGCGCTCCACGAGTTGGCGAAACGATGCAATGCAAGGCGGGTTTCCATTGAGAGCGAAGACGCCTTTTTTAACGTCAATGCGCCATCAGACCTTAAACGTGCTGAGGCGCTCGCTAAAACGCAGGTGACGGAGTCCGACTCCCGTGAATGATAATCTTTATGCATTGTTTCAAAAATCGTTTGAGCATGCGTTCGACAAGCCCTATTTGGTAACACCCAAGGGCACCGTCACCACCTATGGCGAACTGGACGAACTTTCGGCGAAATTCGCAGCGCAGCTTTTGGGTCTTGGCGTTGCGCCGGGCGACCGGATCGTTGCGCAGATAGATAAATCTGTTGGCGCGGTTGCGCTTTATCTCGGCGCTTTGCGCGCAGGCGCTGTCTTCGTGCCACTCAACACGGCGTATACCGCAAATGAAGTTGCGTATTTTCTGGAAGACGCCGAGCCAAAACTGTTGGTATGCCGCCCGCAAGACATTGATGCGCTTGGACCCATTACGAAAACCTGCGGCGTCGCGAATGTCCAATCCATGGGATGGGCGGCAAGGCTGGACGATGCTTCCGATTTTTGGTCAACGGCTGCGGCGTGCTCGCCGGCGCATGACATTGTCGCCCGCGCCGCCGATGACCTTGCATCCATTCTTTACACGTCAGGAACGACGGGGCGTTCAAAAGGCGCCATGCTGACCCATGAGAATTTGCGCTCCAACGCTTTGGCGCTCCACAAGCTTTGGGGTTTTGTTCCAAACGACGTACTTTTGCATGCGCTGCCGATCTTTCACATTCACGGGCTGTTCGTTGCGCTTCACACGGCGCTGATCAACGCCTCGACGATTCTGTTCCTTGAAAAATTCGATGTGGAACAAGTCCGCGCCGAGCTTTCCAAGGCAAGCGTCATGATGGGCGTTCCCACTTTTTATACGCGGCTCCTCGCGGCTGGTCTTTCCAAGGCGGAATGCAATCACATGCGCTTGTTTATCTCGGGGTCAGCGCCGCTCACCGCGCAAGCCTCCGACGAATGGGCGGCCCGCACCGGCCATCGCATCCTGGAGCGTTATGGCATGACAGAAGCGGGGATGATCACCTCGAACCCGCTGGAGGGCGAACGCATTGCCGGGACGGTGGGCTATGCGCTGCCGGGTGTAGAAGTGCGGGTAGCGGATGAGAAGGGCGATGAACAACCGCGCGGCGAGATTGGCGTCATTGAAGTCCGTGGACCGAATATTTTCAAAGGCTATTGGCGGATGTCGGAAAAGACCCGAGAGGAATTCAGGTCCGATGGTTTCTTTATTACCGGCGACAATGGCGTCATGGCGCCGGATGGACGGGTTACCATTGTCGGGCGCGCCAAGGATCTCATTATCTCCGGCGGCTACAACATTTATCCCAAAGAAATCGAAGCCGTGCTTGATGACATCTACAGCGTCAAAGAAAGCGCTGTTGTCGGCGCGCCGCACAAGGATCTTGGCGAGGGTGTTGTCGCCGTGCTGGTCGCCGACAAGGAAAAGGTAAGCGATCACGAAATTGAAGCAGCGCTCAACGAGCGGCTTGCGCGTTTCAAACATCCCCGCAAGTTTTTTTGGGTGGACGAATTGCCGCGCAACGCTATGGGCAAGGTTCAAAAGACGACGCTGCGCAAAGCTTATCGCGACGTCTATAAAGCGTAGGAAAAAACAACAACAAATGTGATGAACAACGCTGTTGTTGCGCCGCACAATTGCGGCGTTTGTTAACTGCTTTTTTCGGAATTAATCGCTTTCTTCACTGGCGGAACACTGTAAGATTCAAGTCAGTAGAAGTTCTTTTAGGTCCTTTATGGCAGCCTCGCGAGTAGCACTTACCCGCCCCCATATTTCGCTGGCGTTTCTCGAAGTGGGGCGCGCGCTCGGGGAATTTTCGTTATTGCCGGCGGCTGAATTGCCGCTGCGTTTGGCGCCGGAAGGGGACGGCCATACGGTTCTTGTCTGTCCGGGCTTTTTAACGAGCGACGGCTCCACGGGACCATTGCGCCGTTTCATTCGCAGCAAGGGATACAACGTCTACGGATGGAATCTTGGGCGCAATCTTGGGCCTGCGACAACGGGGTCGCGTCTTGAATTGCTGGAAGACCTCGTTGAGAGTTTGAAAAAGCAGTCGCACCGGAAAATTTCTATTGTTGGATGGAGCCTTGGCGGCGTCATGGCCCGCGAAATCGCCAAGCAACGGCCGGAGCTCGTGCGTCAGGTGATTACGCTAGGCAGCCCTCTGCACGGCCAGCCGGAAAGCTCCAATGTGAACTGGATTTACACCCGCGTTGCGAAGGACGCGCATCTGGAAGAAGAGATCGAGAAGATCCTGGAACAGTTGCATGAGCCGCCGGAGAAGGTGCCCTCAACTTCGATCTTTTCGAAGACTGACGGCGTCGTGCCCTGGCGCGGCTGCATTGAGCCGGAAACGCCGATCACCGACAATATTGAAGTCTACGCCAGCCATTGCGGTTTGGGCGTGAACCCCTTTGTCTATTTCGCCATCGCCGACCGGTTGGCGCTGCCGGAAAATGACTGGACGCCGTTTGACCGGAACGCGTCGGCCTGGCGGCAGTTGGCTTATCCTTCGAGCGGGCACGGCTATAACGAATAAAAAATCAGCGCGACCCTTTTGGGGGCCACGCTGATCATTTTGCTACGCAACAACTGTGACAAACTAAGCGTTAGCAGAATTGCTTGCTTTCTTGCGAAGCGTAGACAGGAAGTCGGCAACCGGTTCCATGCTTTCGCGGCTGCTTTCTGCGGTCATCGAAGCAACGTCGCGGACTTGGCTTACATTGCGCTCAATGCCTTCGCGAAGGGCGTCGCGTTGGATACGCAAGGATTCAGCAAGTGAGTCTGCATCCATAGCGTCCCGCAGGGCTTCAAATGTTGCGTCAGTGTTTTCCTGCGCATTTTCGATGATGGTCATGATCACTTCGCGTCGTTTTTCATCCATGATGTGACCGGACTCTTGAAGCGCTTCGCCGGCTTCTTTGAAGCCAGCCTGAATGCGCTGCAAGATCGATTCGACATGCGCATCCGCAGCTTCAGCCTGCTTCTTCACAGTTTTTGCAGCAGTTTTCTTCGGTGCCGCTTTTTTCGCCGTTTTCTTTTTCGCGGCGGTTTTTTTGGTCGTTTTCTTTTTCGTGGTTTTTGCTTCAGTCATTTCAAGCTCCTTTCAGTTCGCGTGGTGTAGACTGGTCAAGCCGCCTTGACCGAGGCGGTTTCTTTTTCGACCGACTTCAAATGGTCGGTTACGAATTCGAGTATTTTCGGCAGGTATTTCGGCGGCAGGTCATGGCCCATGCCGTCGATGATTTCAGCGCGCGCGCCACTGACATTAGCGGCGATATCCAGTCCGCCTTTGAACGGCGTTAACGGATCTTCAGCGCCGTGTACGACGAGCGTCGGCGCTTCAATTTTCTTCGTCCAACGGCGCAAATCACCGGTCGCGATGATGGCGGCGATCTGCCGGCGCACACCTTGGGGATAGGTGCACCGGTCAACAGCCGCTTCAAGCCGCTTGCGGAACTCAACAGGATCGTTGCCGCCGTCCTTGGTGCCGATGAGGCTCCACAAATGCATGGACCGGTCAACGAGTCCCTTGCGCGTTCGCGGCTGCGTGCGCGTAACGAAAAGTTCTTTGACAAGATTTTGATCCGCTTTCGGCAGGCTCGGATTATTCGTGGTCGACATAATCGCCGTGAAGCTCTTAACGCGATCCTTGTCGTTCGCCGCAAGCACTTGCCCGATCATCCCGCCCATGGAAACGCCAATCACATGCGCTTTTTCGATTGACAGCGCGTCAAGCACGCCGGCGGTGTCCGCGGCCATATCGACGAGCGTGTAAGGGGCAAGTTTGCTAACGTTGACAAAACGCGACAGCGCCAGATACGCCAGTGGGTTGAGCGCGCTTTTTGCGTGCAGCTTTTCAGAAAGGCCGATATCGCGGTTGTCGAAGGCAATGACGTAAAAGCCCGCCTTGACGAGACCATCGATGAAAGCCGGCGGCCAATAGATAAGCTGACCAGCCAGTCCCATGATCAACAGAACAGGCGGGTTCGAGGGATCGCCATATTCCTCGACTTCTATTGCAATATTATTGGCCAAAACGCGCGTCATTGCGGTGGGTTCCTATTCGTCAGTGCAGGGCGGGTTTCGCCGCGCCGTTGCCATTTTCAGGCGCGTGCGTCGCCGCTTTCTTTTTTGGCTTCTTGGTTTTGCGTTTCTTCTTCGCCGGCGGCTTAACGGCTGCGGCGTAGAGTTCATCGAACGACGCCTGCAGGCATTCTGCATAGAATGCGGGGTCAGGCATCATCTTGCGGCAGGCCGTCACGGTGATGCAGATCTCGCCGCAATAGCTAGTCACCGCATGGAAGAGACCCATGGAGTCCATGACCGGGCCAACGCCGTAAGACCCAACCATGCGCGCGCCGGCCATGTAAAGCGGGATCGGCGGGCCAGGAACGTTGGTGACCACGGTGTTGAACATCGGCCGGATGCGGTTGGCGAGGCCAAGGCGCGTATAGACCCGCGCGGCGACGCCGGTGACCATGGCGGGAGAAAGTTTCGACGCTTCCGAAAGTTCGCGCGCGCCGACAGCATTCGCCGTTTCCTTGGAATTGACCGCAGCTTCATGCGTGAAGTGAAGCCGCGCTAACGGATCGGCAATATGAGTGCCAAGCTGAATGCTCAGGGCCGAGACTTCATTACCGAGGGATTTCTTTTCCGATTGCGAACGAACCGAGATCGGCGCCATGGCAATCAGGGAATCCTGCGGCAGGTCTTCCTTGTCGAGAAGGTAACGGCGCAGGCCGCCACCGACGATAGCAAGGATGGCGTCATTGACGGTTGCGCCCGGAATGCGTTGCTTGATCTCTTTTACCTTGTTGAGATCAAGGGCGACGCCGTCGATGACGCGATGCGCAGAAACGGTGCCGTTAAAGCGGGTGCGCGGCACTTTTGCGCCCATCAGTTTGATGTCGCCGCGGCGAAGCCCTGCGAGATATTTGAGCGCGCCCGGCGCCATGCGCCGACCGACATTGATGGCGTGAAACGGTTTGGTCCATGCGTTGTAATTGGCGCGGGCCAGGAGTTCGACATTCCCGGGCTCGCGCGCCGATTTTGGCTTATCGGTCGGCGGCTCAACCGTATCTTCCGGCTGCAGACTATGAACGGCTTGCGCAATCTCAACGCCCGATGCGCCGTCAATGGCGCAATGGTGTATCTTTGAAAAAATAGCGTAAGCGCCTTTCGGCACTCCCTTGATGTTGTCGAGCCCTTCGATGACGGTGAATTCCCAAAGCGGCTTTGACAGATCAAGCGGCCGCGCATGCAGCCGCGACGCCTGAATACAAAGCTGCCGCCAGTCGCCAGGCTGAGGCAGGGCGATGTGGCGGATGTGGAATTCAATGTCGAACTCGGTATCGTCAACCCAGTAAGGGTGATCAACGCCGAAGGGCGCTTGCTTTAGTTTGCGCTGAAACGTTGTCGCGCGGTGAACCCTGTCTTCGACATATTGGAGAATATCTTTGAAGCGAACCTTGCCGCCGGCCGCAGTAGACGGATCATAAATGGCAATGGAGCCGATATGCATCGGCGAGCGCGCATTTTCCAAATACAAAAACGCAGCGTCGAGACCCGTGAGCTGCTCGGGCGACCACTCCTTGATGAGATTGCCGATCTTTCCCGCCATGCCGTTTCTCTCCCGATTTTTATGGTTGCTGCTATTTCGCGATAGCTTGCTTCAGGAACATAGATAATCAATTAATAGAGTCAAGTCTAGTAATTTATTGCGGCGCAATATTTCACAGTCCGCGCTGGGCGGAATCGCATAAATCCAAATAAAATCAATCAACTAGAAATCGGGACCGATTGGCGGCACCATAAAGGATGAGGTCCAGCGTCTGCCGATTAGCCCTGCGGGCCTCGTCGTCATCGCCGGATTTGGCCCATTGGGTGGCCGCCGCGCTCCAGCCCGCCATCAGGCATTGGGCGATGATTTCAGGGTCATAATCGCTTGAAAGTTCGCCGCTCGCCTGGCCTGAGCGGATGATGTCTTCCGCCAGTTGCATGAGGCTCGCATTCGTTCCGATGAGAGCGCCGCTATTTTGCGAGGCGGCGTCGGCCATGATCTGGCGGAGGAGAACGCTGCGTTGGCTCCACTCGTCAAGAATGATGGCGCGCAAGAGTTCCAGCTCCTCAAGGGCGCCTGCCGAAAAGCCGGAAAGCCGCTCTTTGACGACGTCGGCAACATGTTCATTGAAAGCGTCGATCAACGCCGCTTTTGTCGGGAAATGCAAAAAGAACGTTGCGTTGGCAATGTCAGCGCGATTGGAGATCTCTTCGATGGTGACGTCATCATAGCCGCGTTCGGCCATGAGTTCGAAAGCAGCCTCAAGGATGCGCATGCGGGTTTCGCGTTTTTTGCGCTCCCGGCGGGAAAGCGGAGCGCTGTCGGGGATCGGACGATCGAACTGGGACATGGGGTAGAACGGTCTCGTTACGCTATGGGGCTCTAAGAATAGACCCTATATCATAAATTGACGCTAACAAGATGCGGTTGGTTTTGGGGTGATCGCGTAGCGTCTTTGCTGGAATGGAATTGTATTTCCGCTCTCCCCGGCGAAAGCCGGGGTCCAGAGCAAAGTCATCCGGCTTATCGGCTGGATCCCGGCCCGACCGCGAATGCGGTCAATTAATAAATAGCGCGCCTTCGCGCGCGGGCGCCGGGAAGAACGGATTTAGAGAAGTGCGTTCACCCGAACTAATTCCTCCCCTTCAATCGCCGCCAACCGCATCATGCAGCGTGACGGCCGGCGCCGCGCCGTCAAACGAGATGCGCGCATCGACGTCGAAGACAGATTTCATGCGCTCGGGCGTTAGCGTCTCGCGAACTGCGCCGTCAGCGACGAGTTTGCCGTCTTTCAGCCAGACAAATCGGTCCGCAAACCGCGCCGCCAGATCGATATTGTGCAGGACTGCGAGCGCGCCGCCGCCATTGTCAACAAACTGACGGATGAGCCGCATGATCTGAAACTGATGTTTGGGATCGAGCGCCGCCACCGGCTCGTCGGCGATTAGGAGCGGCGCCTCAGCGGCGAAGCTCCGCGCGCAATGAACTCGCGCCAGCTCGCCACCCGAAAGTGTGTCCGTATGCCGATCCGTGAGATGTTTGAGATTGCAATCGCGCAGAGCCTTGTCGACAGCCTCGGCGTCGGCGCCTTTCGGTTTGCTGATGGATGCGCCGAAGGCGTAGCGGCCAAGGGCGACCACATCGCGAACGGTGATCGGCCAGACCAGCGGGCGGATTTGCGGCAGGTATGAGATGAGGCGCGCTCGTTCTGTCGGGACGAGGCTACTCACCGGCGCGCCATTGATCAGCGCCGCGCCGGTTGTAGGCGGCGTTAGCCCAAGCGCGCATTGCAGCAGGGACGTTTTGCCGGCGCCATTGGGACCGACAATGGCGACAAACTCATTGGTGGTAAGTTTGACAGAGATGTCATCGAGAATGATCGCATCGCCAACGGTCAGCCCAATATGGTCAAGCGCAAGTTCAGCCATTGGCGGGGCGCCTCTTCATGGCGATCCAGACAAAGGCCGGCGCGCCGATCAGCGCAGCAACGACGCCGAGCTTTAGCTCCGAAGGCGTCGGAATGATCCGTACGCCAATATCAGCGAACACCAATATTACGCCCGCCAAAAGCGCTGCTGGCGCAAAAGTCCGCGCCGGATCATAAGCAACCAATGGCCTGACGAGATGCGGCGCGACGATGCCTACAAAGGCGATGGCGCCGGCGATGGAGACAGCGGCGCCCGTTAAAAGACCGGCGCCGATGATGACCAGCATGCGCGTGCGGCGAAGGTTGACGCCAATGCCAAAGGCGGCCTCCTCTCCGAGGGTAAGGGCGGACAGCTCCCGGCGCGCGAATACAAGACAGGCCAAACCGGCCACAAGAAACGGCGACGCCAATGCCATATCATTGACGCTGCGGTTCGCAACTGATCCCAAAGTCCAGTTGATGAGATCAGAAAGCGTGAATGGGTTTGGCGCGAGGTTGAGCAAAAGCGCCATCAGCGCGCCGGAAAAACTTGTAAGGCCAACGCCGATCAAAATCAGCGTTACCATCGATGACGTATGCATGGCGGCGATGGCGAGGACGAGTGTTGCCGCAAGGGCGCCGACCACAGCAGCGATCGGCAACACAAAAGCCGACGCGCCGGCAAGTCCATAGAAAAGTGCAAGCGTTGCGGCTAACGCAGCGCAAGAGGAAACCCCAAGAATGCCCGGTTCGGCGAGGGGGTTCCGCAACAGTCCTTGCAAAGCGGCGCCGCTTAGCCCCAATGCTGCGCCTACAGTAAAGGCGGCCAGCGCCCGCGGCAGTCTGATTTCCCAAAGCACAAGCTGATCGCCGATCTCGCCGCCGCCGAAGAGCGCCGCCGCCAGTCTTGCCGGCGACAAGTTAACGGAGCCAAATGTGCAGGCGGCGAGGATCGCGACAAGCGCCGCTCCGCAAAGCGATATAATCAGTGTACGGTCTGTCATTGCACGACCGGCGCGTCGCCGCCCGCCGCCAGCGCCTCAACCGCGTCAAGCAGGAACCACGCGCCGCAGGAGGTCCAGGCGCCGGGAAGGGAGACCGTCGGCGTTTCCTGTATTGCGCGTCTGACTAAGGGATGACGAGACGGCGTCCAGCGGTCAGTGGTCAAGTCGTTGGTGTCAAAAAAGCCGGCAGCGATCATGTCAGGCTGGTTATAGGCGAGGGACTCTAGAGGAATAGACGCCCAGCCGGGCCGTTCCTGAAAGTTCCGGTGGCCTGCCTTTTCCAGCAGGTCGCCGACCATGGTCCCGGTTCCGGCAACGGCGCCTTTGGAGGTGAGGTATAGCATGGAGGATGAAGACGTCCGCGCGGGGATGGCGGCAAGGCGCGCTTTCATTTCTGCAACGACCTCGGCGCCTTTTTCGGGTTCGCCAAGGTGTTCGGCTGTGTCGAGGGTGATCTGTTTGACGGCGTCCAGATCGTTCGCGTAGCCGATCTGCACGACTTCAATGCCGGCGCGCTCAAAAAACGCGACAGCGTTCGGCCCGCCGCCATAGGTCCGCACCACCATGTCTGGCTTTAGGAGCAAAATGTCTTCTGCGCGCGATCGCACCTTGGGAAAGCCGCGCGCTTCTTCTTTCATATACGAAAAGGTTGCCTCTGCATCGGGCGAGAGACCCGCAATGTTTTTAGGGTCAGCAAGCTTCAAAACATATTGATCGGCGCAATAATCGAGACTGACAATTCTTTGTGGACCGTTTTGCGCTGGCGTTTTGGCTGATGGCGAGCCGCTGCAGCCCGCCATCAAGAGTACTATGCCCGCAAGTATTGTCAGCTTGCCAATCATATCAGAAGGTCAGCCTCACGCCGCCATAGGCCGAAAGACCCGGCGTTCCGTATCCGGAAAGTTGTTGGTAGTCTTCATCGAAGAGATTTTCAATGCGCCCATAGAGCTGGATCGTATCGTTGAGCTGGTAGCTCGCCGCAACGTCAACGCGGATCCATTCGTCAACGTCCGACGCGAAAAATCCTTCGGTTTCATCGCCATTATAGCGCAGGACAATGGATCCGGCGAACGGCCCGTCGTTGCTATACAGCAAGGCGACATCGCCGGAATGACGCGGCACCCTGATCTGGCGTTCGCCTGTGGTTGCGTCTTTGGCGTCGATATAGGCGTGGTTGGCGGAAAGGCTAAGTCCGCCGATCAACGCGACGTCAAGCGCGGTTTCGACCCCTTGCGCTTCCGTTGCGTCGAGATTCTCGTAACGGAAGTTGGGCGCAAAGATGATGAGATTTTCCGTGTCGCGATTGAAATAGGTAACGCTCAAACGCGCCCGGTCGTTCGGCAAGGAAACGTCAAGCCCCACATCAAACGCTTCGCTTGTTTCCGGCTGTAAGTCGCCATTGGGTGGCAGGGCGCCAAAGGTCTGCGTCAGCTGGAAGATCGTCGGCGCTTTAAAGCCTTCGCCCCAACTGCCGCGCACGGTTAGATAATCCGTAACTGCAAATGAAGCGGCGGCGCGGGCTGTGGTTTCTGATCCAAAGCGGCTGTGATCGTCATTTCGAACACCGGCGGACAGCGTCAGCCGGTCGATTGGTTTGAACTCAACGAGACCGAAGAAGCCATTGATAGAGGTGTCATCGCCATTGGCTTCCGCCTCTTCGCGCTCGGCGCCAAAGGCTGCGCGCAACATCTCCGTTAGCTCGACCGTTCCCTGATAGCGAAGGATCAGCCGGTCGCCCGTATCAGTGGTTTCAAAGCCGCCGAAATTTCCTGTCCGTTCGATATCGGTGTAGCCGACCATGAAGTTGTTGGTAAAGCGGTCATCGAACAGCGGAACGAACAGCGTCGCAGCGCCGGTGAACTGTTCGGTTTCGGAAAAGTCTTCAGTATCGGCCAGCGAAAAGTTCGGCGGAGGAAAGCCGTCGATCTCGGTTTCGCCATTCATGTGGCGGGCCGTGAGGTCGAGCCTTGCCCCATAAGGAAGATTGAGCCCCGCGCGGCCTGCAAACGTAAGACCGTTATAGCTGTCAGTTTCCGTATTGCCGTCATCTTCATCGGCTTTTGAAATGCCGTCGCTGGTAACACCGGAAACGGACAGGCGAAAATCACCGGTCTCATTGCCGCCGGTAAGCGACGCGCCGCCGCGGAATGTGCCAAAGGAACCGCCCTCGGCGAAAAGCTTGCCGCCTAGGCCGTCTTCCGGGCGCTTGGAGACAATGTTGACGACGCCGCCAATGGCGTCCGATCCCCAGAGTGTTGACTGCGGGCCCTTGAGCACTTCGATGCGCTCAATGTCGTCAACGTCGAGGATCGAAAAATCATAGCCGCCGCCAACCGCGGTCGGATCGCCAATCGGCACGCCGTTGAGCAACGTCAACGTCTGGTCCGACGATGCACCGCGAATGCGTACGGTTGCAACACCGCCAAAGGCGCCGTTTTGATTGATGGTAACTCCCGGCGCTGCCGCAAGCGCATCAAGCGCGAAAGAATAGCCGCGCAGCTCTATATCTTCTGCTGTAATGACGGAAACGCTTGAGCCGGTTTCCGTGAGCGGCGTCGCCAGCCGCAAACCTTCGACGATGATTTCGTCTTTTTTTGTTTCATCCGCATCCTGCGCTGTGGCGATGCCGGGCAAACTCAACAGGGCGATGCAAGGCAATCGCCAAACTCTTTTATCAACCATTTCTTGCTCCTTGCCCGGTGTTCTCCGGGCTGCAAACACTGACCATGAGCCAAGGCGCTGTACCTTGACGCTCTCACAAGTGTCGCTTCAAAGGAGAAGTGTTCCTGTCCGGATGGCTTTCCCGGCCTCGAACGAGCGACGCGGCGGCAGGTCTCCTGACTTGCGGGTCGCCGCCGCGGACCTCCTTCCCAGAACGGTGTGTTCCAGTGGATAATGGTCGTTGGCTCGCCGCTTACAGTTGCGGGAACAGCTCCGGATTTGCACCGGATTCCCTATTAAGCCCGGTTAAGGGCACCGTCTGGAACAAAAAGAGCCTTGAAATCAGAACGAAGTCAAGTCGGTCTGCGATCGCTTAAGTTGCACTAGCCGGAACCGCAACGCCATTCTGACGACATGCTGCGACCAGCGTATTGTGCATCAACAAAGCGATGGTCATGGGGCCGACGCCGCCGGGGACGGGCGTAATGGCGCCGGCGACGGTTTTCGCCGCCTCAAAATCAACATCGCCGACAAGCTTGGTTTTGCCTTCGCCTTTTTCCGGCGCCGGCACGCGGTTGATGCCGACATCGATCACTGTTGCGCCAGGTTTGATCCAGTTCCCTTGCACCATGAGCGGACGCCCGACTGCAGCGACGAGAATGTCGGCGCTTTTCGCAAGCGTTTCCATATCTTTGGTTCGGCTATGGGCGATGGTGACTGTGCAGTGTTCCGCAAGGAAGAGTTGCGCTGCCGGTTTGCCGACAATGTTGGAGCGGCCGATGATCAGTACGTTAAGACCGGAAAGGTTTTCGCCCAGCGCTGACTTGGCAAGGATAACAGACCCGGCGGGCGTGCAAGGGATGAGCGCCTGGTCAAGCTGCCCGGCGCCTAGCCGGCCCACATTGATGGGATGAAATCCGTCTACGTCCTTTTCCGGCTTGATCAGTTCGATGATCTTCGACTCGTTAACGTGATCAGGCAGGGGCAACTGCACCAGAATGCCGTTGACTAGGCTGTCGTCATTGAGCTGTTCGATCAGAGCGACGAGTTTCGCCTCGCTCACATCCGCAGGCAGTGTCTTCTGGATTGAATGGAACCCGACCCTTTCTGCGACGCGGCCCTTATTGCGGACGTAAACGGCGCTCGCCGGGTTCTCGCCCACCAGCACGGTTGCGAGCCCCGGGACCGCGCCCGATTGTTCTTTGAATGCAGCAGCGGCCTTTGCGACTTTTTCGATAGTCGCATCAGCGATCGCTTTGCCGTCGATGATCTTTGCCTCGGTCATGGGCGCGTCCTCTACTGGCGTGGTTTTAAAGTTGCAAGACGCCGATTGGGGTAGATCGTCAAGGGCGGACTTACTCTTTTTGGGGTAGCGCGCGCGCGTCAAAGGTAAACAACCGGTCGCTGACGGATTTTTTGGAATTTTCGGCGTCGGTTTTCGCCAAAAATCAACGCGAATGTGCTATCATTCGCTTCAGGAGTCGCCACATCAATAAAACCGTGAAGATCGCTGAAATCATTAACCCTTATGTGGGCGAGACGGGCGGGCTGATCACTGCCCTGCAGGCGGTGCAGGCGGCTCAGGGCTTTTTGCCGCCCGAGACGGAAGCTGTCGCCGCCGAGGCCTTTAATTTGACCAAGGCCGAGGTCAAAGGGGTGATCAGCTTTTACGCCGATTTCCATCGCGAGCCCCAAGGCGAGATCGTGGTGCGGCTTTGTGCGGCGGAGGCCTGTCAGGCGGCGGGCGGGCGCGACCTTGCAGCGGCCGTTGAGAAAAAGTTCGCCCTCAAATCTGGAGAGACCAGCGCTTCAGGGGACTTGACCCTTGAGCCGGTCTACTGCCTGGGGCTTTGCTCGGCTGCGCCGGCGGCGCTGGTGGGCGACAAACTCGTTGGCCGCGCCGATGCGCAGCGCATTGAAGACGCTGTTGCTCGTCACGCGAAGGAGCGGGCGTGATGGCGGAAGCGTTGAAACTTTTCTTGCCGCTTGATTCCGTTGCAGTCAGTCTTGGCGCCAATGAAGTTGCGGGCGCGCTCTTGGCTGAAGCAGCGCAACGCAACGTTGACATTCAGCTCACGCGCACTGGCTCCCGCGGTATGCATTGGCTTGAGCCATTGCTGGAAGTTGAGCGCGATGGCGAACGGCTGGGGTTCGGTCCGCTTGAGGAAAGCGACGTTGGCGGTCTCCTAGACTCGCTGCTCGACTCGAAAGCCAAACATGCAAAGTCGATTGGCCTTGCTGAAGAGGTTCCGTTTTTCAAAAACCAGACGCGGCTGATCTTCGCCCGCTGCGGCGTTACAGATCCGCTCTGCCTTGACGACTACGCCGCCCATGGCGGGCTTGCTGGTCTCGACGCCGCTATCAAAAAACAAGGCGCCGACATTTGTGAAGAGATTTTGGCGTCAGGCCTGCGCGGGCGCGGCGGCGCGGGCTTTCCCGCCGGCATCAAATGGAAGACGGTGGCGCAAGCGGAAAGCGACCAGAAATATATCGTCTGCAACGCTGATGAAGGCGACAGCGGCACTTTCGCCGACCGCATGATCATGGAAGGCGATCCTTATCTCTTGATTGAAGGCATGGCGATCGCAGGCCTCGCCGTTGGCGCGACCAAGGGCTACATTTATCTGCGGTCGGAATATCCTATCGCCGCGAACATTCTCAACGACGCCATTGCCAAAGCGGAGACGGCTGGGCTGCTTGGCGACAATGTGCGTGGGTCAGGCAAGGCGTTTCACCTTCAAGTCTTCATTGGCGCCGGCGCTTATATCTGCGGCGAAGAAACGTCGCTCTTAGAAAGTCTTGAAGGCAAGCGCGGGGAAGTGCGGGCGAAGCCGCCCTTGCCGGCGCTGGAAGGTCTCTTCGGCAAGCCGACGCTGGTTCACAACGTCATTACCCTTTGTTCCGTCCCCGTCATATTGGAGAAAGAGGCCGAATTTTACCGCGATTTTGGCATGGGTAAGTCGACAGGAACCATGCCGTTTCAGATCGCCGGTAATGTGAAGCATGGCGGTCTTTACGAAACAGCGTTTGGCGTAACACTGGGCGAGCTGGTTGAAACCATCGGCGGCGGCGCCCGCACCGGCAAGCCCGTCCGCGCCGTGCAGATCGGCGGGCCGCTCGGCGCTTATTTGCCGCCGTCATTGTTTCATCTGCCCATGGATTACGAGGCTATGCTGGCGAAGGGCGCGGGCGTTGGTCATGGCGGGATCGTCATCTTCGACGAAAGCGTCGATCTCCTGGAACAGGCCCGCTACGCCTTCGAATTTTGCGTCGAAGAAAGCTGCGGCAAATGCACGCCTTGCCGTATCGGGTCCGTGCGTGGGGTTGAAGTGATCGACCGCATTCGCGGCCGCATCGATCACGACGACAATCTCGTTGTGCTAGATGATTTGTGCGAACTCATGGTCGACGGATCGCTCTGCGCCATGGGCGGGATGACGCCCATTCCGGTGCAAAGTGCGCTAAAATATTTCCCGGAAGATTTCGGATTGCGCCCCGCGAAGCAAGCGGCGGAGTAGGACCCGCCGCGAAGGCGGCAACAGAGTAAAAGTCGCGAAGGCGGCAAATGGAGAAGAAGCAATGGCTCTCTTGAAGGAAAAAGACTTTGGAACCCCAAAGCCGAAGACCGACAAGAAAGTAACGGTCGAGATTGACGGGTTTGACGTCGAGGTCGAGGAAGGCGCCAGCATCATGCGCGCCGCTGCCGAGATCGGTGTTTCAATTCCAAAACTCTGCGCCACGGACCGGCTGAATTCATTCGGGTCCTGCCGATTGTGCCTTGTTGAAGTCGAGGGGCAGAAAGGAACGCCCGCCTCCTGCACGACGCCGGTCGCCGAAGGCATGAAAATCCGCACCCAGACGGATCGGCTCGCCAAGCTGCGCCGCGGCGTCATGGAGCTTTATATTTCTGATCACCCGCTTGATTGCCTGACATGCTCCGACAACGGCGATTGCGAATTGCAGGATATGGCGGGCGCCGTTGGCTTGCGCGATGTGCGCTATGGCTATGAAGGCGAAAACCATTTCGACCAGGAAAAAGACGAGTCCAATCCTTATTTCGAATTTGATCCTGAAAAATGCATTGTCTGTTCCCGCTGCGTGCGCGCTTGCGACGAAGTGCAGGGAACGCTGGCGCTGACCGTCGAAGGGCGGGGCTTTAACTCGAAGATCGCCGTCGGCGGCGCAGACTTTTTTGATTCCGAATGCGTTTCCTGCGGCGCCTGCGTTGATGTTTGCCCGACAGCGACCTTGCAGGAAAAATCCGTCGTCGAGCATGGCGTGCCGGACCGCACGGTCTTGACCACATGCGCTTATTGCGGCGTTGGCTGTTCGTTTAAGGCGGAGCTTAAGGGCGACCAGGTTGTGCGCATGACGCCGCTTAAAGACGGCAAAGCCAATCACGGTCACTCCTGCGTCAAAGGTCGGTTTGCCTTTGGCTATGCAACCCACAAAGACCGCATCGCCAAGCCGATGATCCGTGAAAAGATCACCGATCCATGGCGCGAAGCCACATGGGACGAGGCCATCGGCTTTGCAGCATCGCGCCTTAAAGCAACGCAAGAAAAACATGGGCGCAAATCAATTGGCGCGATCTCGTCTTCCCGCTGCACCATCGAAGAGGTCTGGGTGGTGCAGAAAATGGTGCGCACTGCTTTCGGCAACAACAATATCGATACTTGCGCGCGGGTCTGCCATTCGCCGACCGGCTATGGCCTCAAGCAGACTTACGGCACATCCGCGGGCACCCAGGATTTCGACAGCGTCGAAGAGACTGACGTCGTCCTCATCATTGGCGCCAATCCGACGGATGCGCATCCGGTGTTTGCGTCGCAAATGAAGCGCCGCTTGCGCGAGGGCGCCAAGCTGATCATCGCCGATCCGCGCGCCATCGATCTGGTGCGCACGCCGCATATTGAAGCAGCGCATCATCTGCCCTTGCTGCCGGGCACCAATGTTGCGTTGATCAACGCCTTCGCCCATGTGGCGGCGGTTGAAGGATTGATCGACGAGGCATTCGTCAAAGAGCGTTGCGAAGAGACGTCCTTCAAAGACTGGTTGGACTTCATCCGTAAGGAAGAGAACTCGCCGGAGACAGTCGCGGCGATCACTGGCGTGCCGGCGGAAGACATTCGCGCGGCAGCAAGGCTTTACGCGGGCGGCGGCAAGGCTGCGATTTATTACGGCCTTGGGGTTACAGAACACAGCCAGGGTTCGACCATGGTCATGGGCATGGCCAATCTCGCCATGGCGACGGGCAATATCGGCCGCCGCGGCGTTGGCGTTAATCCGCTCCGTGGGCAGAACAATGTGCAAGGCTCCTGCGACATGGGCTCGTTCCCCCATGAATATCCCGGCTATCGCCATGTGTCTGACGACGCAACGCGGGCGTCCTTTGAAAAAGCGTGGGGGCGGGAACAGGACGCAGAGCCCGGTTATCGCATTCCGAACATGTTCGACGAGTCTATCGCCGGCGGCTTTAGAGGTCTTTACGTGCAAGGCGAAGACATCGCCCAGTCGGACCCCAACACCCATCACGTTGAAGAGGCGCTAAAAGCCCTTGATGTCTTGATCGTGCAAGACCTTTTCCTCAACGAGACGGCGCGGTTTGCTCATGTCTTTTTGCCCGGCACGTCCTTCCTTGAAAAAGACGGTTGCTTCATCAACGCCGAGCGCCGGATCAATCGGGTGCGCCCCGCCATGCGATCCAAAACCGGCAAGGAAGAATGGGAAGCAACGCAAATGCTAGTCAACGCGCTTGGCTATGAAGAGATGGCGTATGAAAGCGCGTCGGAAATCATGGACGAAATTGCCTCGCTAACGCCGACCTTCGCGAATGTCTCCCACACGATGCTTGACGAACGCGGCAGCGTTCAATGGCCGTGCAATGACGCAGCGCCTGACGGCACGCCGATTATGCATGTTGACGGCTTTGTGCGCGGCGAGGGTAAATTCATTGTCACCGACTATGTGCCAACAGAAGAAAAGACGAACCGCAAGTTCCCGTTGATCCTCACCACGGGCCGGATCTTGTCGCAATATAATGTGGGCGCGCAGACCCGCCGCACCGCCAATGAAAACTGGCACGATGAAGACGTGCTTGAAATTCACCCGAGCGATGCGGAAGCGCGGGGCGTGCGCGACGGCCATTGGGTGTCGATCCGCAGCCGCAAGGGTGAAACAACTTTGCGCGCGCAGATTTCCGAACGCATGACGCCGGGCGTTGTCTATACAACGTTTCATCATCCTGAGACCGGCGCCAATATCGTGACCACGGAAATTTCTGATTGGGCGACCAATTGCCCTGAATATAAAGTCACTGCTGTTGAGATCACGCCGGCGAACCATAAGTCGACCTGGCAGGAAGAATACGCCGCAACGACGCCGCAAATGCGTCGTATCTTGACGGACGGCGTTAAAGAGCCAGCCGAATAACGTGACCGCGTCGCGTTCTCATGGGTCGCCGCCGCCGCCGTCTCGCGACATTGATGTCGCTGCGGAAGATCAAAAAACGAAATGGCGTGTTCCGGAAGAAACGCCGGTTGCGTTCGTCTATAACCGCCGCAACTATGCGGTGATGCTTGCGTCCCCATCCGACATGGAAGATTTCGCTATCGGCTTTTCGCTGACCGAGCGGGTCGTCGATGCGCCGGAGGAAATTGCGGAGATCGATATTCACCAAAGCGAGCGCGGCATCGAGCTGCATATGAAGATTGATGCGGCGCGTTTGGAGCGCCTTGATATTCGCCAGCAGCGCCGCAATCTCATCGGGCGCGCCGGCTGCGGCGTTTGCGGGCTCGAAAATGCGGAGGTTTTCTTCGAAACCTTGCCGAAAGTCGGCAAAGAAAAAACAAAAATCGATCAAGCGGCGCTTTCCCGCGCATTTGAGGCTTTTCGCAATTTTCAACCACTAAACGCCGGAACAAAAACCGTTCATGGCGCAGCTTGGGTCGGATTGGGTGGTGAAATAGGTCTCGTGCGCGAAGATATCGGGCGGCACAATGCGCTCGACAAATTGCTCGGCGCGCTGGCGGGGTCGGGCGCGCCCATGGATGACGGTTTTGTATTGATGTCGAGCCGTTGTTCCTATGAAATCATTGAAAAGGCAGCGCGGTGCGGCGTCAGAGCCGTGGCTTGCGTTTCAGGGCCGACGGCGTTCGCTATCCGAAAGGCGGCGGAGGCCAATATCGCGCTTTATTGCCGCAACGAAAGCGGCGCCGTAGAGGTGTTGGGATAACAATAAAAAACTGAGCAATCAGGGGGCGGATCGTTTCAGCGTAACAACAAGAAAATGATAGCTTTGCCGCATCAACCGGTGAATAGCGCCGGGCTGTGCGGTTGCGTTTGGGAAGTCAAAAAAACAGGGAGATCGGCGCAAAGCCGTCGACAATAATAATGACAGACAATCTGCCGAAACCGGGCGCCCCGGACATTGAAATCGCACGGGCAGCTAGAATGCGGCCGATCATTGAGCTCGCGCGCGATCGATTGGACTTGCCGACGGAAGCGCTGCTTCCCTTTGGTCATCACAAGGCGAAGTTGGCGCTCGATCATCTGTCAGCCGCGAAAACGAAACCAAAAGGCAAGCTCGTCCTGGTAACAGCAACAACGCCGACGCCCGCCGGCGAAGGCAAAACGACAACCAGCGTTGGCCTTTGCGACGGCCTAAACAAGATCGGCGTTGATACGATGGTGTGTTTGCGCGAACCGTCGCTTGGGCCTTGCTTTGGCATGAAGGGCGGCGCCGCTGGCGGGGGGCGCGCTCAAGTCCTGCCTATGGAAGACATTAACCTGCATTTTAATGGCGACTTTCACGCTATAACCTCAGCACACAGCCTTTTGTCGGCAATGATCGATAATCACATCCATTGGGGCAATAAGCAGAATATTGATCCGCGCCGGGTCGTGTGGCGGCGCGTTGTCGACATGAATGACCGCGCCCTGCGTAACATCACTGTTGGGCTCGGCGGGCCGGCGCACGGCGTGCCGCGCGAAGATGGTTTCGATATTACTGTTGCGTCGGAAGTGATGGCGATCTTTTGCCTGGCGCAGGATTTTGCGGACCTTCAGCGCCGGCTTGGCGAAATCATCGTTGCCCGGCGCTATGACAAAACGCCGGTGACCGCGAAAGACATCGGCGCCGACGGCGCCATGGCTGTGCTCTTAAAAGATGCGCTTGCGCCAAATCTCGTGCAAACGATTGAGCACAATCTTGCCTTCATCCATGGCGGGCCTTTCGCCAATATCGCCCATGGATGCAACAGCGTTGTCGCGACCAAAACAGCGCTTGGTCTTAGCGATGTTGTGGTCACTGAAGCAGGTTTCGGCGCTGATCTTGGCGCGCAGAAATTTCTCGACATTAAATGCCGGCAATCAGGGCTGTGGCCTGACGCCGTGGTGCTGGTCACCACCATTCGCGCTTTAAAAATGCAGGGCGGCGTCGCGAAGGCCGACCTTGAAGCCCCGAACCCTTCGGCAGTCGAGAAAGGCGCCGTTAATCTCGTGCGTCACATCAACAATCTTAGGCAATATGGATTTACGCCGGTTGTCGCTATCAACCATTTTGTGAAGGACACGGACGAAGAAGTGCAAGTGGTTGAGAGCGTTTGCGCCAAAGAGGGCGTGCGCGCCGCGGTCGCTAAACATTGGGAGAAAGGCGGCGCGGGCGCTGTCGCTCTCGCGGAAGCGGTGAAGGCGCAACTCGGCGAAGGCGCGTCAGAGCCGGCCTTGCTTTATCCCGACAAGATGTCTCTCGCAGAAAAAATCAATGCGGTCGCAACGAAGATTTATGGGGCGGCGAATATCTCCCTTTCGACGGCGGCGGCGCGCGCGCTCCGCGAGTTCGAACAGCTTGGCTATGGCGACCTGCCGGTCTGCATCGCCAAGACGCAATACAGCTTTTCGACCGACCCGGCGTCGCTGGGCGCGCCCGAGGGGCATACGCTCGGCGTGCGCGAGGCGCGGCTTTCCGCCGGGGCTGGGTTTGTCGTTGCGATCTGCGGCGACATCATGACCATGCCCGGCCTGCCGCGAAAGCCGGCGGCGCTTGAGATCGGCCTCGACGCCGACGGGGAGATTGTCGGGCTTTCCTGAGCCGAAGACGGCGCCTCATCTTGCCATTGCGGCGCGGAAGGAATGATCTATAGTCCGCGCCGCCCGCGGCTAAGACGCTGAGCGGGCAGGGAGCGGCTTAGACGCCGTCCCGGGTCGGAGCGTGGCGCAGTCTGGTAGCGCACTTCACTGGGGGTGAAGGGGTCGCTGGTTCGAGTCCAGTCGCTCCGACCATTAAAATCAATGACTTAGCGGTTTCAAGTTAAGTGGTCCCTGGTTCAATGGAGCCGTTTGATCTCCAACACCGCAATTGTCTGCCACGGCCCTCAATTGAACAGCATGGTGTAGGTAAAATTGATATTACCTGCGTCGGTGAGATCATGAGAAACCATAATGGCAACCCGACTATCATCCGCAAAGCTAACGCTTGCACCTGAATCGCAGTCACCCGGTCCTGTCAGGGTGCAGGTCAACAATGTAGGTTGTCCATTGACACGAACCATTATTGTAAAGGCACCGCTTGTCGGTATCGAATCCGTGTCTACGTGTACACGCAATGTGCTCAATGCTCCTTTAGGCATTCGCTGCTGCGCGGCAGTTTCATTTGGAGTAAAGAAATGATTTGAGGGCGAATAGAAAATGCCCGGCGTAGCTGTAAAAACGCCCCCCGCGCCACCGATGACTTGAGGTTTGTTTTGCGAGCCAACGGATTGAAGATAATCATCAATGAGCTGGTGTGTGAAGTAACAACAAAGTGCAATTGCGACGATTGCCAGAAAAGTAAGAATACGGAGTAATATTGTCATTTGAGCCCTCGCGATCTCCCGATGCTCAGAGGTTACTAAATCCAATAAGCGGCTTCAAATTTAGCACTATTGGTCTGTGTGAGCCGTATTTGCAGCCCCCAACCTTCAATGAGTTCGATCAGGCCGGTGACGCCTTGGTGTTCCTTGCCGTTGCCTTTTGCCCGGCCGGTCATAGAGATAGAGTGAGCGCTCACTCACATCGTGCTGACCGCCAATCAATTGGGCGTCGCGCAGTTGAGAATCCATCCCCGCCCGGCTGTCCTGCGGTGATTTCCTGCTTAGGCCGCGCCCGCGACAAGGCCGGCAAATGGTGCTAGCGTTTGGGTCGCGGTGTTGACGTGGAGTTGTGCGTGGGGACGAAAGACAGAAAACGGCGCGAGGGGCCTAAGTTCAGCGACCTGCCGGACGCGGTTGCGCCGACAAACGAAAAGCCGGCAACTGCTAGCTTGAGCGCGGGAGCGCCGACGGGCGGCAATAGCGCGTGGTCGGTGCCGGATATGGCGACGCCAAGCTTTGCTTCTGTGCGCAAGCGGTTTGATTCAAAGGCGCGTCGGGTGGTGCGCGAGGAATATGAAGAACTCGTCGATGATGACGATGATGCGCCGCGGCCGCCGCGCAAAAAGTCGCCGCCGCCAAGTTATGTCTGGCCCATCGCCGTTGCGGCGATTTTCATTTCGATCATTTCACTGATGGTTGCGCTGGCTGACGACAGCGTGCCGCTCTGTTCCGAGCAGCCGGAGTGGAACCAGTATAATTGCCGCGCGGGTTAGGGGCGCCGATCGCAAATTTAACCTGCTTCACTCACGGCGAATTTCTATAAGTTTGTATTAGGAAAAATCGGTTCCTAATCCGTTTTCCCGGCGAAAGCCGGGATCCAGAGCGACGGGCAATGCGTGTGATGTTCTGGATTCCGGCTTTCGCCGGAAAGAGCGGGGATGATAACTTCGCTATGTACTTTGTCTTGAGCGCTTGAGCAGTCGTTCTTACAGTTCAAGCAGAGCGTTTTTCCGCTCTAAGCCGCGTCTTCTTTTTCTTCTGTCTCTGACGACGAGCTCGAGCGCGTCTCATCGCGCTCGGCGAGGATTTTCTTGTACGCATAATTGACGCGCTGGGTCGCCTGCAGGGCGGCGCGCTTTAGCTCCTCGTCGAGGCCAAGGCCGGCCACTGTGTCCGGATGCACGGCCTTCATGCGCGCTTTATAGGCTGTGCGAACTTCTTCCGTTGTGGCCTCCGGCTTGATGTGCAAGGCTGCATATGGATCAAATGACTTTCGCGGTTTGAATTGGGGCTCTTTGTCGGCGCTTTCCTGATCGTCCGCATCCTTGGTTTTCTTGCGCCTGGTTCGCCGGGTTCTCTTCGTTTTCGGGCGCTCTTCCTTGGCGCTGGTCTTCTCGTCGTCAGCGTCCTTTTTGCCGGCGTCTTTTTCGTCTTCGTCTTTCGCGACTTCGTCCTTGGCGTCCGTCGCTTCTGCGTCCGCAGCCTCGGCGTCAGCGTCCTGCGCGTCTTTGTCTTTCGCTTCCGGTTCTTTGTCCGCGTCGTCTGTGGATTTTCCTGATTGCGTGCTTGCTGCCTCAGACAAGTCCTCGGTGTCGCCTATGAGCGGTTCCTCGTCTTCTGTTTTTTCGATGATCGAGGCGATTTGCGTTTTGGCGACAATGATTGTTTCACCATCGGATTTAACGGCGGGGATGAAGGCGCGGTCGTCATTCAAGAGGTCGATCAGTCGTTCATTGATCGTCAGGAAGACAATCGCTTCCATGGGCGCCTGGCCCAGAAGCGTCATCACGACCTTCTGTTTGTTCTTGTGACGGCTCGCGCCATTGCCTTTGCCGATCATGCAGAAACCTTGCGCCAAAACCTTCAGTATCGCCGCCGGCTTCTCTCGGGGGCGATGGACCCATTGGAGATTACTAAAGGACGCTTAAAAACCCGTTTCGGATGCAAGGATTAAGTTGGGGCCGTTAGTCCCTGTCCCGATCTGGCGCAGTCGTTGCGGCGCGGGGCTCAGCATTCATCCAAAGCATGAGGTATTTCACAGGAAACGCCCAGGCGACGCCGGCCACGAGATAGAATGCGACCTTCAGTAATTGATTGTCCGGCACCCTGTCGCCGAGCGCAGCCGCGCCGCCCACATAGACAACGAGCGCCGGCAGGAGCGCCATAAAGCCGATCAGTTTTTTGATGCGCGGTTTCATGGGGCGTTCGGCTCGGTTCCTTAGGTGTCCCGCGACGCGGGGTCGCGCGCGCGAGTTCGCGTTTTCTCGTAAAGAAAGCGCCATGGCCTCTAGCAGTTCCGCAACCACGATGCAAAACGCCCCCGCAACGCCGCAAGCGACCTCGACCCGCGCGATTGCGGTTTGGCTCATTGTTATGTGCGGGCTTGTCGCCGCCATGGTGATCGTCGGCGGCGCAACGCGGCTGACGGATTCAGGGCTTTCGATTACCGAGTGGCGCCCGGTGACTGGCGCGATCCCGCCTTTGAGCGAAGCCGCCTGGCTGGCTGAGTTCGAAAAATACAAACAGATCCCCGAATACCAACATATCAATTTCGGCATGAGCCTTGAGGAGTTCAAAGTCATTTACTGGTGGGAGTGGGGGCACCGGTTTTTGGGCCGGCTGATCGGGATCGCCTTTTTTGTTCCCATGGTTTTCTTCATGGCGACGGGGCGAACGACAAAGCCGCTGGCGCTGAAACTGTTCGGCTTGTTTGTGCTTGGCGGGCTGCAAGGGGCGCTTGGCTGGTGGATGGTGACGTCAGGTCTTGCTGACAGGGTAGATGTCAGCCAATACCGGCTGGCGGCGCATTTAAGTCTTGCGGTTATCCTCTTTGGGCTGATGTTTTGGCTGGCGCTCGATCTTTGGCCCGCGGCGAAAACGCGAGCGCCAAAGCGCGGGCTTTTTATCGGCGCAATGGCGCTTTCCGCCGGCGTCTTTGCACAGATGATGCTGGGAGCGTTCGTTGCCGGGCTGCGCGCAGGGCGCACGTTCAACACTTGGCCGTTGATGGACGGTAAATTCTTTCCTGACGGATATTTTTACGGGGCGCCCGGTTTTAACGATCTCTTCGAGACTATCGCCGCCGTTCAATTCAATCACCGGATTGGCGCTTATCTTCTGGCGGCGGGCGCCGTCTGGTTCTGGCTCGCCGCGCGCAAGACAGATGCTGAACCGCGCGCGCGATTGGTGCTGGCGGCGGTTGGGTTGCAGATGGTTTTAGGCGTCTGGACCGTTTTGGCGGCGACGCCGATTTCTCTCGGTCTTCTGCATCAGGCGGGCGCTTTGCTTGTCTTTGCCGCAGCGCTTTATTCGGCGCATGGATTGGCGCCGGACCGGTCCGAGTGACGCAGAACCGTATCCGTTCCTTCTTGAATTAGGGCATTCGCGGCGTCCAGGGCTTGCGTGCGATGGCTTAAATATGCAATTAATTGTACAATAAGTTGTATAAATGGCGAGGCCATGCAAACTCAATCATTCATCGACGCCCACGAAATGCACGATGCATTCCTCGGCAACAAGCTTGGCCGGTTGGTGGATCTCATCGCCGAACAGGGGGACGCGCTCATTCAAGATGCGGGTCTTAGCTTTCCGTCGCGGGCGTCATCGACAATTCTACTTGTCAGCGAACGCGGCGACATCTCCGCCGCCGATGTCGCGCGCGAATTGCAACAACCCCATCAGCTGGCGAGCCAGCGCATTGAGGCGCTCATAAATCTGGGGCTTATGAAGCGCAAAGACGATCCCGGAGACGCAAGACGAAAAACACTAACCCTAACGGCAAAGGGAAAACGCGAGGCGGCTGTATTGAAAAAAGTGCTGGCTGACGTGCAAGGCGCGTTCGAAGGTGTCTATAAGGAAATCAGCGTTGATTTGTCCGACATCGTCATCCGCGCAATGGATGCTCTGAACAAGGCGCCGTTGAGCGAACGCGTCGCAGGCGCCAAACGCAAACCAAAGAAAACAAAACACGTGCAAAAACACCAAGCAGGCCGGAGGCTATCTTATGGCTGAATTCTTGAACCACATCGGCGTTGCCGTTGGCGCGACATTGCTCAGCGCCTGTGCGACGCCACTAAACTACGCCCCTGCGCAAATGGACGAGCCGCTGTTCACCGAGCGCCAAGCGCAAGAGGATTTTGATGCTTTTTTGGATTTCGTCAGGGAAACCCATCCGAAGCTTGATTACTCCGCTGATCTCGACGAACTCGATGTAGCCGCGGACCGCGTTCGCGCGTCATTGCGGGAGGGAATGACCGCGCGGGAGATTTGGATGGCTTTTGCGGTAATGAATCCCAAGTTTGCCGATGCACATGTAGGACTTCGTCGACCGGTCGCTGCGCTTGAAACCTTTGAGAAGAGCGGCGGCAAACTTTTTCCGGCGCCAATTGTGATCGACAGCGATGAGCGCATGCGCATCGGTGAAGCGAGTGCATCGTGGCCGGGCGTTGCGCCAGGCGATGAAGTGCTATCGATCAATGGGATCGCGTCGCGAGACATCATTAGCGCGGTCAGCCCGCGTATGCGCGGTGAAACCGAAAAGCTCGGCCGGCTCGTCATGGAGCGCTACTTCGCGGAATATTTCTGGATCGCTTATGGGGCGTATGATCAATATGTGGTGCGCGTTAAGAACAAAGACGGCGCTGTTCGGATCGTCGCGTTGGATGCTGCCAGCGAAGGCGCCGCAGCCGAAGACATCTACGCCCATCGCGTGCTGGAAGGAAATGTCGGCTATTTGGACGTTCCATCCTTCAATATCCGTTATCAAAAACGGTTCGCTGCTTTCCTTGAAACGGCCTTCACCGATTTTAAAAACAAAGATGTGGACAGGCTCGTCATCGATTTGCGTGAAAACACAGGCGGTGCCCATGACGTAAGCGACCTTCTGATGGCCTATTTGACCGACAGACCCTATTCGGCAATTTCGGGCGTTACCGCGCGCATTACAGAAGAAAATATCGCGCTCATTCCCGGCGCAAGCCTTGGCGACGTGATCAGCGTGCCCTTTCAGCAGACAATCACGCCGCAGGAAAATTTCCCGCTGCGGTTTGAGGGCGAAGTCTACGCATTGATCGGCGGCTTGACCTATTCGCAGGCGATCGCCTTTGCGACCACCTTGCAGGATTATGAAGTTGCAACGCTCGCCGGCGAAGAAACGGAAGGTCCTGGCAATCAAACCGGTCAGGTTCAACTATCGCCGTTGCCCAATACCGGGATCGAGGCGCTGGCGCCGATCTATATTTTCGTGCGCGCCAATGGCGATAAATCCCGCAGCCCGGTTGTGCCTGACATTGTAATTAAAGACGATTCGTTTGACGCCATGGCGAGCGTCAACGCGTTGCTGAAAAAGATGTAGCCTACTTTTATTCCGGCGTTACCGGCGCAATGATCAAGCTGTCATCCTCTTCGGGCGCTGCGGCGACGCCCCGCGGTTCGACAGCGTCCGTTTGATCGAGCTGTAACGCATTAAGCACGCCCCCAACGGAGATAAGCCGAAGCGTCGGCGCTTCTTCGCCAACAGCATCAACGCCAAGCGCGATGACCCCATGACGGTAAAGCCCGCCGAGATTGGCGCTGACGGCGCCCATGACCGAGGCTGAAGAAACGCCCTCAAGGTCGTCCGTTGGCACAATGCGCACGGCGCCGGCGGCGTGGCCGTCTTCCCGGTCGAACAGGTGCACGACGCCGTCGGCCTGGTCGAGGAGGGCGATTAATCCGGTAACGGAAGGTTCTGCGCCTTCTTCAGCATGAAAGGCAAGCGCTGCAATGTCGCCGGCCGCTTGGGTTGGCGCAATGGCGACGCCGCTGACTTGATCGTCGCCCGGCGCTAGCCGAAAAATCTGACCGTCCGGCGCAGCGAGCAGAACCGAACCGTCAACGATGTCGACAGCGCATTTTTCAGTTGCGTCAGGGATCGCGATGGGCGCCGCTGCGGTTGTTGAGATGGCGTCGCCGTCTTCCGCAAACTCATGCGCTGTCAATTCGCCCTTTTGCACAACATAAAGCGACGGCGCGGATGCGTTCATGGCGCGCCCGAAGCAAAAGCCGCGAACATTGCCGCGCACGGGGATTTCTGTCGCGATCTCGTTCAAGTCGCGGGTCACATTGTCGATATCGTAGAACTTGAACACGTTCCGATCCGCATAGAGGAACGCCAGAACGCCGCGCGCGCTATCGCCTTTGCCGAAATAGCTGACGCCGGCGCCTGCCGCATTAACCCCGGGCAGGGACGAGGCTTCATTGCCGTCTTCCATATTGTACGCGGTAACGCCCGCCGCGCTCGCAACGATGAACATGGAGTTGAAGGAAAGCGTCGGGTGCGTCCATTAAGCGATGCCGCTTGCCGGCGCGGTAAGGCCCGGCAGGTTGTCGCTCGCCGGCACTTCAACGATGGGGGCAGGGCCGGTTTCGATATCCGCTGCGTCAGGCGGCGCTTCGCCGGTTTCCGCGGGCGCCGGGTCGCCGCTGTCGCGCCCGCAGGCGGCAAGCATGGCTATAGCAGAAAAGCAAAGCACGAATTTTCGCATCAAACGCTCCGTTAGCGGATTAAATCTGGCCGTCAGTCTTTCTGACGTTTCCAGGTGTATACCCGTCTCGGTTTGCGTTCGCCATCGACGATATCGAAACTTTCCGTAACATGGGTGTCGGCGTCGGGATTGTGCGAGGCGTGAGCGGTTTCGCTGACGCCGCCATCGGGGGCGTAAAAGGTCTGCACCATCTGGTTGACGCCGCTGGCGTGTTTGAGCGCGCCAACGCCGATGGCGCCGCCGGCGCCGAATTGTTCGAGCACCGCTTCGCCCTTGCCGGGATGCCAATATTGCCGGAACTGCCAGAAGTCGCCGGTCTCTTCGCCGTTTTGGACGCCGTAAAGCCGCCCGGTCATGGAGTTGGCGAAGCCGAGTTTCCACTCAAGCCCGTAAGCGTCATAGGGTTCCATGTCGGACTTGTAGTCGGCGTTAGAGGCGATCCAGCGCCCGCCCTCGCGCGTTAAAAACGACACGTCCTCCAAGAACCATTGCGGCGCGGGAACCGCCGGCGGCGCTTCAAGCGCGCGCTCCACCGGGTGGATTTGTGGGTTCTCGCTTTTGTCCTGCGCAACAGCGCCGCTGGCCATCATCACTGCAGCCATCCCGGCAAGAAAAATTCTCATGGCGACCTCCCTTGAAGATCGTCGTTCCAATCCGTCCGCGCCCGATCGTTGTTGTGGCTTGACAAGGGGGAGATATCAAGGGGGCGGGCGATGTGCTTTCTGCGCAGCACCATGAGATGTGCTAAGAAACTCTGAAAATAATAATATCGGGCCATCGTAGTTCATTTGCAGAAACACGAATTTGCGTTTCTTCGTTGGTGGGTAATGAGAGTAGTCGCTGATTGTCGGTATTGAATACCGATACAACATTCGATGGCGTGGCAATTGTGCCTTCAAATAATGTGTGAAGGTTGCTGGTTTCATCAAGATGTTCATTCGTCAGCTTTATATGCGTCGGCCCATCAACGGCTGGAAGCGTACCTACAACAACACAACTGTCGGTGGCTGCAATAGTGTTCCCACGCATGTCGCTTGGAATCTCCGCCTCGTCCGAGTCCATAACAAGGACAATTGAATGAGGCACAATAAGTTGTATTTCGTTAGTAGTCATTTTCGAACTCAATCATGCCAACAACAGTATGTAGCACAATCCTTGGGTAGGTCGGGATGAATTCCCGGTCTCCTCACGGCTTGTTTGTCCGACTCCCCACGGCTTCACTGTGGGTACATTCTTGGGATCCGAGCGCATTACGCCGTCGCGTAATGCGCCGTACTTGCTCGTCGGACACGGTCACAATGATGTGGGGACTATTTCCCTTTGAAGTTGAAAAGCGAAGTCCCGTTTCGCTATTGACCTATGAGTAGATTGTCGATTTGTTACCAACAACAAAGAGTTGAGAGCATTCAATGTTGAAGTTTGTTACTTATAGCATCTATTCGCTTTTGCTATCGTCAACTGTACTTTTATCATATATTGAAAAAGCGAATGCCGCAGTCATTACATTCAACGCAATTGAAACCGAAAGCGGAGTGCTGTTCGAAGGCTCCGGATCAATCGATTTAACTGGGCTGATTAGGCTTGGTACAGGAGGAGTTGTTCCGCAAATTGACCCTTCCGGCGGAACGTTAGTGGCATCTATTGGCGGTACTTCCCTTGGATCCGGAGATCGATATCAAGTAGATGGCCGTTTCCCTTCGTTTGGAACAAGTGCACTTGCGATTACAAACATTGATGTTTTTACTGGAACTGGGGCATTTGGACTTCAGGCAAATCCACCCTCTTCGCAGTTATATGTACCATTTGGATATCAATCGCTGGATCCGATCAATGGGTCTATCGTATTTTTAGATGAAACATTTGCCAGTCTTGGTTTGATCGCGGGATTGTATGAGTTTGAATTTGGGAACAATCAGTGGTTCCTTAACATTGATGAGCCTAATCCCATCCCTCTTCCAGCGGCTTTCTGGTTTTTTGGTTCTGGCGCTATAGCAATGATAGTTGGTCGACGCAGAGCTAAGGCGACCACAGAATAACACTTTGCGCTGTATGGCGGTCCTAGGTGCGCTGATTTGTGGTTGTTGATTGACGGCCGACGGACTCAAGGTTTGGTCTCTCAGATATTCGAATTCGGCACCATCGGCTGCCATGCTGAATGCGGGCTAAATCCCGCTCTGGATTTTAATCGGCTAATTTCAACCGGATGCAATCGGTAGCAAGTGGCGGTAAAATAATACCACATAAATATCCCCCTGTTTTCAAAGAATTTATTTGAAAGTTGTTGACGCGAATGTGCGGATCGGCTACCTCCCGCCAGACTTGGGTTGCAGCGCGCCATAATCAGCGCCAGCGGCCCCATGAATTCAGGATTTAAGACATGAAAACCTACGCCATGAAACCGGCGGATGTTGAAAAGGACTGGACTCTCATCGACGCCGAAGGGCTCGTTGTCGGCCGCCTTGCCTCCGTCATTGCAACGCGCCTGCGCGGCAAACATAAAGCCACCTTCACGCCGAATGTGGACACCGGCGACAACATCGTCGTCATCAACGCCGACAAGGTCGTCTACACCGGCAAGAAGCGCACCGACAAGAAGTTCTATTGGCACACGGGCTATCCCGGCGGCATCAAAGAGCGGACCATGGAAAAGCTGCTCGGTGGCAAGCATCCGGAGCGCGTCTTGAAGAAAGCAGTCGAGCGCATGATGCCCAAGGAAAGCCCGCTGGCGCGCAAGCAGATGACCAACCTCAAAATCTATGCGGGCGCTGAACACCCCCATGAGGCGCAAAACCCCAAAGTGCTGGACGTCGCCGCCATGAACCCGAAGAACAAGAAGGACGCTTAACCCATGAGCTCCACAGGATTTGAAGAACTAAAAGACGTCGCAGCGGAAGCGGGCGTTGTTGTTGAGCCGGAAGTTGAAGAACTGCCGGAACCAAAGATCGATGAGCTTGGCCGCGCTTACGCAACGGGCAAGAGGAAGACCGCGGTGGCGCGGGTCTGGATCAAGCCGGGCGCGGGCCGCATCATCGTCAACAAAAAAGACCATACTGAATATTTTGGCCGCGCGGTCTTGCAGATGATCATCAAACAGCCGCTGGTCGCCGCCGAGCGCAATGATCAGTATGATGTTTATTGCACGGTGACGGGTTCTGGTCCGTCGGGGCAGGCGGGCGCCGTGCGTCACGGCATCGCCAAGGCGCTGACCTATTATGAGCCGAGCCTGCGGTCTGGTTTGAAAAAAGGCGGGTTCCTGACACGCGACAGCCGCGTCGTTGAACGCAAGAAATATGGCCGCAAAAAAGCCCGCCGGTCATTTCAGTTTTCGAAGCGCTAGACAGCGTTTCACAACACCCAAACGAAAAAGCGCCTCCGGTTTCGGAGGCGTTTTTTTTGTTTCGGATGCTTAGCGCATCTTCTCTCGTCATCCCCGCGTAAGCGGGGTCCAGGGATGCGGTCCCTGGATTCCAGATCTAACATGCGTTTGCCAAAACCTTACAGTTTTGGACGCATGTAACGTCTGGAATGACGGTTCCTTGTGGTTAACTCCGTACACGTCGTACGGGAATTTCTCCCGTTAAACACGAAAATCTCCATAAATCCGCATTCGGGGGATAGTTATCCATCACCCCCTTGGCCGGGTGTATGATTGGTCTTGATCAAAACGAATGAAAGATGAGCGGCCAATCGGTTTTAACATCGCATAGGCGATCTTGTTCGTCATCCCCGCGAAAGCTGGGATCCAGTGCGCCGGCCTCGGAACCCGTCGCTGCGACCAGCCGCATCGAAGAAACGCACCGACATAAACCTGCAAACGGTTGGATGAAAAAACTAGAGTTTAATCGAGCGCGGGCCGTGCGGCGATTCTGGTCCGGTAACTTCGGCTTAAATGCTGAGCACGCCGCCCAATTGGTCCGAAACAGAGTGGTCCAATATTCAAGCCGCGCACGCGCGTTCACAAAACCGTGCGGCGCCATTTCGCCATGCTTTCGCCGCGCAAACCGCACGGGAACGGCCGACCCTTTTCCATGTGAACGGGCTTGGGCGCGCCGCAGTGTTTGGAGAGTGCATCATGGCGACGAGCATACGAGGACGAGGAGCCGCATACGATATTCGTCCGGTGGAAGGCCGACCCGGTCTTTTCGATCATTTCTTCGGCGGGCCGGTCGGCGGCCTTATAGGCGCCGTCAAAGACGCCTGCCAGGGCGCCTGCGCCGGGCTGTTGGGCTTGCTTGGCGCCAGCCACATGTCAGCCAGCGCAACGCCAGTTGCAACAAGTTCGATCGCCGCCGGCGAAGGCTGGGCCTCGATCCCCGCCATTCTCGAAAGCATGGCGTCGGGCGGTCTTGCAGGGCCGATCGAGCTCCTTGGCGGCATCGTCCTCTTTCTCGCGGCGCGTCGCACCATCTCGCGCACCCTTGGGCTTTTGGTCTTCGTTGGCTTCGTGGTGGCGTTGGCCAATGGTTACGAATTGCCGGAGATGCTTTCGGCGCTGTCGGACCTGCTGACAAAGGCGGCTGGCGCGCTGGAGCGGGTGGCGGCCATCGCAGCAGGTCGCTCCGCCAGCTAAATCGCAACGCAAACGCCTCGTGGGTCTGTTGGCTTGGGCCTAAACTCGCTATAGAGCGGCCTCTTGAATTACAAGGGAGACCCGCGTGGCGCGCATCCTGATCACGTCAGCTTTGCCCTATATCAACGGCGTCAAACATCTGGGCAATCTCGTGGGCTCGATGTTGCCGTCGGATGTCTATGCGCGGTTCAAGCGGGCGCAAGGCCATGAGGTCCTCTTCATCTGCGCCACCGACGAACACGGCACGCCGGCGGAGCTCGCGGCCCGCGCCGCCGGTCAGCCGGTTGAGGTCTATTGCGCCGAGCAGCACGAGATTCAAAAACAGGCTGGCGACGCCTTCGGGCTGTCTTTTGACCATTTCGGCCGGTCATCCAATCCGCCGAATCATCGCCTGACGCAGCATTTCGCAGCGGTGCTGGAAGACAATGGGCATATCGAAGAGCGCGCCGACAAGCAGGTTTATTCGATCGACGATGAGCGCTTCCTGCCGGATCGTTATGTGGAGGGAACATGCCCCCATTGCGGTTATGAAAAGGCCCGCGGCGACCAATGTGACAATTGCGGGCGGTTGCTCGATCCTGTGCAATTGAAAGAGCCGTACTCGGCGATTTCGGGGTCGAAGAACATCGAGCTCCGCGAAACCCGTCATCTTTATCTCCTGCAGGAGAAAATGCAGGACCGGATCGCCGCCTGGGTCGACAGCCACGAAGACTGGCCGCAT
>JANQOV010000109.1 GCA_028285645.1 Hyphococcus sp.
GATCGATCGTTACCCCGCCGAAGTCGAGGACGCGCTAAGATCACTAATCCGCCGGCAGAAAACCGCAAAACCGCCAATTCCGATCAAGTCGGCAGCTGAACTGTCGCCAGCGCGCGGGCTGGACATTTTGTTCACGATGTTCGATGGGCCCGCGCCGCCGGTCGAGGAAGAGCGCGTATCGCGCACCCAGGCCGTTGTGGCGGCGGAATTCGTGCCGGCGCTTTCAACCATCACGCCCCGCGATGCTGTCCTTAAAAACGCAAACATTTTCTCCGACATCTGGGCGCTGGCGATCAGTTGGGATTACGCTGCCTATATTTTACTGTTTGCATTTTTGTTCTTTCCAAGCGCCGAGCGCGCTGCAGGATTTAAAGACGAGCGGTAGCACCATCTCAAAAACACACTCGAAAATGCGTCGCCCCGGGAAACCCATCAGGATTTCTCCGGGGCGACATCCCCCATTCTTGACTCTTGGATTATCCATCCAACCGTGGCGGAAGACTTGCTAGGCGCTCATATCCATTTCGACCGGCGGTTCGCTGAGGTGCAGATCAATAGTTTCGCCGCCAACTTTCACCGCGATCATGTCAGCGCCGCTGACGCCATTGAGGGTGAGTTTTTCACCAGAGTGAAATTCGAGAACAACGCTGTCGCCATCATGTACGATGCTGAAATCTTCGGATGACGTCGCCAGCGCGCCATCAATGCGGATGGCTAAGGCGCCAACGGACTTAATGTTGATAACGTCTTGTCCGCCGCCCTTGCTGAAATTGATCGCTGCGTCATTTGCATCAATGGTGAGCGTGTCGTCGCCTGCGCCCGCATCAACGCGCTCAATCGAATTGGCGTAAAGCTCAAGAATGTCGTCTCCATCGCCAGTGTTGATGCGTGACACTTCATCAGAGCGGATGGAAAGCGCATCATCACCCTCACCTGTTGTGATGCGATGCGCACTATCGGAAACGATGTTTACAATGTCATCGCCGCCGCCGCCGCGTATCCTTGAAACTTCTTCGGCGTCAATTTCAATGCGGTCGTCACCGTCACCGGCTTCAATGCGGCGGGCGTCAACAGCGTTGATTTCAATGAGATCATCGCGATCGCCCGTATAAATGCGCGATGCGTTTTCTGCGAAGATACTGTGGATATCGCCGTTACGGTCGCCGCCAAAGGCGACCGGTTTGCTTTCGCCGAGGTCTTCCGTTTCGATTGTCTCAGGCGCTTGGCTATCTGCCGGGAGATAACGCTTGATGCGATAATATTCTATAAGCTCAGCCACTCGTTGTTCGGGCGTTTGCTGGATCTCGCCATCAAGCGCCGTCGGATCCGCCGCCACCAGATCCTCCGTGCCGCCCGATATTTCGGCGCCGTCCAACGCGCTCGTTGCGGGTTGCGCAGAGGACGTCGCCTCCGGCTTGATGGATTCTGCAGGAGGCGACGGCACCTCACTGCTTGTCTGACGGGGCGCCGCCTCGCCGTTTGCCGGACGGTAAGAAACCTTGAAGGAAAACTCTTCTACGTAACCGCCTGTTTCGTCGCGGGTAAGCGAATAAGCGAACTCTGTAATCTCGCCGCCGCCGCGCTCCACCAGCACCGTCGGCGCTTCAGAAAGGCCAGGCGACGATTGCATAAGCCGCGACAAGGCCGCCGTCATCATGTCGATGCGTTGGGAGAGCCGATCGAGATGGCTCGCCTGGGAGCTGGCGCCGAAGTAAGATACATTCCGAAATCCTTGCTCTTCAGAACGCGTTTGGGTCGCCGATTCGACTTTTATCGCTTCTTTTGACTGCTGCGCCTCGTGCGGCGCGGCGTTAAACAACGTCGTGAGAGCGTTATTGAGTTCCATTCGTCTTCTCCCGATGAGGGCTTCGTCTCAAAATCTCGGTTAAGGTAAATGGACGAAGTAAAATCCAACCTAACAATATGGATTGTGGTGTGATGATGTTTGTAATCTTTGCTGAACTAAAGTTATCAGCACACGGCAAATACCGAGAACGACGTTAAGAATTTGTCTGAGGCGAAGCGCCCCAAAATCCGCCAGTTAGGGGTGTTCCGCATCGCTGTCGCGTTAACCGATTAGTTTTCGCCAAACCCCTTACGGAATCCGCCGCTCTCATTTTAACGGACTGATATGAATACAAATTTTGATCAGCGCCCCCTGCTCAACCCAGAAGTGCGCCAGTCGTTAACTGTCTCAAATCAAGAGCAGCTAAAAGATTGGTAAAGCTTCTCCCCCTAGCCTTTTCGGCACCGTCGTCAAAATGCAACCCGAAAAGCTTTTGTGTTAAGTCCGCTCCGCTTTCCCGCGCTTCCTCCTCTGGCGTTTCGCCAGCGCGTCACAACGCCGGATCGCAATGCAGGTCATACAACGACCACGACTACGCGGATCCTTGCGCTCGATGGATTGCGCGGCGTTCTCGCTTTGATGGTTGTCGTTTCGCATTACTTTGGCGAAGTGCCCAATGGGTTTGCCGGCGTCATGTTCGCATGGATCGCCGTTAAAATGTTTTTCGTTTTGAGCGGCCTTTTGATGGCGAACATCATCCTTGATCATCTCCATAGCCCGAACTTCGCCAAAGCCTTTTACATGCGCCGCGCCTGCCGGACATTGCCGGTGTACTTTGTGTTGCTTGCCGTCGTTTTCACATCAGCGGCGCTCTTCAAAAACCATGATTGGATGGAAGCTGACCGCGTCTTGCCGCTCTGGTCGTTTCTGACGTTCACACAAGGCTTTGTCATGGTCGCCCGCGGCGATTTCGGCCTTGATTGGCTGACGCCAAGCTGGACGCTGACTGTCGAAGAGCAATTCTACTTGATCGCGCCGGTGATTTGCCTTTTGGCGCCGCGGCGATTTCTGCTCGCTGTACTGATTTTGTTGTGCGGCGCGTCGATTGTCTTTCGCGGCGTCGCTCTTGAAACCGAGCTGATGCCGAAAGCAATGGCGCTGGTGACACTGCCGGCGGCGATGCACTCGATGTTTTTCGGGATGATTGCAGCGCTGCTCTTACGTTCAAAACATATTGACTGGTCGCGGTTCGATCTGGCGCTGCGTATTGCGCCGTTGGCGTGTCTCGTGCTGGTGTTCTTCCTCAAATTTGCCGATGGCGGCTCGGACCGTTTGTTTCAACTTTTTGGCGTTCCCCTAACGTCGCTTGCCGGCGCCTTTTTCCTGATGGCGATCTTGCGCAATGCGCCCGAGGCGGAACGGCTGAAATCCGATCGCCTTCGTTTCTTCGGGCGGCTTTCCTACGGCATTTATCTTTTGCACATGCCGGTCTTGGGGCTGATGCATGGGCTCATCCTCAACGCCCGGCCGGATATCGCCACCGGCGTGCAAATCGCCGTGACCATCGCCGCTGTTCCTGTCGCGATCTTTGTTTCCTGGCTGGTCAACATCGCCATTGAACAGCCGATGATCAATTACGGTCGGACGTGGAAATTCGCCAAACCGCGCGCAACTTCCTAGTCAAGCGGCAGCTCAACAACAAAGCGCGCGCCTTTGCGTTCGCTGTCTTCGTCACTTGGATCAACGAGGCGGTTTTCCGCGTAAATGCGGCCAGCATGGGACTCGATAATCTGACGTGAGATCGCCAAGCCAAGTCCCGAATTGTTCCCGAAGGCGGACCCCGCCGGTCGCTTGGTATAAAATCGGCTGAAGACTTTCTCGAGCGTATCAGGCGGAATGCCCGGCCCGTCATCTTCAACAACAATCCGAACATATTCGGCGCGTTGGGTCGGCGGTTCCAGCATCACGCGCACTTCCCCGCCGGGCGGACTGAAGGATCGCGCATTATCGATCAAGTTTCGAATGACTTGTCCGAGCGCTGAAGGGTTGCCGAGCACATAGATTGCTTGCGGCGATTGGTCATAAACCACCGATGCTTCGCCATCCTTGCCCACATCATGATACATCGACACGATATCAGCGATGAGCCGCGACAAATCGACGGCCTCTCTGATCTCGCGCGCAAGCTCTGCGTCGAGCCGCGACGCGTTTGAAATATCCGTGATCAGACGATCCATGCGGACAACGTCCTTCTGGATCACCGCCATCAGTTTTTCCTGCGCCTCCGGCGTTTTGGCGATGCTCAAGGTTTCGGCAGCGCTGCGAATTGAGGTCAGCGGGTTTTTGAGTTCGTGGGCAACATCGGCGGCGAAACTTTCAATGGCGTCAATCCGCGCATAAATCGCCTGGGTCATTGATTTCAACGACCCCGACAGTTCGCCGATCTCATCCTTGCGCTTGGTAAAATCCGGAATGCGCGCGCGGCCCGCCGTGACGATCCCCTCGCGCACTTTGTCGGCGGCGATGGCGAGCTGGCGGATCGGCTGCGCAATGGTGGTCGTCAAAAGGAGCGACGATAAAATCCCCGCCGCCACCGCAAGACCAAAAAACGGCAGGATCGCCAGCCGCGCATCTTCCACCAGATCGTCAATGCCGCCGATCTCAGCG
>JANQOV010000019.1 GCA_028285645.1 Hyphococcus sp.
TCGTTGTCCGGGGGGCCCGTATCCCTGATCCGCAACGCGCCACGTCACAAGTTGCAACTTTCCTCAATGCCGATGATCTGGCGCGCACCGGCGACGATAACGCCGCGCTCGCACTGACACGGTTGAGCGGCCTTTCGGTCGTTGGTGGAAAGTTCGCTTATGTGCGCGGTCTTGGCGACCGGTATTCTGCAGCGCGCCTTAACGGCTCTCCGCTGCCGAGCCCGGAACCATTGAAGCGGACCGTACCGCTTGACTTGTTCCCGTCGAATATCCTGAACGGCGCAGCGGTGCAGAAAACCTATTCGCCGAACTATCCCGGCGAATTCGGCGGCGGCATTATCGATCTGGAAACGCTGCGCACGCCGGACGAAAACTTTCTGAATGTGAAAGTTGGCATTGGCGCCAATCTTGTGACCACGGCCAAAAACGGTCTCTTCGTCAATGGCGGTGATCTTGACTGGCTTGGTTATGATGATGGTCTCCGGAGCATACCGGGGCCCATTCAAGCGGCGATTGACAGTGGTGTTGCGTTGGCGGATCTGTCGCCTGCGGAACAAGAGATTGCCGGCGAGAGTCTCGTTAATTCTCCATTGTCGGTGATCCAGCAAGGCAATGTCGGACCGAATTATGAAGCTTCGGTCGACGGCGGCATGGTGTTCGACATGGACAACGGCATGACGTTCGGCTTTTCCGGCGTCATCGGCTACAAGCAGGACTGGACAAGCGAGCAGGCCATCCGGCAAATCGCCAACACCACCCAGATCGGCGTTGACGCCGAACAACTTGAAACCAGCCTCGACGTTACGGTCAATGGATTGCTGACCAGCGCGCTCGAATGGGATGACCACGCTGTCACGCTTACCGGCCTTTATATTCATTCGACGACAAAAGAGGCGCAGATCACAGCGGGTAACAACTTCAATATCGGCGATTTCTATACAGAATCGAACATCTGGCTGGAACGCGCGTTGTGGATGGGGCAAGCATCCGGCGAACATGGGCTCGGCGATCAATTCGCCATCAACTGGCGCGGGGCCTTCGCCCGCTCCACGCGGGACACGCCTTATGATCGCACATTCGACAGCCGTATTCTCGACGGTTCGGATACGCCGACCACATTGCCGTTTCAATCAGATCTGACCGGTATTCCAACTTACCTAACCGGCACCACCTTCCAGTTCGTCAACTTTTCCGAGTTGACAGACGACACCTGGAGCGGCGGCGTTGACCTGTTCTGGTTCATTCCAGTATCCGGCGCCAGGGAAGCGACGTTGTCTGTCGGTTACGAATATCTCGACAACGACCGGGAGTTTTTGAACTTCCCGTTCCAGTTCATCACCAACACAAGCATCCCGCTTGATACGGCGCAGGCGCGTGTCGATTTCGTGTACTCGCCTGACAACATCGATCCTGGTCGGTTCCGCCTTGTCGATGCTGGCCTTGCAAACGTGTCATCCTACGATGGCGAACTGACGGTTCACGGCGTTTACGCGCAAGTCGACGCCGAATTGATCCCGACGGTCCGCACGACGGTTGGCGTTCGCTATGAGAACGCTGACCAGACCGTCGATACATTTGACCGGTTTGGCAATGATCCGGCGTTTGACGCGTTCGACTCCAGCATATCGGAAGACTACTGGCTGCCCTCGGCGACGGTGACCTGGAACTTCGCTGACAATATGCAACTCCGGGCAGGGTATTCTCACACCATCGCCCGTCCTCAATTCAGGGAACTTGCGGCGTCGCAGTTCTTTGACCCGACGACAGACCGGACCTTCTTTGGCAACTCGCGGCTTCAAAACAGCGAGTTTCGCAACTACGATGCAAAATACGAGTTTTATCTTGGCCGCAACCAATTTGTGACCATTGGCGGTTTCTACAAGGAAATCGACAAGCCCATTGAGGAAATCCAGTTCTCACAGGGCGACTTCTCTTTTGCTTCGACATTCATCAACTCACCCAGCGCAGAACTTTACGGCGGCGAGTTTGAATTCCGCAGTAATTTCGATCTTGGATTTAACGATTGGTTTGCGAACAAGACTTGGTTGTTCACATTGAACTATACGTTTACCGAATCCGAGATCAGCGCAACGGCTGATGACGTTATCATCGAGCGTGACGGCACGGAAACGCCAGGCGACCAATTTGGTCTTGATGGCGCGCCGCTTGCCGGCACGCCGAAGCATATCCTCAACAGCCAGTTCGGTTGGGAAGGCGATCAGACGCAGTTCACGATCCTGCTTGGCTGGGTGAGCGAACGTCTCCTCGCGCGCGGCGAGCGTCTCGGCAGCGGCAACCGGCTGCTCGACGTGTTTGAGCGGCCCGGCGTTCAGCTTGACGCGGTGTTCCGTCAGAATGTGAATATCGCTGGCACCGATTTCACCATCGGTCTTTCCGGACGCAATCTGCTTGGAACACGTCATATCGAGTTCCAAGAAGGTACGATGGATCCGGCGGCTGTGGACGGCTTTGTCGACTTCAACACCTATGACCGAGGCCGGTCGCTCAGCGCGAGCCTAACCGCCAAGTTCTAAGCCTTTGAGTTGAGTAGCGTATGTTCGGGCCCTGTTGCGTATCAGCAGGGCCCATTTTTTGCGAGACTTTGCTATCTGTCTGCGAGGCCAAAAGGCGCTGATGCGCGCCGATAGTCATCGGGGAGAATTTGCCTGCCGATGGGCGGTTCAGCGCGGGCGATGCAATCCATGCGGTGGCAAAGCCGGCAACTGACGCCAATGGGCGTCGGGTTTTCCGCTGACAGTGCGGTCGCCTTCGCATAAATCAGTTTGTCTGCATGTTTAGCGGCGCAGCCAAGCGCGATCGCTCGCTCAATCCGCGCTGCGCCAAACGCGCCGCCGCCAGCCATCACGGTACGGACGATAGAAAAAAACCGTTCGCCATCCGGCAACTCCACCCATTCCGTCAATAATCTGCGGGGGCTTTGAAAGGCTTTGTGTAACGACCATAAGGGGCATGAGCCGCCATGGCGCGCAAAGGGAAACCCTGCGCCGTCTAGACGCTTGGAAACATTGCCGGCGGCGTCGACGCGAATGAAAAAGAACGGCACGCCTTCCTGACCGGGCTTTTGCAGTGTTGTGAGTCGATGCGCAACCTGCTCGAAGCTAACGCCAAACAATCGCGACAACGCTTCGATATCATATTGCCGGTCTTCTGCTTCGCTGACAAATCGACGATAAGGCATCATCAGCGCGCCGGCAGCGTAATTGGCAAGTGCGCGCCGCGCGAGACGTTTGCCGTTGTCCGTATCGAAATGGCTGTCGACAGCTGCATCATCGATGGCCTCTTTGAGTTCGAGATAGGCAATCTGTAACGCCAGCTGAAAAGCAGAGCTTGCCTTGTCGAGACGCTCGTCAAGGACGAGCTCACTGCGATGCTGATCGAACCGCCGAACAGAGTCGACCATCACATCAGCAGGCAGCCGCCGGATTTTCAGGCCGCGCGCCGAGAGGAAATCTTCAAAGTCGCCTGCAGCATCAATTCTCTGCGCGAGACCTTCAGCCGCATCGTCGAGGCTTGGAAAGGAATTGTGCCGGGCAGAGAGGAAACGTCTTGCTTCAGCAACTGGGTCCGGTGATGAAGGCGCGTCTTCGCCCCGGTCGGCAAGGGCGAGTTGTCCTTCCTGATAGGCCGTATAAAGACGTAACAGTGCGTCCGCGGTTCCGGGAAACGAGTTGCCGAAATCCTCAATTTCCGTCGCCGCCAGTTCGAGATCCGCAAACATGGGATCACGCAGAGCCGTGCTTAGCCGGGCTGCGTAGTCTTCGCGGCGATCGCTTGCCAGGGAGGCTAGGTCAAGGCGATAGGTCTGGGCGAGGCGCAACAGCATTTCAGCGGTCATCGGCCGCTGATTGCGCTCCATCAATGCAATGTAGGACGGCGAGACTTCAAGGTCCTCCGCCATGACCGCCTGGGTGACGCCAAGGTCCCGGCGCAATCGGCGGAGCCTCGGTCCCATGAACAGACTACGCTCTTTCGCCATACTCTCCTCTCTAACCCATTGATGTTTAATGATATTACAACATGACAAAAATTTTTTGTAAAGCTTTACAAGTGCACTATTTCGCAAATGCAAAACACAACAAGACTCGCTAAAGGTGGCCCAACAGTTGCTCGGATTTGGGGCGACATAACGAACACGCGGCAACGCAGAAAAAGTAAGAAAGACGACCCATGGCCTATCAGGACGACATCAGCTCGATCGCCAATCTCATCAAAAATTATGACGGAACCTGGGGCGGCATCGACCCGGAAGCGGTCATCCGCATGCGCGCGCAGAACCGCTTCAAGACCGGTCTCGACATCGCAAAATACACGGCGAAGATCATGCGCGAAGACATGGCGGCCTATGACGCTGATCCCGCAAATTACACGCAGTCGCTTGGTTGCTGGCACGGGTTTGTCGGCCAGCAAAAAATGATCTCTATCAAGAAGCATTTTGGCGAGACCAAGCGCAAATATCTTTACCTTTCAGGCTGGATGGTTGCGGCGCTGCGTTCGGACTTTGGTCCGTTGCCGGATCAATCCATGCACGAAAAAACATCCGTGCCGGCGCTGATCGAAGAGTTGTATACGTTCTTGAAGCAAGCAGATGCGCGGGAATTGGGCTTGATGTTCCGCGATATCGATGCGGCGCGCGAAGCTGGGGACACAGCGAAAGAAAAAGAATTGCTCAATGCGGTCGATAGTTACCAGACACACGTCGTGCCGATCATCGCCGATATCGACGCAGGCTTCGGCAATGCAGAAGCGACATATCTTCTTGCGAAAAAGATGATTGAGGCAGGCGCCTGCGCGCTGCAGATTGAAAACCAGGTGTCCGACGAAAAGCAGTGCGGCCACCAGGACGGCAAGGTCACGGTGCCCCATGAAGATTTCCTCGCCAAAATTCGCGCCTGCCGCTACGCCTTCCTAGAGCTTGGTGTTGACGACGGCATTATCGTTTCCCGAACGGATTCTCTTGGCGCAGGGCTTACGAAACAGATCGCTTATAGCCGCGAAGCCGGCGACCTTGGCGATCAGTATAACGCGTTTTTGGATTGTGATGAGCTTGCGCCCGGCGAAGGAGCCAATGGCGATGTTTTGATCAACCGCGACGGCAAGCTGCTCAGGCCGAAGCGTTTGCCGTCAAATCTTTATCAGTTCCGCGCGGGCACCGGCGAAGACCGCTGCGTGCTTGATTGCATCACGTCATTGCAACATGGCGCTGACCTTTTGTGGATTGAAACCGAAAAACCGCATGTTGAACAGATCGCCGGCATGGTCGATCGTATTCGCGAAGTCATTCCGAACGCCAAGCTGGTCTACAATAACTCGCCGAGCTTCAACTGGACGCTCAACTTCCGCCAGCAGGTGTTCGATGCCTGGGAAAAGGAAGGCAAGGATTTATCCGACTACGACCGCGACAAGTTGATGAGCGTTGACTATGACGAAACAGAGCTGGCGGTCGAGGCGGATAAGCGCATTCGAAGCTTCCAGGCGGACGGCTCCAAACGCGCCGGCATTTTCCATCACCTCATCACGTTGCCGACCTATCACACGGCGGCGCTGTCGACTGACAATCTCGCAAAGCGCTATTTCGGCGACGAAGCCATGCTCGGCTATGTGAAAAACGTGCAGCGCGAAGAGATTCGCCAGTCGATCGCCTGCGTCAGGCACCAGAACATGGCGGGGTCTGATATTGGCGACGATCACAAAGAGTATTTTGCCGGGGAGGCGGCGCTCAAGGCCGGCGGTAAAGACAATACGATGAATCAATTCTCATAAGTCTGACCGGCTATCTAAGTAACGCCGGCGCGGTAACTTGACCTATCGCGCCGGCGTTTTTCTGGTGTAGACAAGCCCTCATTGAATTAGCTGTCGACAAGCGGCGGCTCAGCAGGAAACCAGCATGACCAATCAAGACTATTTAGACCGCGCATCTTTGAAGGTTGCAGGCGAGCTCGCCGCGTTCATTGAAGGGGAGGCGCTGACGGGTCTTAGTCTCGATACGGAAAGATTCTGGAGCGATGCAAGCGCTTTGATTGAAGCGTTTGCGCCGGAAAACAAAGAACTCCTTGAAAAGCGCGAAGCGTTACAACAAGAGATCGATGAATGGCACAAAGCGCGACTTGGCAAGCCCCAAGACGCTGACGCCTATCAGACTTTTTTGCGTGAGATTGGGTATATCGTTGACGAGCCTGCGCCCTTTAAAATCGGCACCGAAAATGTCGATGACGAGTTGGCGCGTCTCGCAGGGCCGCAGCTCGTGGTGCCGGTGCTCAACGCCCGCTACGCGCTTAACGCAGCGAATGCGCGTTGGGGCAGCCTTTATGATGCGTTTTATGGGACCGATGCGATTGCCCAGGACGGAACTGAAAAGCCTGGCTACGATCCAGCGCGGGGCGCGGAGGTAATCGCAAAGGCAAAGGCGTTTCTCGACGATGCAGCGCCGCTCGCCAGCGGCTCCCATAGCGATGTTGCCGGCTACGGGGTGGTTGACGGCGCGCTGGCGCCGGCGCTCAACGACCCGTCATTGTTTGCTGGTTATCGCGGCGCAGCCGATGCGCCCACATCAATCCTTCTGCGCCACAACGGCCTTCACATCGAGCTTGTGATCAATCGCGATCATCCTGTCGGCAAGGACGATCCGGCTGGCGTCGCTGACATTCGATTGGAAGCTGCGCTATCAACGATTGTTGACCTCGAAGACTCAGTCGCCGCAGTGGACGCCGAAGACAAAATCGTCGCCTATCGCAACTGGCTTGGGTTAATGAAGGGCGATTTGACCGCGCGCTTCGAAAAAGGCGGCGAAACCGTCGACCGTGGCCTCAACAAGGACAAGTCGTTCATTGCGCCCAATGGCGACGAATTAAACCTCAAAGGCCGGGCGCTCCTGCTGGTGCGCAATGTCGGTCATTTGATGACCAATCCGGCAATTCTGTTGGCGAATGGAGAAGAGGCGCCGGAAGGCGTGCTCGACGCAATCTTCACCAGCATGATCGCCATGCATGACCTGCAAGGAAAGGGCGTCCTTTCGAATTCTCAAACAGGGTCCGTCTATATCGTCAAACCGAAAATGCACGGGCCTGAAGAGTGCGCCTTCACCAACCGGTTATTCGACGCCGTTGAAGATATGTTGGGCCTTAAGCGGCATACGCTCAAAGTCGGCGTCATGGATGAAGAGCGGCGAACGTCCGTTAATCTCGCTGCTTGCATCGAGGCTGTAAAAGACAGGATTGTTTTCATCAATACGGGCTTTCTCGACCGCACGGGCGATGAGATCCATACGTCGATGCAAGCCGGCCCGATGATCCTTAAGACGGAAATGAAATCGACGTCGTGGATCGACGCATATGAAGCGCGCAATGTCGCCATTGGTTTGGCGTGCGGGTTTTCCGGCAAAGCGCAGATCGGCAAGGGCATGTGGGCGGCGCCGGACCGCATGGCTGACATGCTTGACCAAAAAATCGGCCATCCAAAAACTGGCGCCAACACGGCATGGGTGCCAAGCCCGACTGCGGCGGTGCTGCACGCCATGCATTATCATGCAGTCAATGTCTTTGACCGGCAAAAAGAAGTCGCGAGCGAAGGGGTTGCGTCGCTTGATCCCTTATTGACCATACCGCTTGCGGCTGGCGCCAACTGGTCGGCGCAGGATATTCGCGACGAACTCGACAACAACGCACAAGGCATTCTCGGTTATGTGGTGCGCTGGATCGATCAGGGCGTTGGTTGTTCAAAAGTGCCTGACATTAATGACATTGGCCTGATGGAAGACCGCGCTACGCTGCGTATCTCGTCACAGCACATGGCGAACTGGTTGTTGCATGGGGTGTGTACGGAAGAAGAAGTTGATGCGGCTTTCCAGCGGATGGCGGCGAAGGTCGACAAGCAAAATGAAGGCGATCCTGCCTATAAGTCGATGGCGCCTGGCTTTGACGGCGTTGCTTATAAAGCAGCGCGGGCGCTTGTCTTCGAAGGCGTTGCGCAGCCGAGCGGCTACACGGAACCCTTGCTGCACAAATTTCGGCAGGAAGCGAAACGCGGCTAATTTTTCACACCGTGAAAATCTTCCCGGGGTTCAAGATGCCCTTTGGATCAAGCGTGGATTTTAAAGTCCGCATGAGAGCGATTTCTTCAGGCCGTCGCGAAAGATGAAGATAGGCGCGCTTTTCCAATCCGACGCCATGTTCCGCTGAGATCGATCCGCCAATTTTTGCGAGCGGTTCGTAGACGAGTTCTTCGACTTGCGCATGGGTCTCATCACTCCAGGGTCGAACGGAAATGGCGATGTGAAGATTGCCGTCGCCTAGGTGGCCAAATATGATGATGCGCGCAGCATCGCCCCATTCCGACTTAATGGCGGTTTTGAGATTTTCAGTGTAGGTTTGCATTTCCTTGATCGGCAGACTGACGTCGAACACCGCACAGGGAAAGAGCGCCCCGAGAAGCGCTTCAATGTCTTCCCGAATGGCCCAAATAGCATTTCGCTGGGCTTTTGAAGATGCGATCACAGCATCAGACACAATTTCTTTTTCGATCGTGTCTTCGAGCGCGGCCGCAAAGGCAATGTCGTCGTGTTCCTCATCGGCCCCAGTTGATTCAATGACTACGTAAAATTCATGATCGGCGCCAAGCGGCGGCGTGTGACGCTTGGAGTCGATAGCGATAAGTTGATAGTGCTCTTTCCATAACACCTCAAAAGCGGTGAGCGCGCCGCCGAGCCGTGCGCCGGCAAATTGAAAGAAATCCGTCACCGAAGTGAAATCCTTCAAGCCAACGAAAGCCGTGTTCTCACTTTTCGGGAGGGGCGCCAGCTGCAGGACAGCGCGCGTAACAAGACCAAGCGTTCCTTCTGACCCAATGAACAGCTGCTTCAAATCATAACCTGCGTTGTTCTTGAGCAGCGAGTTCATGGATGACAAAATCGTTCCGTCAGCGAGAACGGCCTCCACACCCAACACGTGCGCCCGCGTCATGCCATAGCGGATCACCTGATTGCCGCCGGCATTGGTTGAGATGTTGCCGCCGATTGTCGCCGACCCGCGCGCGCCAAGATCGACGGCATATAGAAGGTCTTTTTCCGCTGCAGCTTCCTGCACTTTTTGCAGCGGCGCGCCCGCTTGCACCGTCATGGTGCGGCCAATGGGATCGATACCTTCGATCTCGGTCATGCGCTCGAAAGAAATGAGGAGTTCTTCTTTCGACGCCGCTGCGCCTTTGACCAACCCCGTCAGGCCGCCGGCGGCGACCACCGGCTGCTCGCATTCGTTACAGAGTCGCAAAACAGCAGATAACTCTTCTGCAGTGGCCGGCCGCACGATCGCCTCCGCCGTGCATATCAACTGGCCTGTCCAGTCCGCGGGACGGGACTGAACATCGTCACCGGTAATGAGCCCGTTTGGCCCGACGATTTGCTCAAGCTTGGAAAGGAGTTCCGACATGCTTAAGTCCTTTGATGTGCTGCTTCAGCCAGGCTAACCAATGGCGGCGGGCAGGGTTTGATTTTGCGCAATTACGCGTTCGCATTCAGGCGCTGGTGCGCTCCACGATATCCCCGGTCAGGTCTCTTATGCTTGGCGAACCGGTCAGCGCCATCGAGACGTCCATTTCGCCTTTGAAGGTTTTCAGCAATCCCGTAAGTCCAGCTTCGCCTTTCGCCGCCATGGCGTAAACCCAGGGGCGGCCGACTAACGTTGCGTTTGCGCCAAGGGCGATGGCTTTCGCGACGTCCTGTCCGCTGCGGACGCCGCCATCCATCAGTATGGGAATATTATCGCCAAGCGCTTCGACGACCTTGGGCAACATGGCGATGGAGGAAGACACGCCGTCGAGTTGCCGCCCGCCATGGTTGGAAACCACAACGGCGTCGGCGCCCGCGCGGTGGGCGGCGAGCGCATCCTCCGGGGAAAGCACTCCCTTGATCAAAAGATTGCCGTCCCAGATCGATCGCAGCCACTCGATGTCCTTCCAGGTAACGGAAGGATCGATCTGGTCTTCAACCCATTCTTTGAAGTCTGTTGGCGTCGTGGCTTTGGGAACATAAGCCGCAAGATTGCCAAACACATGCGGTTTGCCTTTGACGCCCACATCGAACGCCCAGGCCGGATGCAACAAATAAGAAACAGCTCCGCCGCGAATTTTGCCCCAAAGCCCTGCGCCGCCGCTCAAGCCGTTGCGCACATCCCGGTAACGGGCGCCGACGACAGCAAGGTCTACGGTGAAGACAAGTGTTTTTACGCCGACCGCTTTTGCCCGTTGCAAGAGTTCTTTCACGGGTTCTCGGTCGCGCAGCATATAGAGCTGAAACCAAAAGGGGCGGCTTGAGGTTTTTGCGACTTCTTCGAGGGAGCAGATTGCAACCGTCGACAGGCAAAATGGAATGCTAAACGCGTCTGCGGCCTTCTTCGCCTGCACCTCAGCTCGCCGGGCCATCATGCCCGCAAGACCGATGGGGGCGAGCGCGACGGGCAGCGCCCACTTTTCTCCAAACAATTCAATTGACGTATCAAGCGCAGAAACGTCACGCATGACGCGCTGTTTCATTTGCAACGCGTGAAAGTCCATTATGTTCTCTTTGAGCGTCACTTCCCCGTAAGCGCCGCCGTCGACATAGTCGAACAAAAACCGCGGCAAGCGTTTTTCAGCAATATATCTGTAATCTTCAGTGGAGGCGGGGGCGAGGCGGAGCGTCGGCATCCGGTTTTCGTTCCCTTATGCGATCACGGCTTCGATGAGGCGCGGTCCTTTGATGGAAAGCGCCTCGGCGAGCGCATCTTTGAACGCGCCGGCGCTTTCGGTTTTGACCGCCGGCACGCCCATTCCTTCAGAGATAGCAACCCAGTCGATGACCGGGTTTGTCAGATCGAGCAAGGAGAGGGCTTTCGGACCAGGCTCTGCTACGCCGACGCGTTGCAGTTCGATGTTCAAAATGGCGTAGCTGCCATTGTTGATAATCACGGACGTTACATCGAGGTTCTCGCGCGCCATCGTCCACAGCGCCTGCACCGTATACATAGCGCTTCCATCCGCCTGCAGAGCAATCACTTTACGGTCGGGGCAGGCGACAGCGGCGCCGGCGGCGAGCGGCAAACCCTGTCCGATGGAGCCGCCCGTTAGCGTTAGCCAGTCATGGGCGCGGGCGCCTTGGGTCATTGGGAAAAGCGCAAGGCCTGCGGTTGCAGCCTCATCAGACACGATGGCGTTCTCCGGCATGAGTTCCGCAAGCGCCGCGCCGATCGATGCGGGCTCAAGATTGTCGCCGGCAAGGGGCGGCGCAAATGGCTCCTGGTGCGCCGCAGGTTCCGCCGGCGCATCGAGCGCTTGCGCAAGGCGCGTCAGGCAATCAGAGGCGTCTTCGCGCGGGCTGGCGAGTTTGATGAGGTCAGCTCCCTCCGGCGGTATCCAGCTCGGTTTGCCGGGATAGGCAAAGAAGGAGACTGGCGGTTCAGCGCCGACAAATACGATCTTCGCGAAGTCTTTTAGATAATCAGCCGCCATTTCGCCGAAATAAGGAAGGCGTTCGACGGCGACGCGGCCGGCGCCCCGTTGAAGGCGCGCCGGGAAGGTTTCACAGATAAGACGCGCACCGGTCGCCGCAGCGATACGTCCCGCCTGTTCAAGCGCGTCTTCACGCAGCGCGCGACCGCCAAGAAAAAGCGCTGCCGGGCTTTCTTTTTTAAGAAGCGCCGCTGCTTCGTTGATGTGTTTATCGTCGACCCTTGGCGCATCCGCCGGCTCTTTTCTGGCCGACGGTTCTGCCCCATCGGTCCACGCATGATCTGCAGGGGCGATCAGCGTTGCAATTTGACCGGGGTAAGCAAGAGACGCTTCTACCGCCTCCGCGCCCGCGGCGGCGAGGTCAGAGGGCGTATCGGAAACGCGCACCCAATCGGACATCGGGTTCGCAACGCCAATGACATCCGAAGTCAAAGGAGCGTCATATTGCAAGTGATCGGTGGCGTGATCGCCGACGATGTTGACGATCGACGTATGGGCGCGTTTGGCGTTGTGCAGGTTTGCCAGCCCGTTTGCGAGACCGGGTCCAAGGTGGAGGAGCGTTGCCGCGGGCTTCTCGGCCATGCGGCCATAGCCGTCGGCGGCGCCGGTCACAACGCCCTCAAACAAACCAAGGATCGCGTGCATTTTCGGCTGCCCGTCGATAGCGGCGACAAGCTGCATTTCCGACGTGCCGGGATTTGCGAAACAAACCTCAACTCCGCAGTCGCTTAGGGTCTGGATCAGCGCTTCGGCTCCGTTCATTTCAGTTGCTCCATCGGACATTGAAAGATGTGGTGTTTTCTGCCTGTGCAAGCCTATCCCGGTCAATGATAAAGGTCACCTGGCGGGATTGACGCCGTCCAATCGGCGGAGTGGACAATGGATAGAGTAATTTCAAGTAAGAGGGCGCAGGGCTGTTTACGACAACGCGGCGACACTATACCTCAACAGATGCTGATCCGACGAAAGCCATAATTTCGCACTATGAGAATTGGAACCAGATCGAGTGCGATGGCGCTCGCCCAGACTGAAGACGTGGCAAAACAATTGCGCGCGTCAGCCAAAGTCACGCCGGAGATTGTCAAATTCACGCCGCGCGGCGATGTCGATCAAACCTCCAAACTCGAACGCCATGGCGGCAAGGGCGGCGCCTTTGTGGCTGAGATCAGAGCGGCGATGCGCGACGGCGCCCTTGAGGCTGCCATGCATTCCCTCAAAGACGTGCCGGGCGACGAAGAAACCCCGGGGCTCGTTCTCGCTGCATATCTAAAGCGAGAAGTGGTTGAAGATGCGCTGGTGCTGCATCCTGATCGGTCTATCGCCGAATTTCAGGAACTAAAAGGCAATGGGTTTAAAATCGGCACCAATTCTGTTCGTCGCGCCGCCTATTTGCGGCGGTTGTATCCGGCTTGTGAAGTTATTCACTATCGCGGCGCAGCAGACACGCGCATTCGCAAGCTCGATGAACGCGCCTTGCAAAAATTGCCTGATGGCGGCGAGGCGGGGCCGGCGGATGGTCTCGTGATGGCCGCAAGCGGTCTGGCGCGCGTTGGTCTTAGCGATCGCATATCGATGGTTTTTCCGCCTGATGAGATGCTGCCAGCGGTCGGGCAGGGGATCGTAACCGTCGAATGCGCGGAAAATGATTGGGAAACGCGCCGCCTCTTAGCGACGATTGATCATAAGGAAACCCGCATCTGCGCGCTTGCCGAAAGAGAGCTGCTCTGGGTGCTGAACGGCCACTGCAATACGCCGATTGCCGGTCACGCCAAACTTGATGGCGACGCCTTGCATTTTCGCGCGGCGGTTTTGAGCATCGATGGCGCAACGATAATTGAGGCGTCGGTTGACGGCGCCGCTGACCGTCCGCGCGAACTTGGCCGCACTGCCGGATTGGCGCTGCTGAAAAAAGGCGCCGCGGTGCTTATCGCAGAATCCGCGTAGCTTTTTTAAATCTGTACACTGAATATAAAAAGCGTTCGCAGCGTTGTCCTCAACGCCGAACTCACGCACGCTAAATTAAGATTGATCTAAGCTTGTTCGGCGCGCTCAAGTTTTCGTTATTAACCACTTTTACTTACAATTTATTAGAGTTGTATATAATACTAATTGCTCGCATAAGTTGTTTTTCTGTGTGGGCCTTTTTGTGTGACAACAATGAAACACGCTCAATCTCTAAGAATACGCCGTTCATTCGGGCGATTTGGCAGCGCGCGCGATGGGAACATTGCGATCATGTCAGCGTTTATAATTTTGCCGGTTCTTCTTTTATTAGGCGGCGGGCTGGATGTGGTGCGCGCCACCACGGCGCAAACGCAATTACAGACGGCGCTCGATAGCGCGGCGCTTTCTTCGGCCTCTTTGAACAACTCTTTGCCGGTCCAGCAGATTGTTGATGAGTATCTGGAGGCAAACCTTAGCGGCGGCGGATCCCTCAAAAAGAAGCCCACAGTTACTGTTGAGGCGGAAAACGCCCTTAACTCAAAAAACGTTGTGCTGAAGGCCACAGGCAAAGTGAATACGCATTTCTTGCAGGTAATCGGCATAACGTCTTTGCCGGTCGTTGCATCTACTGCGGCGACACAGGAGGTCACGAATATAGAAGTCGCGCTTGTGGTTGATATTTCATCGTCCATGATTGGCCGTAAGATGACCAATCTGAAAAGCGCTGGCGCCGTTTTTGTCGATGAAATCCTCAACAACAATACATTCGAAACAACATCGATGAACTTCATCCCCTTTGGCGGGACGGTGAACATCGGCGATTTGTTCGACGAATTTGTCGTTTCCAAAGCCCGCGCTGTGACCGATCCCAACGGCAGCCAATATGGGCGCGGACGCCAAGTTTCGAACGGCGATTTTCGATTTTCCGGCGGGTTTAATTGTATCGAGCATCGCAACACCGATTTTAACAACGCCGTTTTGCCAAAACAGTCGCGCGGACAAGTGGCGCATTTCTGGAAGTGGAACAATTTCAACCCATGGTGTCCGGAGGATGTAAGCAGCGTTCTCCTGAACACAAATGACCGGGACGCCCTGAAGACCAAGATCAAAGGCATGAGGCCGTCCGATGGGACCGGCATGAATATCGGCGCCATGTGGGGATACAAAACCTTATCGCCAACATGGACGGGAAAGCTTGGCGGAGATTTTGACGATCGGCCGGCGGCCCATGACGATGAGTCCCTGAAAATCCTTGTCATCATGACTGACGGGGACATAACGGATCAATTCCGCCCGAAGGATCCCCGACGGCTCAATACGCACACAAACCAGAAGAAGAACCTTCCGACAACCAGATCGGTCAATCCGAGAAAAGCCAATAACAAAAACAACCAGGTAATCCACAATGTAGGACATTGGAGGGATCCGGTAACGAACAACACCGCTATCGGCCAGTTCAAGCGCATTTGCGAGGCGGCGAATAGAGACGGGATTGTCGTCTATACGATCGGATTTCAAATCAGGAAGAATTCAACGGCGGACAGGTTGCTCAGCGCCTGCGCCAGCGATGCAAGCAAATACTACTTTGTTGAGTCGCTCGATATTGAATCAGCGTTCAAGTCGATTGCTTCTTCGATCAGCGCGCTCCGCATTTCAGGATGAGGGCAGAGTGCGCAATGCTGCGATTTATCAAAAGGCTCGGACGGAAGTTGAATTTCTTTCGCAATAAAGATGGCGCCATAGCGGTTGAGTTCGCACTAATCGGCCCCTTGTTTATTGTGTTTGTGGTCTCCAGCCTTGAGCTCGGCTGGACGATGACAAAGATCGCCCTGATCGATAACGCCGCCTCCCAAGCCGCCAAGTTTATCTATATCGGCGCCGCCTCAAGCGGCACGCCTACGCAAGAAGAGCTAGAGGCGTTTATTTGCAGCAAGTTGAAGATCGTCGATGATTGTAGTTCGAACATCGCCATCGAGGCTGTTCCGGTCAGCGGCTTTAATAAACCACCAAAATGGAATGCGCCTTGCCGCGACTCGGAAAATTCAAACTATAATCCTACGGTGAGATACAATCCCGGCGCCGGCAATGAAATTGTTTATCTTCGGGTCTGCCTCACCACCAAGTTGCTGACGCCTGGCCTGGGCCTGGCGCTTTCTCTCGCAAACACCGAAACAAGTCGTATGCAAATTGTTTCGTCGCTCGCGTTCATGAACGAGCCTTTTCAAGAGTAAGATATATGTTGCGCATTTGTGGCGTCGCCCGAAAATTTGCCCATTGTTCGGCTGGCAATCCTACTGTTGAGTTCGCGCTGATTGCGCCGATTTTTATGGGACTGTTTTATGGAGCTTATGCGGCGTTCGATCTGGCGCGGGGCGTCAAGGAAACCGCGCGCACGGCGGCGATCATATCGGACCTTGCAACCCGCTCCGTTGAAATGAATGACGATGCAAGGGACGCATTGTTCAACGCAGCCGAAGCGTTGATTGGAAAATATGGGGTGAGTTCAGATTTTTCGATCACCGTCACCAGCATTGTCAATGAGCCCGATGACAACAGCGACAAATTAAAAGTCGCCTGGAGCATCGTAAATAACAACAAGAAGGGCCTTGAAACCGAAGATATCGAAGACCTCGTGCTCCCGACGATACCGGACGGCGAATCGGTCATTCATGTGATTGCTGCCGCAAAGTACGATCCAAAGATCAATTTTCTTTCGGCCCCAAAGGTGAAGATGCAGCAAACCGCCGTTCGGCGACCGCGGTTTGTCTCTGAAGTCGTTTACAACTAGCAGAGCGCTGCGTCGGTGCGGCGTGAACATCCATTGCGCGAAAGCTGCAACAATGGGACAATCTTCGCCTGAAAAGTAGAAAGAGGGCGAAGATGGCTAGATATCTCCTTGCATTTGCTTCGATATTGGCTCTTTCCGCTTGCGGAGAGCAAACGACGCAGCAGGTTGCCGGCAATCCGGACCTTGGCGTGGTGGAGCGGACGCTCGATGCTGAAACTGGCAAAACGCTGTTCATCAGCAAGGGCTGTGTGCTTTGTCACTCCGTCAACGGCGTCGGCGGCAAAGCGGCGCCGGCATTCGATGCGCCGATTGGCGCGCCGCCCATTGATCCCCTCGACTTTGCCGCCCGAATGTGGCTGGGGGCGCCCGCCATGATCGAGCTGCAATCCGTGGAGCTTGGCTATTCGATCTTCCTGACCGCCGATGAAATTGCCGATCTTTCGGCGTTCGCTGGCGATGTGACGGTGCAGAAGACCCTGACGATTGACGAGGTCCCGCAAAACCTCCGCGACGGCTTCCTTGATGAGCAGTTCTGGGAAATGGAAGATTGGGACGCGTTTTTGCGCCGTGGCCAGGAGACTGAGGACGGCGAAGAACTGCCGGTCGATCAAGACGGGGGCTAAGCCGCGCGCAGCGCCCTGATCGCGCTGCGATATTCGGCCCCGGCGCTAGCGATTGTCGTTGCGTTCGATGCCGCATCTTTCTAGGTTTCGGGCGAATTTTGCGGGTCGGGGCCTAACGAGCCTCGCGACTGGAGGTTATTAAGGTGGCGGCGCCAGATTTCTTACTGAACTACCTGCCAATCTTGGTGTTTCTTGGCCTGGCGCTGGTGCTTGGTCTCGGCTTCTTGGTTGCGCCGGCGATATTCGCGCCGGCGGACCCTGATCCCGAAAAAGTATCGACTTATGAGTGCGGCTTTAACGCTTTTGATGATGCGCGCTCAAAATTTGACGTCCAGTTCTATATCGTCGCCATCCTGTTCATCATTGTTGATCTTGATGTGGCGTTCCTGTTCCCCTGGGCGGTGATCCTGTTTAATCCCGAGCTCGGGCAGGACCGCGGCTTCCAGCTTTTCGCCTTCTGGTCGATGTTCGTGTTCATTGCCGTGTTCGTGATTGGCTTCCTTTACGAATGGAAGAAGGGGGCCCTCGAATGGCGATAGACAGCAAGCAGGGCGATGCGCCGCTCGATCTCATGCCCAACGAGCGGCTTTACGATCCAAATTCCAAAGACCCGTTCTTCAGCGAGCTGTCGGACCAACTGGCGGATCGCGGGTTTTTTACGGCGCCCGCTGACGCCGTCATCAACTGGGCGCGCACCGGCTCGCTCATGTGGATGACCTTCGGGCTTGCTTGCTGCGCAGTTGAGATGATGCAGGCGTCGATGCCGCGTTATGATTTGGAGCGGTTTGGATTTGCGCCGCGTGCGTCCCCGCGCCAGTCAGACGTGATGATCGTCGCCGGAACGCTCACCAACAAAATGGCGCCGGCGCTCCGCAAGGTTTACGACCAGATGCCGAACCCGCGTTATGTGATCTCCATGGGCTCCTGCGCCAATGGCGGCGGCTACTATCATTACTCCTACGCCGTCGTGCGCGGCTGCGACCGGATCGTGCCCGTAGATATTTATGTGCCCGGCTGCCCGCCGACGGCAGAAGCGCTGGTCTATGGCATTTTGCAATTGCAGAAGAAGATCCGGCGTGAAGGATCGATTGTCCGGTAGAACCTGATGTCAGACGAACTTAACGAACTCGGCGACCATATCGCCGCATCGATCGACAGCGATATTCGCGGCTGGCGCGTTGAGCATGGCGAGCTTACCGTCGACGCGCGCGCCGACCGGATCGTGCAGGTCTTAAGGTTCCTGCGCGACGACCCGCTGGCGAGATTTTTAGTGCTGGTTGATATTTGCGGCGTTGATTATCCGGAACGCGAAAGCCGGTTTGACGTCGTTTATCACCTGCTCTCCATGCACAACAATCAGCGCGTTCGGGTAAAGGCGATTGTCGGAGAAGGGGAAACGATCCCCTCAGCGGTGGATATCTTTCCATGCGCTAACTGGTTCGAACGCGAAGCCTTTGACATGTACGGGATTGTGTTTACGGGCCACCCTGATTTGCGGCGCATCCTCACCGATTACGGCTTTGAAGGTTATCCCTTGCGCAAGGATTTCCCGCTCACCGGCCATGTAGAAGTGCGTTATGACGACGAACAAAAGCGCGTCGTTTATGAGCCGGTGTCGCTGGTGCAGGAATTCCGCAATTTTGATTATCTTTCCCCCTGGGAAGGCGCGCAATATGTGTTGCCCGGCGATGAGAAGGCCGAAGCCGGCAAGGAGCAGGGCTGATGGCCGACGGAACGAAAATCATCGAAGTCGAAGACTCAGCCTCTGACGCATCGTCGGAACGCAGCTTCACCATCAATTTCGGCCCGCAACACCCGGCGGCGCACGGCGTCTTGCGCCTCGTGCTTGAACTCGACGGCGAGGTTGTCGAGCGTGTTGATCCGCATATCGGTCTCTTGCACCGCGGCACCGAAAAGCTCATCGAGCATAAGACCTATCTGCAGGCGATCCCCTATTTCGACCGGCTCGATTATGTGGCGCCAATGAACCAGGAGCATGCGTTCTGCCTTGCGGCGGAAAAACTCCTCGGCATCGAAGTGCCCAAACGTGCGCAGCATATTCGGGTGTTGTTTTCTGAAATCGGCCGGCTGCTTTCGCACATCCTCAACGTGACGACCCAGGCCATGGATGTGGGCGCGCTCACACCGCCGCTCTGGGGCTTTGAAGAACGTGAAAAGCTCATGGTGTTTTATGAGCGCGCTTCCGGCAGCCGCATGCACGCTGCCTATTTCCGCGTCGGCGGCGTGCATCAGGACCTGCCCGAAGAATTGATCAACGACATCGATGATTGGTGCGACCAGTTTCCGCAGAAGATGAAAGACATTGAAACGCTGATCACGGACAACCGCATCTTCAAGCAACGCAATGTGGATATCGGGGTCGTCACGCAGGAACAGGCCTTTGAATGGGGCTTTTCCGGCGTAATGGTGCGCGGGTCCGGCATCGAATGGGATTTGCGGCGTGCGCAGCCTTATGAGTCCTACAGCGAATACAAATTCCAGATCCCCATCGGCAAAAACGGCGACTGCTACGACCGTTACCTTTGCCGCATGGAGGAGATGTATCAGTCGATCTCCATCATGAAGCAGGCGATCGAGAAAATCCGCGCAACGCCGGGCCCGGTGATGACGACGGACGGCAAGGTCGCGCCGCCTAAGCGCGGCGACATGAAGGGCAACATGGAAGCCCTCATTCACCACTTTAAGCTTTATACGGAAGGCTTTCACGTGCCGGAAGGCGAGGTCTATGCAGCGGTCGAGGCGCCCAAGGGCGAGTTCGGCGTTTACCTCGTTTCCGACGGCACGAATAAGCCTTACCGCTGCAAAATCCGCGCGCCAGGCTATCCGCATCTGCAGGCCATGGACTGGATGAACCGCGGCCACATGCTCGCGGATGTGTCGGCGATCCTCGGGTCGCTCGACATCGTGTTCGGCGAGATTGATCGTTGATTAAACGCGTTGCGACCTTCTTATTGCCGGGGTTCGTGGTGTTGTTTTTTATTCTCGGTCCTGCAACCGCGCACGATCAATTTGTATCTGGTGCAAGATTTGGCAGCTGGGATCGGCATTGCCATCAAGATCTAATAATGCGCGAGAATTTCTGTTGGAAGATTTATCAAGACTATACGGCGCCGGAGGTTGGACATGGGACCAAGTCTGGAGTCGTATTGCTTATTCCTGACGACAGGGACCCGTACTTGTTTGTGTTCAGAGTAATTCGCTTACCGTATCACACCTTGAAAATTTCAGTCGATGAAGGGGAACCATTGAGATTTTCTTGCGATTTCGTGAGCTGCACACCATTAGCGCGCGGTGGAGAAGAGAGTTTGATGTCTCAGATGGATTCAGGCGACACGCTGCACATTCGGGCCGAAGAAGCAACGTCCGAAGGTGAAATACAGCTCTTAGCAATTCCGCTTGTGGGACTGAAATAACCCGTGATCTCGATTGCGCTCTTGCATTACGGGTTACAGGTCGCTGTATGCCTTCTTTTTGTAGGCGACGGGGTTTTTCCATGACCCTCCCCACCGTCACCTGCGGAACCCATGGGAAACAGCCTCAGACCTTTGTCTGTGTCCACATCATTGAGGCGCTGAAGGTGGGCGAACCCTGTGGCTTCTGGTGGTCGCGGTCGGAAGACGGCGTCTGGGACGCTGTCTGCGACAATTGCAACAACCTCACACAAGCGGCGTTCGACGCCCTCGGCGCGGACAATATCGGCGTCATTTGCCTTGGCTGCTTTGAGGATGCGGCGGTCTTGAATGAAGTTGAGATTCTCGGGGAATAGGGGGCCCTTCGCTTTCCCGCCACACGCTTGATAACCATTGGCTGAAACCCGAGTCGTTCTCAGATGACGGTGCAGCGCAAAAAGAGCGCCGTCTACAAACCGCCTCGGCTCTGTGCTATATCCCTCCGGCTAAAAGGAGGGCGGGGTGAGAAATCTCATATTTGTGGCGGGCGCGCTGGCGCTTGCGGCCTGCGGGCATGTGACGGTGGAAGCGCCGTTTGCAAAACAATCCAAACACGAACCATTGGGTTGGTCGGATAGCGCGCCGAACCATGAATTGCAGGCAACGCAAATGGCGCTGCTGGATCGTTATTTCGAGATCTACAAAGCCAAGGACGTTGACGCCATGCTGGCGCTCTATGACGACGACATTATGGGCGTGCTGCATCCGGCGACGTTGTTCGGCAAGGGGATCGAGGCGGCGCGGCCCGGCATCGAGGGGGATTTTGAAACCCGCCCTGAGGCGTATGCGGAAATCTCCCATCGCTATCGCATCGCCCGCGACAAATGGGTGGCGTTTGGCGAGTCCATAAATGGCGAAGAACGCGCGCCCTTATGGATTTTGTTCGACTTGGGCAGAGCCGGCGACAAGATCGAAGCGACCTATACCCAAGTCGGCGCCGCGGCGATGATTGAGGGCGCCTCTGTTGACCAACCGACAGAGGCCATGCGCGCTAGCTGGGCTGCGACCTTTGCAGCGCTGAGCGCTGGCGACTTTGCCGCTGCTGCTGAACAATTGGCGGAGGGCGCAGTGCTCTATTCTTACCCGCCATCCAAGATCGAAGATCACGGCCCGGTCGTCGCCGGCTCCAGCGACGTTGCTTCCGTGCTTGCCTTCAAATGGGGCGAGGGCGCCTGGCGCGAAGACATTTTCGTCTCACAATATAAGCAATTCGTGTTCGTCGGCATTCCCGGCGAGGGGCGCGACCGGGTTGCACTCTTTTCCTTCGGCGCCGATCCGGAAGGCGCTGACTTTGAGAAAATCACACGCGTTGATGTCATGGGACCATCCGGCGGATGACCGGATGATGCTCTCGCCTAGCCGCCGATGGATTTGAGGTACAAAAACTCTCTGCGGTTTTTGGGCCCGTATGTTCTGAAGCTGGGATCGGGCCTTTCCAGATAGGCGTGCTTTCGTTTCGAAAGGCCGTCGCCGGATGCGCGCTTTACCGCCTCGTCAAGGCTGATGTTGTAAGGCTTCATGGCGTTAAGCCCGAAGATCTTCGCTTTGACCGAAGGCGTTAGCTTTTCATAGCCAAAGCGGTCTTGAAATTCGTCGGATATCTGAAACGTACGAAACGCTTGTATCTGATCTTGCGGCGAGCCGTACCAGATGGAGTCCGTGCCCCAGAGAACATTATCCTCGCCGCAATATTTAATCAGCTTGCCGAGCGTATGCGCCGCCTGATCTGGATCGCGCATGAGGAACCGCCAGGTTGATCCAAGTTCTGCGTAAACATTAGAGCCGGGCGCAACGCCGTGATCGATGAGCGATTGGCAAAGAACATCAATGCCCGCCGTTTTGCCAGAGCCGGGCGTAAAGGCTGCTTCCGAAACGCTGGTGTCGTAGCCTGAGTGGTAAAGAATAAAGTTGATGTCCGGATGGCGTTTGGCGGCCTCGCCGATATCAGCGCAGGTGCTGTGCTCGTATGATTTGGGTCCAAACGGCAGGCCTTTGTGGATTGCGATGTTTTTGACGCCAAGCTTTTTCGCCTTGGCGATCATCGCTTCGCCGGTATCGTCAGTCATGAAGAAGCCGTTCCCGTCGGGCCCCCACTGCGTGTACGTCTTCCAGGCGGCGATGGGAAAATTCGATGCAAGGCGATCCATGTCCTCAAGGTCGCCAGGTTGATTCGGGTTAACCCGCCCATGCAGGAGAAGCCGGTGGTCGCCCTCCATGGCGTCAATGATGCGCCGCGTCTGGTCGGCTTCTTCAATGGTCAATGGTTCGGCGTCGCGGGCGCTCGGCACGAACGACAGGACCATCATGTCGGTGTCCGAATCCATGAAAACATCTTTGATGAATTCTTCAGCGCGCAGGCACTCAAGATATTCACGGCCTTTACTGTCGGCGGCCCGGACACAGGCATTCGGCATCCCGGAATAAGGCCGGGCAGTTTCGGGCAGCTTTTTAAGCCACGCGCCCTCCGGGTTCACGTAATGGCCCTGGACATCGAATATGAATTCCTCGCCGCCGAGCGCTTCCATCGCCGCATCAATATCGAGCGCGCTTTCTTTCGGCATTTCAAAGGCGCCGCCGGTTTTCTTCGCCATGGCGTTGGCTTGATTGACGGCGAGCAGGGTAGACGCTGCGCCGCAGGCTGAGACCATAAAGTCCCGGCGTTTCAGTCCAAGCTTTTTGGCGTGGGCGGCGGCGTATTCATGGGCAAGAGCGTTGCCTTCCAGATTTCGCTCATCCAGCGGGATCGGCTCGAATTCACCGTTCGACGTCGAATCGATTTTGATGGGAAGGCGGGCGCCTTGCGGGTCGCGGTTATCCATAGCAAATACCCCTCTTGCTCAGATCGTCAAAAGTCGCGCCCGGCCGCGATTTGGCGGCGTCTTGCAGCCCTTGTCAAGGAAACCCGGCGATACCGCGCCGAAGCGCCGGTGCGCCGCCGCCATTTGAAGCCCTTGCGACACCAGACCCCTTCCGTTTCGCGGGCAATCGGGTATGTCTCAGCACAACGAAATTTGTTTCGGCGTGCAAGGTTGCGCGCCGGCAAGGAGATGCCTCATGGCCGTGCGCCGACCCGCGAAAGACCAACCTGCTGCATTTGAGTGGACGCCTGAAAACAAGGATTGGTGCGCGGCGCAGATCGCGAAATTTCCAGAAGGCCGTCAGGCCTCAGCGGTGATACCTTTCCTTTGGCGCGGCCAAAAGCAGGAAGGCTGGATCTCAATCCCGATGATGGAACACATCGCGCGGCAACTTGAGATGCCTTACATCCGCGTCTACGAAGTCGCGACCTTCTACACCATGTTCAACCTTTCGCCAGTTGGCGAATATTACGTTCAGCTTTGCGGCACAACGCCTTGTATGCTGCGCGGCTCTTCTGAGCTACGGGAGGTTTGCAAGAAAGTTATCGGGCCGGAAAATCATGTGTCGGACGACGGCAAATTTTCGTGGCTAGAAGTTGAGTGTCTCGGCGCCTGTTGCAACGCGCCGATGGCGCAAATTTCTACAAGCGAGGCTGATCATTACTACGAAGACCTGACGCCGGAAAACTTCGAAGCATTGTTGAACGATCTGCGTGCGGGCAAACCTGTAAAAACCGGCACGCAGCATCCCGACCGCCATACGTCAGATCCCGCAGGTGAGAATACGACCCTTACTGACCCTTCTTTGTATGACGGCAGCCGCGCTGCGCGGCTTCGAGAGATACCAAACGCCAACCCAGGGGCGGCGACTAGCGGATGAAAAGCGCTCGGTAAGATAATGCATTGGATTAAGCGGTCATGATGCTGCGCTTTTGATGTGCGTAGAGAAGACTGAAAACGGGGAGATGACGATGAAAAATATGATGCGCGGAGTATTTGCATTGGCGGCGCTTTGCCTTGCGCCGACCGTCGGCTTTGCTGAAGACGCCGATGGCTGTGAAGATCACGGTGCGATGACGCGCTATCCGGGCAGCGTCCTCGAATGGTGCAAGATTGAAAACTATATGCCCTACAAAATTCCGGTGGGGCCAGTCACCGGGTATCGCGCAATCGGAGACTGGGTCGAAACCGAGGGACGCGTGACGCGCAATTTCTATTCACTCAAGGGCGGCGAGCGCACGCACAATGAAGTCTGGAAAAACTACAAGGATGCGCTTGTTGAGGCGGGATTTGAAATCATCGCTGAGGGACTGTTCCCGGAGCGTAATGTAAAAGGCGGCATTGGCGGCGGGGGCTGGCAATCCGTTTACTACACGACAAATCCCTGGTCTGCCGGGCCGGCAGGCAAGCTCGTCTCAGGCACGTCCACCAGCGGCGGCACTGGCGCTGTGTTCGGCAAGAAAGCGCGGGCCGAGGATACGATTTACGTGCTCGTCTCTTTGGAACAGCATTCCAGCGATGAGGTGGCAGCCATCATCGATGTGGTCGAGACCAAAGAAGCGGAGACCGGTCTCGTCGTCGCCAATGCAGAGGCCATGGGCAAGGATATCGAGGAACTCGGCCGCACTGTGCTCGATGGTCTTTTCTTCGACCATGACAAAGCAACACTGACACCCGAATCGAAACCAGCGTTGGACGAAATCGCCAAGCTGCTGGAGACCATGGCTGACAAGACCTTCTATGTGGTCGGCCATACCGATGCGACGGGAACCCACGCCTATAACATGAAGCTATCTGCGGACCGGGCGGCCGCCGTACGTGCTGCCTTGCTGGCAGATTATGGTGTTGCTGCTGAGCGGCTCGAATCGGCGGGGGTCGGCCCCTTGTCGCCGGTGTTCACGAATGCCTCTGAAGGCGGCAGGGAGAAGAACCGGCGCGTTGAGCTGGTGGAGAAATAGATGAACGCTGTCGATGACCAAAACCGGAAGGCCGCCATCAAAGGCCTTATCAACATCGCCATTGTTGAGGGCATGGTTCTGATGGCGGTTGTCGGCGTGTTTTTGGCAACGAACAACGTTACCCATCTTGTTGGGGGCATCGTCGGATCAACGTTGATTTTCGGCCCGATGTTTCTGCGCTGGCATCGCGCGCATGGGGCGGCGTTGCGCGGCGGATCGGCAACTGAAGAGGCGCGCCATGACGGATAAGCGAGACCAGGGACCGCATTATATCCCCGATCTCGATCCCGAACACACCGGCGCCGATCCCGGCGGCAGGATGGCGCGGATGTTCTGGTTGGTGATCATCCTTGGCGCTGCTGCGCTTGGCGCATCGGGATTGTTGTTTTGGGCTGGCTTCGCAGGGACGGCGACAGTGATGCTCATTGTTGGCGTCTCTCTGATATTGCTGCTTTTTGTGCTTTAGGGTCTTGGGACTTGGATAATGCTTGAAGATAAAGACAGAATTTTCACTAACCTTTACGGCCTTCATGACTGGCGCCTTGAAGAAGCTAAAAAGCGCGGGGCCTGGAACGGCACAGCGGATTTAATCCGTATGGGGCCGGACTGGATCATTCAACAGATCAAGGATTCCGGTTTGCGCGGGCGCGGCGGCGCCGGCTTCCCGACGGGTCTCAAATGGTCCTTCATGCCCAAGGAAATCGGCGAGCGGCCGCATTATCTCGTTGTGAATGCTGATGAATCTGAGCCCGGCACCTGCAAGGACCGGGAGATGATGCGCCATGACCCGCATCTTTTTATCGAAGGCTGTTTGATTGCGTCTTACGCCATGAAGGCGCACGCCTGTTACATCTATATTCGCGGCGAATATGTTGATGAACGCCTGACATTGCAGGCTGCAATTGACGAAGCTTATGCGGCTGGCTTGTTAGGGCGCAACGCCGCCGGTTCAGGCTGGGACTTTGATCTTTATGTGGCCCATGGCGCCGGCGCCTATATTTGCGGCGAAGAAACAGCGCTGCTTGAAAGCCTTGAAGGCAAAAAAGGTCAGCCCCGATTAAAGCCGCCTTTCCCTGCCGGCGCTGGGCTTTATGGTTGTCCGACCACGGTCAATAATGTGGAGTCGATTGCTGTTGTGCCGACAATATTGCGGCGCGGCGCTGACTGGTTTCAAAAATTTGGCCGCGACAACAACAAGGGCACAAAGGTATTTTGCATATCAGGTCACGTTGAACGTCCGTGTAATGTGGAAGAAGCGATGTCCATTCCCCTGAAGACGTTGATCAACACCCATGCAGGCGGCGTTAAGGGCGGCTGGGATAATCTCAAAGCGATCATACCGGGCGGCTCTTCCGTGCCGCTGATTCCGAAAGAAATCTGCGACGACGTGCTTATGGATTTTGACGCCCTCAAAGATGTGCGTTCCGGCCTTGGCACAGCGGCTGTGATCGTCATGGATAAGTCCACCGACATCATCAGGGCGATTTCGCGGATATCCTATTTTTACAAACACGAGAGCTGCGGCCAGTGCACGCCCTGCCGTGAGGGGACGGGCTGGATGTGGCGCGTGCTTGAACGCATGGCGGTGGGAAACTCGACAACGGAAGAAATCGACAAACTGTTGGATGTCGCCGGGCAGATTGAGGGCCATACAATCTGTGCGCTGGGCGACGCTGCAGCATGGCCGGTGCAGGGGCTCATCCGTCACTTCCGCGGTGAAATCGAAGAACGCATCAATCACTATCGCGCTGATCGCGGCGGCGTTTCAATGGCTGGCGTTGCCGCTGAATAAACAATAATCAACGACTTTTGCTTATTTTGCAGCACTTTTCCCCTTGTGCGAATCCCATTCACAGTGTTTAAGCAAAAACGAATCGTTCGATTCTGACTATTCTTCAGGATTTTACTAATCGAAAAAGGAACACCCGAATGGCCGTGAAACGTAAAACGACCAAAAAGAAAGCCCCGGCTAAGAGAAAAACCGCGGCGAGAAAAAAGGCGCCAGCCAGAAAGACAGCGGCGAAGAAAACAGCCCGCAAAGCGCCGGCCCGCAAAACAACCAAGAAAAAAGCCGCCAAGAAAGCGGTGCCTGATACACTAACGCTAAAGCATCTCGCGGCTGAACTTTCTGAAGCCTACGAAATGCCAAAAAAACAAGCGGAAGAGTTTCTCGGCGATTTCATCGATCGCATGGGCGGCTACCTCAAAAAAGGCAAAAAGCTGCGCATTCCAGGTCTTGGCATTATGCAGGTTCGCCATCGCGCAGCCCGTTGGGGCCGCAATCCGGCGACCGGCGAGCGAATTCGCATCAAGGCGTCTAAGAAAGTCGCTTTCCGCGTTGCAAAAGATTTGAAAGAGCGCGTGCTCTAATCCATCCGAAGCACTTGCCTTTGGAATTAAAGCCGCCTCGCTATCGGGGCGGCTTTTGTTGTGCTCCCTTGCTGCGATGAAACGCTGGCCGGTGATGAAAGCGAAGGCGATTTAAGTGGCGACAACCATCGTTTCCTGCAGCGATCCAAATGACGCCGAAATGCTGAGCGACCTCGGACGGCGGACGTTTACGCAAGCATACGGGCGTCTTTATCAACCTGAAGATCGAGATGCTTTCTTATCTCAGAACCACAGCATCGAAGCTTACACGCGCTTGATTGGCGATCCGATGTCTGGCGTATGGCTCGCGCGCGGCGAAGATGGCGTCGCGGAAGGGTATGTCGTAGCGGGACCTTGTGGTTTGCCGGTCCCGAACATGCCGCCGCGGTCCGGCGAGGTGCGCCGTCTTTATTTGCTTGAAGGGCGGCGATCCGCTGGCATCGGCGCTCGGCTGCTAGAGACGGCGATTTCCTGGCTGCGCGAGCGGTACGACCACATCTATCTCAGCGTCTACGCGGAAAACCACCGCGCCCAACAATTCTACGAGCGGCACGGCTTCGAGAAACACCACCGATACAACTTCCTGGTAGGCAAGCAGGCTGATCCGGAATGGATCATGAAGCTCACATCAAGCCCGAGGTAATACATGAAATGCGGACCATCGTATCCGCGGTAGGGTGTTGCGCTCGCCGTCGCCTAAATAATCGGTAGGGAACACCGCAACCATTTGCGGTGTATGTTGTAAAAATCGCAACTTTTAGTATTTGGATGTCTCACCTGGCTGGGCGGCAGGGGACGTGCGATGACTGAAGAAACAAAAGCTGCTTTGCGAGAGATAACTGCAAGTCAAGCAAAGTCGGAGCGTGCTTTGGCATGTTTAGAAAGCCGAATAGAGATATTGCGAGAGGAGCTAAAAGACGCCGCCACTGTGATTCGACGCCTTAAGCTTGCGCAGGAAAACGAAAAAGCATTTGCCCGGGAGCAGGCCGATCACGCTGAAAAGACGCGCAAGCTTCTCGCGCGCCTTGAAACACTGCTACAAAAACAGTCAGAATGATGGCCGGTCATATTTCCACACCGGCTCGCGCGAGTGCGCTGCGACAATGACACAGCGACTTCTTCTTTGTATCGGCGCCCAAAAAGCCGGCACAACCTGGCTTGCTGACTATATGCGCCGTCACGCCGAAGTGCATATGCCGCCAGTGAAAGAAGTGCATTATTTTGACGCGCGCTACGCGCCGAAATGGTGCACAAAATACGAAACTGAAATGTTGGATGAGTTTCAACGGGAGGCTGCTTCATTGACGCTGGAAACCTGCGGCGATCCGGCGCTTCAACAAAAGCTGCATGCTATGCTGCTTCGGTTCCGGATGATCAAGGATCCGCGAGAATATCTCCGATTCATGAGCTGGGGCGCGCAATCAAAGCCGGTTCTGTTTGAAGCAACCCCCGACTATTCAATGGTTGATGCGCGCGGGTTCAGGGCCATGCGCGATATGCATCCTGATGTTCGGCTGATCTTTTTGCTGCGCAATCCCGCCGATCGGTTTTGGTCGTCAATGAAGTTCAATCGAACCCATAATCCGAATTTTGATATCGACGTGATGTTTGACCGGCTGCTGACGCGAGAGGATTTCATGCTCCTGGCGGATTATGGAAGAACCATTCGAGTGGCGCTGACGATATTTCCTGAAGACCGCCTGCACATCGAATTTTACGAACGGTTGTTCGATCAGGCTGCGATTGACCGGATTTGCGCTTTCGCCGGCGTCAATACAGGCGCCGCTGATTTCGAGGGGCGGTCGAACGCGTCGATGCCTGGTGACATGCCGGTGGAGCGGCGCGCCCAGGCCATTAGCGCATACCGGCAAATTTACCTGGAGATGGCTGAACGATATGGCGACCAGCTTCCGGAGAATTGGCGCCGGGATTTGGCTGATTCCAAAGGGTGAATTGCCGCGCCGGATTTGCTGGAAAGCGCCCTTGAATGCGGCTAGATAGTCGCCCTGACAAAGGCCGATAAAAGAAAGAGACCAGTCGTGAGCGACGTCCGCACCATTAAAGTCAACGGCGAAGAAATCGAAGTTCCGTCTGACCTGACGCTCCTTCAGGCTTGTGAAATGGCCGGCGAGGAGATCCCGCGTTTTTGCTATCACGAACGCCTTTCGGTCGCCGGCAATTGCCGCATGTGCCTGATTGAAGTGAAGGGAGGGCCGCCAAAGCCTGTCGCTTCCTGTGCGCAAAATGTCCGCGATCTGCGTCCCGGACCCGATGGCGCGCCGCCGGAACTCTTCACCAACACGCCGATGGTCAAAAAGGCCCGGGAAGGGGTGATGGAGTTTCTGCTCATCAACCATCCCCTTGATTGCCCGATTTGCGATCAGGGCGGGGAGTGCGACTTGCAGGATCAGGCTGTCGCCTATGGCCGCGACGGATCGCGTTACGCGGAAAACAAGCGGGCCGTTGAAGAAAAACATATGGGGCCGTTGATCAAGACGATCATGACCCGCTGCATCCAGTGCACGCGATGCGTCAGGTTCTCCACAGAGATTGCCGGCGTCGATGATCTGGGCCTCGTCAATCGCGGCGAAAACGCCGAGATCACGACCTATCTTGAAAAGGCTGTGGCGTCCGAACTCACTGGCAACCTGATTGATGTTTGCCCGGTCGGCGCGCTGACATCCAAGCCATACGCCTTTAACGCGCGGCCCTGGGAATTGCGCAAAACCCAGACCATCGACGTGATGGATGCTGTCGGGTCGAACATTCGGGTTGATGCGCGCGGCCGTGAAGTCTTGCGCATTCTGCCGACACTGCATGAAGACATTAACGAGGAGTGGATCGCCGACAAATCCCGGTTCATCTGGGACGGTCTTAAGCGGCAACGTCTTGACCGGCCCTATGTGCGCAAGGATGGCGTTCTCAAACCGGCGCGCTGGGAAGAAGCTTTCGAGGCGGCGGCGGAAAAAATCACAGCAACTTCGCCGGAAAGAATAGCTGCAATCGCAGGCGATCTAGCGCCGGCGGAAGCGGTGAAAGCGCTCAAGGATCTGATGACCGCGATTGGAACGCCGCACCTAGATTGCCGTCAGGACGGCGCCAAAGTCGGCGATGGGCCCCGTCAGTCCTATCTCTTCAACACGACCATCGCAGGGCTCGAAGATGCTGACGCCATTCTCCTGATCGGAACCAATCCGCGGCATGAAGCGCCGATGATCAATGCGCGTATCCGCAAAGCGTGGCTGGAAAACCTAAACCTAAAAATCGGCCTAATCGGCGAGCAGCGCGATCTGTCTTATGACTACGAACATCTCGGCGCTGGGCCTTCGTCCCTGTCTGCGCTGGCGGCTGGGGAGGGCGCGTTCTTTGACGCCTTGAGAAACGCTCAGCGACCCGCGATCATCATCGGCATGGGCGCGCTTACCCGCGATGACGCGCCGGCCATTCTTGCGGAGGCGGCAAAGCTCGCCAATGCCGTCGGCGCCGTTGCTGGCGATTGGAACGGGTTTAACATCCTGCACACTGCCGCCGGACGCGTTGGTGCGCTTGACCTCAAATTCTTACCCGGTGAAAGCGGCCGTGACTTTG
>JANQOV010000049.1 GCA_028285645.1 Hyphococcus sp.
CAGATCATGCTCGTCACCGATGGCGGCCAGCTCATCCGCACGCCGGTGAATGATATTCGCGTCGCCGGCCGCAACACCCAGGGCGTTACGATCTTCCGCACACGGGAAGGTGAAAAGGTCGTCTCGGTCGGGCGCGTTGAAGACGATGAAGGCGAAGACGAGGACAGCGGCGGGGCGACGGATGTCTAAACTCGTCGGTCTTTATCCGGGCACGTTCGATCCCTTGACCCTTGGTCACGTCGATATCGTCGAACGCGCGGTCAAGCTCGTCGACGAACTGGTGATTGGCGTTGCGATCAATCGCGACAAGGGTCCGCTGTTTTCCCTCGAAGAGCGGGTCGGCATGGTCGAAACCGAAATGGCGCGTATCTCGAAAGCCGCCGGCACGCCGATTTCCGTCAAGCCGTTCGAGACACTATTGATGCACTTTGCCGAAGAAGTGGGCGCCAACACCATTGTGCGCGGTTTGCGCGCGGTCTCGGACTTTGAATATGAATTTCAGATGGTTGGCATGAACCAGGCGCTGAATGACGAAATCGAGACCGTGTTCTTGATGGCCGATGCGCGCTACCAGTCCATTGCGTCGCGCCTTGTCAAGGAAATCGCCCGGCTCGGCGGCGGCATCGACTCCTTTGTACCGGACCACGTCGCGGCGGCGTTGCTTGCCAAGTTTAACGCCAGCAAGAATAAGCGGCCGTGAAATTAAGGAAGCGGGATGTGGCGAATATTTCAGGGAGTTGTCCTTGCGGCGCGGTGAAATATCGGGGCGGCCTCGAGCCGACCATATTTTCGCCCTACGCTTCGGTTTATGCATCAAGAGCAAATAACTGGGGCCAGCCGAAGGCGGATATCCCAAGCTTTGAAAAAAGGCCGCCTAGGGGTGAATAAGTTGATCAAGGGAATGACAACGTATGCGTAGTAAAATCTTGATTGCAGCCGGTTGTCTTATGCTGGCGATGACCGGTCCGGGCGTTGCGCAGGAAGAAGCGCCGACTCTTTCGCCGCAGCAAATCATTGATGCGACAGCGGACAATGTCTGGCGTCCGCTTGATCCGGAAAATACGCTTTATATGGATTTGCCTGCCGGTCTCGTGGTCATTGAGATGCGCCCGGATTTTGCGCCTCAACATGTTGCGCGGATCAAGGAGCTTACCCGCGAGGGCTTCTATAACGGCCTTAATTTTCACCGGGTGATCGAAGGCTTTATGGCGCAAGGAGGCGACCCGAAAGGCGACGGCACTGGCGGCTCTGACAAGCCGAATGTGCCGGCTGAGTTTACGCGTGATTCATCCGCAACGAATGAATTCACAGAGATCGGCCGTGACCGCATTGCGCCGCGGGTTGGCTTTGTTGACGGCATGCCGGCGGCGGCGCAGCCTGAGGCGCTTCGCGCTTTCCGCGCGGATGGGCGCGTTGCACTGTGGCCGCTGCATTGTCCGGGCGTGATGTCCATGGCGCGTGCGGCTGATCCCAACAGCGCCAATAGTCAGTTCTTTTTGATGATCGGTGATGCGCGTCTCGACCTTGACCGCGTTTATACGGGCTGGGGATGGATTGTAGACGGATATGAAGCAACGCGCCGCATCGATCGCGGCGAACCGCCAAAGCGGCCGACGCCGATTGTCAGGGTTCGCGTCGCCGCCGATATTCCAGAAGCGGAGCGAAAATCCATTCAAGTCATGCGTACCGATAGTGAAACCTTCATGCGTTATTTGAAAGCCGCCGGCGAAGTTTCCGACGACGGCTATGTGAAAGATATTTGCGATATAAAAGTACCGACTCTGGTCGATGGAGAGGTGGAACGATGAGCTCAAAGATGAGATTGACGCTTGAGACCGGCGATGTGGTCATCGAGATGATGGAAGATAAGGCGCCGGCGCACGTCGCGCGCATTAAAGAACTTGCTGAAGACGGGTTTTACGACGGTCTCGTGCTGCATCGGGTAATTGACGGGTTTATGGCGCAGATGGGTTGCCCCGACGGCGTCGGCACCGGCGGCTCCGGCAAAAAGCTGAAAGCCGAGTTCAACGATGTCAGCCATCAGCGCGGGGTGTGCTCCATGGCGCGCGCGCAAGACCCCAATAGCGGCGACAGCCAGTTTTTCATCTGTTTTGACGATGCGTCGTTCCTTGACGGTCAGTATACGGCCTGGGGCCGGGTCGTTGAGGGCATGGAAAATGTGGACGCCGTCGAACGCGGCGAACCGCCGGCGAACCCCACAAAGATCGTATCCTTTCGGGCTGAAGCGACCTGAACGAAATGACTTGCGCTACACGTTGAGGCCTTTTGGGCAATGGCATCATTGAAAGCTGTCGTCATTGCCTTGTTTGATTGTTCGCGAGGTGTGGTGTGAACATCGCCTATCTCATGAACACCTACCCGCTGACGTCAACGACGTTCATCCGGCGCGAGATAGAGGCGCTGGAACGGCGCGGGGTCAGCGTCAAACGCTTTGCCTTGCGCGGCAAGGACGGCGATCTTGTCGATCCGCTCGACGTCGCTGAGGTTGGGCGCACCCATTATATTTTGACCGGTAACGCGGGCGGACTGGTTGCAGCGTTGTTCAAGGAACTCGCCACCAATCCGGGCGGCTTTGTGAAGGCGCTTGGCCCCTGGTTTTCAATGCTGAAAGCGGCGCGCGGCGGCGTTGTTCGCCATGTCGCTTACCTGCTTGAAGCAATCTATTTCCGTCAGCGCGCCAAGGCGGAAGAGATCGACCATGTACATGTGCATTTCCTCACCAACTGCGCCGCGGTTGCGATGCTGGCGCGGATCATGGGCGGGCCAAGCTATAGTGTTACGGTGCATGGCCCCGACGAACTGACCGACGCGCCCTTATTGAGCTTCCCGGCAAAAATTGAACACGCTTCGTTCATTGCGGCGATTACGCATTTTTGTAAGTCACAGCTTATTCGCTTCAGCTCGGTGAGCGCTGGCGAAAAAATCAACATCGTCCATTGCGCGCTAAGGCTCGACGATTTTGAAGACGAAGGTCCGCCGCCGGATAATCAAACGCTTGTGTGCGTCGGGCGTCTTTGTCCGCAAAAGGGGCAGGTGCAATTGCCGGCGGTCGTTGCCGCGCTCAAGGATGAGTTTCCGGACCTCAAAATCATTCTGGTTGGCGATGGCGAAAGCCGCGCCGAGATCGAGGCTGAGATAGAAAAGCACGGGCTCGCCGACAGGTTTGAGATCAAAGGCTGGATGGCGAACACCGACGTGCGCAAGGAGATCGCGGGTGCACGGGCGTTCTTGCTGCCGAGCTTTGCGGAAGGCTTACCGGTTGTGATCATGGAGGCGCTGGCGCTGAAGCGCCCGGTGATTTCCACCTATATTGCCGGCATTCCCGAGCTCTTGGACGAAGGCTGCGGCTGGATCGTGCCGGCGGGCGACAAGGATGCGCTGGTAGGCGCCATGCGGGCGGCGCTTAATGCATCGCCGTCTGAGCTTCTGGCGCTCGGCGCCGAGGGACGCAGGCGGATCGAGCGCTCCCATGATGTGGACAAGGAAGCTGCAAAACTGCACAGCCTTTTTGAAGACGCCGAAAAGTCAGCGACCTAATCGCCAACTGCAATTCAACTGCGGGCGGGCTTTGCAATTCGTGTCCACGCAGGCGATCATGGCGCAACATCCGGTTGATTTGAGGAGCCCCTGATGACCGTCAAATATGAAACGCCGCAGGATGCTGTTGCGCTGGTAATGCTTAACCGCCCCGAAAAATTAAATTCGTTTGACGCCGCCGCGCGCCTAGAGCTTCGCGATGCGCTTCGCCGCGCCTCCTTTGATGATGGAGTGAGAGCGGTCGTCATCACCGGTGAGGGGCGCGCCTTCAGCGCAGGCGCGGATGTCACCGCTCTTGACGAGGGAGTCAACGTCGAAGATGTTCTGAACACGGAATATGCTTCGTTCCTAAGCGTCATTCAATCGATGCCGAAGCCGGTGATCGCGGCGATAAATGGCCCAGCGGCGGGCATCGGCATGACAACGGCGCTCACCTGCGATCTAAAAGTCATGGGCGAGAGCGCTTATCTGATGAGCGCCTTCGCCAATATCGGCCTCGTGCCCGATGGCGGCCTCTCGTGGATCTTAACGCAGAACATTGGTTATAGCCGCGCTTATCAATTGGCGATCGAGGCGGAAAAGATTGACGCTGCGCGCTCCCTCGAATGGGGGCTTGTGAACCGCGTTGTTCCCGACGACCAGGTGCTTTCCAATGCGGTTGAATGGGCGGCGTCGATCACAGAGCGAGCGCCGATTTCCATGGACCTGACCAAGCGCGCCTTCCGCGCCGCATCGCAAGAAGGTTTGCGCAACGCCATGGCGTTCGAAGCCATGGCGCAGCGTACGGCGATCCAGACCGAAGATTGCCGCGAGGGCGTTTCAGCGCTGATGGCGAAACGGAAGCCTGAATTCAAAGGAAAGTAAGGTGCGATCTAAGCATTACTGGATTGCCCTTTGCGCCTTTCTCGGCGCCTGCGCCACGGATGGCGCTTCCAAAACAGCCGCTCCAGATCTCATGGCCGAAGACATCGAGCGTAACGAGGCGCTCGACGCGTTCGCCCGGCAGTTTCGTGTTGACGAGATTATTCCCAGTCTTTCGATCGCTGTCGCGCGCGGCGACGAGATAATTTTTCTCGGGAATTATGGGTTTCAGGATCATGACAGCGAGGAGCTGACAACATCTGAGACGAGTTATCTTGCCGCGTCGATCACCAAGACGTTCACTGCAGCAACCTTGCTGGCGATGGAAGCGGACGGACATATTAGTCTCGATGATGATTTTACGACCTTTTCCGAATGGGAGCGCCGGTGCAATTGGCTGGTAAATTCAGGCGTCATCTTTGGCGGCGCCGAGCTTGAAGGGCTGACAATCCCGCCAGTCGATTGCAACGCAACGATCAGCCTTGAGAATGTTCTCTCGCACCGGGTGAACGGAACGCCGGGCGCTGACTTCATCTATAACCCAATCATCTTCGGACGGCTCTCAAACTATGTTGAGGAGAAAACTGACCGATCCTGGCGCGACTGGATGCGCGATTATGTGATCGACGCCGGAGACCTTGAGGGCATCGCCGCCGGTTGGCGTGATCCAGCCGGCGCCGAGGTGCTGACGCACTTTGCGCCGCCGTTCAAACATGTGGAGCCGGACGTTGACGACGATGGTTTCGTCTCATCAATCCTGCCGAACACCGAGCTCAATGCAAGCTCAGGCATTATCGCGTCGCCCTCCGCGCTGGCGCGCTATGGCATGGCGCTGCTGCAGGGAGATATCCTTGATCCAGAGCTTCGAGACCGAATGTGGACGCCGACCCCAGGCGCCGACGGCTCTCCTGAGCCCCATGGCTTTGGCTGGTATGTTGAAGAGATCAACGGGCGAAAAGCAGTTTGGCATGGCGGCTGGTGGCCTGACGCCTATGCCGGTATGATCGTGATCGTCCCGGAAGAAGAATTGGTTTTCGTTGCGCTTGGCAACACCGACGGCCTTCATTGGGGTAATAATCCGCTTAACGATACGAACATCGCTTCATCGCCGCTGGTGGCTGCTTTCGCTGATCTGTTTCTTGAATAACTGCGCGCGGCGAACGCGATCAGATGATGAAGTCTAATCCGCGCGCGGTTTGGCGTTTGACTTGCCGCGGCGTTTTTTTGGCGTGCGTTTCTTCGCTGTCTTCTTGGACTTTCGCCGCGTCGTTTTCTTGCCGCCGCGCTTTTTGCCGCGTCTTTCGCCGGGCAGGGGATCTGACAGCATGTCAAACCGCAAGCCGCCTGTAAGCGGCGTTGCCTCAGCCAGGCGCACACGCACCGGCTGGCCAAGGCGATAAACGCCGCCGGTGCTTTCGCCGATCAGCGCATGCTCGCCTTCTTCGAACCGGAACCGCTCGTCGCCGATGAACCGCATCGGGATGAAGCCGTCAGCGCCGGTTTCGTCGAGCATCACAAAAAGGCCGAAGCGAGTGACGCCGCGAATGCGGGCGTCGAACTCTACGCCTTCCCGGTCTGCAAGGTATTCGGCGAGGTAGCGGTCGCTGGCTTCGCGTTCCGCCGCCATGGCGCGTCGTTCAAGGTCGGAAATCTGTTCGGCGATATCGCCCAGACTGTTTGCTTCCGTTTCGGTTTGCCCGCCTGCGCCTAACTTACCGGCCTTGACCAGCGCCCTATGTACGGTGAGGTCAGCATAGCGGCGGATGGGCGATGTAAAATGCGCATAGCGCGGCAGGTTAAGCCCGAAATGCCCGCGATTTTCCGTGTCGTAGACCGCCTGACTTTGCGACCGCAGCACGATCTCCGACACCATCTCTTTTTCATCGCGACCCTCAGCGATTTTGAGAAGCTGATTGAAATTGCCGGGTCGCACAGAGTCGCCTTTAACGAGGCTGTAATTGAGGCCTTCAAGATAAGTGCGCGTTGCTTCGAGTTTCTCCGCATCCGGCTGGTCGTGCACGCGATAAATCAGCGGCGTTCTTGCGCGCTCTAATGTTTCTGCCGCAGCGACATTGGCGAGGATCATGAATTCTTCGATGACGCGGTGAGCGTCGAAGCGTTCGCGCTTGACGATTTTCTCAACGACGCCGTCCTTGCCGAGCACGATCTTACGCTCCGGCAGATCAAGGTCGAGGGGCGCGCGACGCATGCGTTCCGTCCAGCGGGCTTTGAATGCGGCGTAAAGATGCGTAACGGCGTCTTTGATCTCTGGATCGGCCTTGCCGCCGTCGATGATCTTTTGCGCGTCTTCATAAGAAAGCTTTGCCGCCGAGCGCATCATGGCGCGCAGAAATCGATGCGATCGTTTTTGGCCGCCTGCGTCAATAAACAATTCAACCGCAAGACAGGGACGGTCTTCATCAACCCGCAAGGAGCACAAATCGTTCGAAAGCCGCTCCGGCAACATCGGCACGACACGGTCAGGCAAGTAAACTGAATTGCCGCGTTTTTGCGCTTCCTTATCGAGAGCGCCGCCGGCTTTGACGAAATGACTGACATCGGCAATGGCGACGATAACGCGAAACCCGCCCTCATTGCCGGGGGTTTCGTCGGGCGCCGCAAAGACAGCGTCATCATGGTCTTTGGCGTCGGCGGGATCGATGGTGAAGAGGGGCAGCGACCGCAAATCTTCGCGGGAGCCCAATGTTGGATGTCTCGCCTTTTCCGCCTCCTGCATCACCGACGCTGGAAATTCTATCGGGATGCGGTGATTGGCGAGCGCGATGGTGGAAAAGGCGTCGCGATCTTCAATATGCCCTTCGATGGTGCGGATGCGGCCGCGCTGCGGGCCATAACCACGGGCGTTTTTGGTTTCCACCCAGACGAGATCGCCGTCTTTGGCGCCGGCTTCATCGCCTTTTTCGATGGTAAAGCTGTTGCGCGCCCGGCGCTCGACCGGTTCCGCAACGCCGCCCCTGCGGTCTTTGCGGTATACAGCCAAAAACCGATGCGCGCCTTTACCGACGGCGCGGATGATCTCCGCCTCATAGCCATCGTCGCCCGCCGGTTTAAGCCGCGCTAATAGCCGGTCGCCAACGCCGGGCGCCGGTTTTTGTTTGCCCGCAGCGCGCGCTGACAATCTGATCATCGGCGGTTCGTCATCGCCGCGCCAACCCGCCGGCATGCAAAGGAGATCGCCGTCATCGTCCACCGACATAACGTCGATGGGCGCCACCGGCGGCATATCGCCGGACTTGGCGACGCGCTTGCCGGCTTTAAGGTCGATGGAGCCTTCGGCTTCCATTTCTTTTAAGAGCGCGCGTAGCTTTGCCCTGTCAGCGCCCTTTAAGCCGAAGGCGCGGGCGATGTCGCGGCGCGCCGTAACGCCATTGCGACCGTCAAGGAAGGCGATGATTTCCTGTTTCGCCGGCAAGCCTTGCGATTTAGGCGCCTTCTTTTTGCGCTTGGTTGATTTCTTCGGAGGGGCGATGGCGAGATGGCCTTTATTCTAAAAAAACGCCGGTCACCTTTGTGATGACCGGCGGGTGTTAACGGCGCGGGATACGCACGGCGCGTCAGCTCATGGAAGCGATAAACTCATCCGCTTCGGCGATCGCCAGGTTCATTTCCTCAATCAGGGCTTCGACGCGTTCTTCAATTTGCGTGCGCTCCAATTCCAACGAGGAAATCGCGCGCGCATTCAGATTGTGCTTCAGGAACAGCACCTGGTCCTGATAAAGCTCAAGCACCGGGTTCATTTTGTCGGCGGCTTTGTTCATGGCCGCGAGCAGGCTGTCATAGTCCGCTTCGGTGGCGCGCAATTGCTCCGCTGACCGGCGGCGCAAATCGGCGCTCTCATAAAGGGCAAGCTCCTCTTCCCATTCCCGGAACAAGCGCTTGCCTACATCATCGACAGCCTTGATGCGATCGCGCACATCCTGCGCCTGTTTTGAGGAGCGCGTATAGGAGGCGTTCATCTTGTCATATTGGGCTTCGAGCCCGCCGCCATCGACATCGACCAGCGCCCGGAACTCATCCAGCGCCGAGGTAAATGTTTCTTGCGCTTCCGCCTGCTCGGCGCGGGCGTCCTTGACGCGATCCACAAGGATATCGCGTTTTTCAAAGCCCATGCGCTCCATGGTGTCGTAATAGACAGAGGCGCAGCCGGCGGCGCTGAGAACGCACGCGGCAATGGTGATGCGGACTGCCGCCAGGGAAAAAATTCGTCGATCGGTCATGTTTAACCCCGAATTTGTGAACTCATTCTCCCGCCAGGAGGAGAGCCATAAACTAACCCGCGGATAAAATCACCCCGGGCTGGCGGCGTTGATGTAACCCCTTGAAAAACGTAGACTGAGCCCCGTGATTCTCAAGGCGCTCCCGCCCCAGCGTTCCCGTATGGCGCGTCTTTCCGGAGTGTTCCCGGCAACAATAAGGAGACGGCATGTCTGGCATTTTAATATTCCTCGGGCTCATCGTCCTCATCGTCATTTTTGTTATCGGTATTTACAACCGCATTGTGGCGCTCAGTCAGCGGACCGAGCAGGCGTTTGCCGATGTCGATGTACAGTTAAAGCAGCGCCATGATTTGATCCCCAATCTGGTGGAGACGGTAAAAGGCTATGCGAGCCACGAAAGAGAAACCCTCGACGCCGTCATCAATGCGCGTTCTGCCGCCCAGTCAGCACAAGGTCCTGCAGCGCAAGGGGCTGCAGAAGGCGTGCTCGGCGCCGCGCTTGGCAAGCTCTTCGCCCTGGCGGAGGCTTACCCCGACCTTAAGGCGAACACGAACTTTCTCGAATTGCAGCGTGAACTGTCAGACGTAGAAAACAAGATCGCGGCGGCGCGGCGGTTCTTCAACAATGCGGTGCAGGAATATAATACGGCGATCAAGCAGATTCCCGGCAATCTGGTGGCGCCGCTTGGCAACTTCAAGGACAAGGAATTCTTCGAAATTCCAGAAGAACGCCGTGCGACCTTAGAGGCGGCGCCCGACGTTAATTTCTAGCGGCAATGGCCAGCGAACCCTACGCATCGCCGGATATTCGAAAAGCGACGATCGAAGATGCGCCGGCGGTGGCCGACATCCTGACAGAGGCGTTTGCCGACGATCCGATCATGAATTGGATGTTTGGCGGCCCGCGACCCATTGGCCAGTTGTTCAAGGAAATGACCGGAGATGTTTATCTTGCCCAAGGTTTTGGACACATTGCCGGTGATGGCGCTGCAACACTTTGGTTGCCGCCGGGGGGATCCGAGAAATTGCCGTTCATGAATGAAGTGCGCCTTGCTGCATCGATGTTCAGGAGCGGCGGTTTCGGCGCACTTTACCGTGCGCGGGAAACAGCGCGTGTGATGGAGGCGAGCCATCCCAAACACACGCATTATTATCTATTTTCGGTTGGCGTACGCAAAACCATGCAAGGCAAGGGGTTAGGCGGGAAGATTATAAGGGAAGGGTTGAAGCAAGCCGACTCGGAGGAGATCGGCGCCTATCTCGAAAACTCAAACCCCCGCAACACGCCTCTTTATGAGCGGCTCGGATTTGAAGCGCGGGCGCCGCTTGCCTTGCCTGACGGCGCGCCGCCTTTGCTTGCCATGTGGCGACCAGTAGCATCTCCGTCATGAAGCTTCTCGGTCTTATTGGCGGCGTCAGTCCTGAATCGACAGCGATCTATTATCGACTGCTCAATGAGGCGGTGCGGGCGCGGCTCGGCGGCGAGCATTCGGCCAATATTATACTTTATACACTCGATTACGGCGTCATGATCCGCCACTACGACGCTGGCGATTGGGATGCGTTCAATGCTGAAGTTGTGAAAGGCGCGATGCATCTGAAGGCGGCGGGCGCTGAGGCGATAGTGATTTCTTCAAACACGACCCATGTGGCCGCTGACGATGTTATTCGCGAAACCGGCTTGCCGTTGATCCATCTGCTCGACACACTCGCGGCGGCAATGGTTGACGCTGGTATTCGCAAACCGTTGCTCTTGGGAACGCCGGTGGTGATGAGCGGCGAGCATTATCGCAACGGGCTTGCCGCGCGATATGATGGGGAGGTACTTGTGCCCAGCGCACAAGAGCAAACCGTCATTGGCCGGATCATTCTCGACGAGCTCGTCAATGGTGATGTTTTTGATGCGTCTCGCCAGGCGCTCCTTGAGATCATTGACGCGCATGCACGCGACGGCGCCGACGGAGTGATCCTTGGCTGCACCGAACTCTGTATGATCCTGTCGCAGGATCACACGGATCTGCCGGTCTTTGACACAACGGCGCTGCATGCCGCCGCCGCCCATGAATTTGCGTTTGCGGAAGGCTGAGCCATGGGCGCTTACGGCCTGCAGACCCATATCTGGAACAACAATCTGAAATCGGTGCTGTTGCTTGCCGGCTTTCCAGTGCTTTTGTTGTTGCTGCTCTATGGCTTGTCGGTGGGCTATGTCGCGTTGACGACTGATTTTTACGACATCGGCGAGGGGATTGCGCTTGCTTTCGAGCACATGAAGCGCATCTGGCCGTTTGCGTTTCTCGGGGCTGCTGTTTGGTTCACAATCGCCTGGTTTTCCTATCAGACCATCATCGAAGCCTCCGTTGGCGCGCGCAGCCTGACGCGTAAGGAAGCGCCGGAGCTCTACAACCTCCTTGAAAATCTCTGCATCGCCCAAGGCATAACCATGCCGAAACTCAACGTGGTGGAAACGCCGGCCCTTAACGCGTTCGCCAGCGGGCTCACCGACAAGAGCTACAAGGTGACGCTGACGCGCGGGCTCATCGATGCGCTCGACAAGGACGAGATCGAGGCGGTGATGGCCCATGAGTTAACGCACATCACCAATCGCGATGTGCGCTTGTTGATCATTTCAGTGATCTTTGTGGGCATATTTTCGTTTTTTGCGGAGCTCATCTTCCGCAACATGTTCCGCACAGGCGTGAGGGTTGGCGGCCATACGCGCTCCCGCAAAGGCGACAGCCGCGGCGGCGGGGTCTTAATACTGATTGCCGTTGCGCTGATTGTGATTTCTTATCTCTTGGCCATCGTCATTCGCTTTACCTTGTCGCGTAAGCGGGAATATCTGGCGGATGCTGGGTCAGTTGAATTAACGCGCAATCCCGACGCCATGATTTCAGCCTTGCAAAAAATATCGGGGCGCAGCCAGATGGATGCGCCCGCGGATGTGCAGCAGATGATGGTGGAGAATACGGCGCGGTTCGCCGGCGTTTTCGCAACCCACCCGCCGATCGACAAACGCATCAATGCGCTGGTTGAACTGGCGGGCGGATCGGCTGTGTGAGGCGCTAATGCCCGCTATGGGCCATGCCGTCTTTGACCTCTGCGGTGATTTCCAACGGCTCGGCGTTTTCAAATTGCAAGGTCATATTCACGGTCGAGCCGGGCGATAGATCTTCTTCGAGCCCGATGAGCATGACATGGGTGCCGCCATGCTCCAGCGCAACGGGGCTTCCCGTTGGCAACGCAATCGCGCTCACTGGCGTCATCCCGGCCATGCCATCTTCTTGTTCGATGGTTTCGTGAAGCTCGACCGTTGCAACACCAGCCACCGCAGCGCCAATCAGGGCGTCTTCGCTATCGCCGCCATTGCAGAGCGTGAAATAGGCCGCCGTGGTCGGTCTTGACGCATCAGCAGCGCGCACCCAGGCGCTTTCGACGCTGATCTTGCCGTCTTCCGTAGCGACGCACGCCGTATCGGTTTCGGCGACTTTCGGGGTTTCGGTGTTTTCTCCACCGCAGGCAACGGTCAAAAGACCTGCAGCGGCGACTAAAATAGCGGACTTATAAACCATCGGGCGGCTCCATATGTGAATAACACGAATTTCAATGTGATGATCCTTGACGGTGGTCAAGTTACCTAAGCGAAACAGTGCTACGCTGTTCTGCTTGGCGCCCATGCCGGATAAGGCTATGACAGCGGGCGGGGAGTGAGCGAAAAAGGGCTAGGAGTCGATGGACCCGACCGAGATTGCACGTTTGCAAACCTATATGCGCTCTAAATTCGGGGTCGAAAATCTCGAAATTCGCGCTCGGCCGAAAAAAGATGATTCAGCAGAAGTCTATTTCGGCGAAGAATTTATCGGCGTTGTCTTCAAGGATGATGAAGAAGGCGATGTCTCTTATGATTTCAACATGGCGATCCTGGCGATCGACCTTCCTGAGTAGATCGCAAGATCGGGGGGTATGCTTTGCCGCGTGCCACGTCGGGCATCATTGCAGGGTTGGCGTCGCATCGTCCCTTACTGACTGTCGGCGTCCTTGCAATCGGTTTGACGACGCTCGCTGTGATCGGATTGCGCAATGCGCCGGCCAGCGGTGACCAGGAGCTGCTTGGAACTTTCCTCATCAATTTATTCATTATCGTCGGCTTACCGACAGTATTCGCGGCGATTGCGCCGCAACGGCCTGCGCCGCACATGACGATGTTGGCGATTGTCGCGTTTGTTGTTGTTCTCCTGGCGCTCAACAATGACCGACACTGGTTCGACCCGGCCTTCGCAGAAATGCCTTCTAACCCCGTATTATTCGCCGCACTGGGGCTCACGTTTTATTTCGCAGCGCTGGCGCCGCAAATCGGCAATACGATCGGCTTATCGGTGCTTGCGCCTTTTTCCGCACTGCTCGGCGTTGCCGGCGCCGGCGGCTATCTTGCCATGGACGGGTTGATCGGCACGGAAAGCGGCGGCGCGGCGCTCGCGATCGCAATGGCGCTTGGCATTTGCCTTGGCGCCAGCGTCGGCGCTGACCATGCAAAGTTTTTCGCCGACGGCGCCAACACACGTCGCGCAGCCGCCGGCGCCGCCCATGAAGCGATTGCGCCAGCGATGTTTTCGATCCTGGCGGTGGCTGCCGCCTATGTCATCCAAACAAGAAG
>JANQOV010000053.1 GCA_028285645.1 Hyphococcus sp.
AGGCGACGATCACAATGTCTGCTTCAACGCCTCGCGCTAATTCCCCCAGCAGCATCGACTTGCCAACACCCGAGCCCGCGAACAGACCAATACGTTGTCCCCGGCATAGCGGCAGAAACGTATCCATAATGGCAAGACCGGTATTGAGCCGGTCGCCAATACCCCTGCGTTCCGTCGCCACTGGCGCTGTTGCGTCAAGCGGCATGGGACGATCCCCCGCTGGCGCCGGACGGCCATCCATCAGTCTTCCGTCTGAAGACAAGACTTCGCCGATCCAGGCGTTAGACGGGCGCGGGTGGGGATCGCGTACAAAGTACGCGCGGTCGCCTGGGGCAAGTCCCGTCAGCGATCCGTCAGGCATCGCGAGAACATCGTCGTCCTTAATAGCAATCACTTCGCCGGAACCTGCGCCCTCACCTACAATCTCAATGCGATCGCCGATGCGCGCAATATCGCTCAGACCATCGATATGAATAACGCCGGCTTCGATCGCCGAAACGCGCCCCCACCAGCGGTTGGTCTCAATGTCTTCAAGCGCCGTGTTTAAGGTTTGGGTAAGAATGTTCATCGTCGGCCTTAACACACCAATTAAGTTTATTTTCAACTTTGACGATTATTTTCATAAACCGTAATCCTTAACAGGACGTCGGCAGAATGCTGAACAACATCGATATTTTAAAAACCGCTTCGGCGATGGCGCGCTACGCTGCGACCCGCCACACTGTGATTTCCGAAAATATCGCAAACGCCGATACCGGAAACTACAAAGCCAAAGATCTTGAACCCTTTTCTGACGCTTATGCGCGCATGTCTGATGCGAAAGGCGCGGGCGTTAACAAAGCGGCCGATCTAAGCGCATTTCGCGCGCAGGAAGTGCAAACGCCGGGCGTCGCTTCGCCCAATGGCAATACGGTCTCTCTTGAAGATCAGCTCATGCGGAGCATCGAGGCGCAACAGGACCATCAGGCTGCGATTTCGATTTACAAAAAGACAATCGACCTCCTGCGCATGAGCCTTGGCCGCGGGTCATGAGGAGGTAAGCCATGAATATCTTCTCTAAATCCATGGACGTCGCAGCAAGCGGCATGCAAAGCCAGGGCTTTCGTATGCGGGTGATCAGCGAGAACGTCGCCAACGCCGATACGCCCGGTTACCGCCGCAAGACGATTTCTTTCGACAACGCGTTCGACCCGACGATCAACGCCAACAAGGTCAAGGTCGATCGCTTGTCGCTTGATAATGCGCCGTTGGAAGAGGTTTACAATCCCTCTCATCCGATGGCGGACGAAAACGGCAATGTCAAAATGTCGAATGTCAAACTGATGGTTGAGATGGCTGACGGCCGCGAAGCGCATCGTTCCTATGAAGCCAACCTCGCCACTTTCCAGCAAGCGCGGCAAATGTATGCGAGCTTGCTCGACCTTCTTAAACGATAGGTGATGTGATGGATGTGAATGCTTTTAACGCTCTAAAAACATACAACGCAGCCCAAAAAACGCTGAATGCGCAAAAGACCGCAACGAACGTGCGCGCCGAACAAGGCGGCGAAAGCTTTCAGCCGGCGAATGTGGTGAAAGATCTCGCTGGCGCAGTGGCGAAAAGCGAAAGCGCCGCTTCCGCCTTCATGACCGGCGGCGCTGACCCCCATTCTGTTGTTGAAGCGATGGCGTCGGCTGAGCTGGCCGTCGAAACTGCGGTCACGCTGCGAAACCGCGTCGTTGAAGCTTATCAGGAGTTGCTACGCATGCCGGTCTGATCGGCGTGACGAGAATAAACACATGACAGACGCAGAAATCATCGATGTCCTTCGCGAATATTTGTGGGCTGGCGTGTGGATCGCCTCGCCGCTCCTGATCACAGCGCTTGTGGTCGGCGTCATCGTCGGTCTGCTTCAGGCGCTGACGTCCATTCAGGAATTGACGCTCACCTTCGTGCCGAAGCTCGTTGCGATGCTGGTGACGTTTACGCTCTGTCTTGGGTTTTCATCACGGCTCATGCTTTCGCTCTTTGAAACGACCGTCGACAAATATATTGCGGGCTGACGAGGCCGGGCCAGCGTTTTGTAAGAGGAAGTCGTTCCCGTGGAGCCTCGCATAAGAAACCTTTACCAGCCGACCGTGCTGCTTGCTGTCGCGCTCATGGCGATCATCGTCATGATGGTGCTACCGACGCCGGCATGGATTCTTGATATCGGGCTGACCGCGTCTTTCGCGCTGGCGATTTTGATTTTTACAATCACGCTTTTCATTGAGCGGCCTTTGGATTTTTCATCCTTTCCGACGATCCTATTGGCGTCGTTGCTGCTGCGGCTGTCGCTCAACGTCTCCTCGACCAAACTGATCATCGGACAGGGACACACCGGCCCCGACGCCGCCGGCGGGGTTATTCAGGGCTTTGCCATGTTCATCATGGGCGGCAATGTGTTTCTCGGCCTTGTGGTGTTCACGGTGTTGCTGATCGTCAACTTTCTGGTGATCACCAAGGGCGCGGGCCGTATGGCGGAAGTTGGCGCGCGTTTCGCGCTGGATGGGATGCCAGGCAAACAGCTTGCCATCGACTCTGACATCGCAGCCGGCGCCATCGATCACGAAGAAGCAAAAGCCCGCCGTAAAGTCGAACAGGAAGAAACGACCTTCTTCGGTTCTCTCGACGGCGCGTCAAAATTCGTTAAAGGCGACGCCATCGCCGGATTGCTGATCACGCTCCTCAACTTGATCGTCGGCTTGGCGATCGGCCTTGGGGTTCACAACCTGTCGTTCGGTCAGGCGCTTGAGACGTATTCAATCCTTACCGTCGGCGACGGGCTCGTCTCGCAAATCCCCGCGGTGATCATCTCCATTGCATCTGCTTTATTGTTGTCTAAGGGCGGCGTACTTGGCTCAACAGACAAAGCGCTGTTCGATCAGCTTGGCGAATATCCCGCGGCAGTGGCAACAGTCGCAGCCATGCTCGGCATCTTCGCCCTCTTTCCCGGCATGCCGTTTTTGCCGTTCATGACGGGCGCCGTGTTGCTCGGCGGTCTTGCCTTTTACCTTTATCAACGGGCGCAACAGAAAACGATCGAAGAAGCCGAAGAGGCGGAAAAGCCTGAGCCCGCAAAAGAAGAATCCCTCGGCGATATTCTCGACCTTGATGAAATCCACATCGAATTTGCGCCGAACATCATTCCGACTTGCATGGACGCTGACGCAGGCCTCGATAAGCGCATCGCGAAAATCCGGAAATATGTGGCGGCTGAATTCGGTTTCATCGTTCCGGCAATCCGGCTGACGGACAACACGGCGCTACCGGACAACCAATACATCATCCGCATTCACGGCGTTGAGATTGCGCGCAGCAAGGTGGACCCGAAAGGCGTTCTTGTACTAACGCAAGATAACGTACCCTTCGGCATTCCCGGCGAAGATGTAAAAGAGCCCGTATTTGGTGCCTCGGCGCGGTGGATCGCCGCCGACCGTCAGGAAGACGCAGCCTTGCTCGGCCTTCCCGTAATCGAACCGGCGGAAGTGGTTGCAACGCACCTTCTTGAAACTATCAAAGGCAATTTCGGCCGGCTGATGACCCGCCGCGCCCTGCGCCGCATCCTCGATGAGTTTGTGTCAACGTCGAACCCCAAAAAGGCTGCAGACAATCAAAAAATTCTCGACGAGTTCATTACGGACGAAACGCCATTCGATCTTGTGCAGGCGGTGTTGCGGCTGCTCCTCGAAGAACGCGTCTCTATCCGCAATCTGCCGGTGGTGCTTGAAGCGCTCAGCGAAGGGCGCACCGCCCTTTCCTCGCCGGAGCAGATTGCGGAATATGTACGTCAGCGGATCAGCTTCCAGTTCATTTCGAAACTGCGCGATGATGACGGGCATCTGCCGCTCATTCAATTGGCGCCGGAGTGGGAAGAGCTGTTCTCCGAACACGAGATTGAACACAACAATGGCGTTAACGACATCGCACTGCCGCCGTCGGAGTTTAATCGCCTCGCTGCAGCCATTCGTGAAAAAGTCGCCAATGCAATTTCTGGCGGCGTTTTTCCCGCCATCATCACCAGCGCAAAGCGCCGGCGTTTTTTAACGACCGTCTTGTCCGCCAAAGGCATCCGCAATGACGTGATCGCGTACGAAGAAATCGATCCGTCGGAACGGCCGTCTATTGTGGGCGTCGCCTGACGGGGCGGCGATGGATCTGTTCACCAGCATATCAGCGCTTGCCAATAGCAACTTCTCACAGATCGCCGTGATCGCTGCGATCTTTACGCGCATATCGGCGTTCATCTTCTTTCTGCCTGGCCTTGGCGAGCAAACGATTTCCATGCGCGTGCGTTTGATGGCGGCGCTCGCAATCACGGCGGTCATCGTTCCCGCTGTCATTGGCCGGGTTACGCCCCCAGAGACAGTCTCTGCTGCCGCGCTCATGATCGCCGCGGAAGCCGTCGCTGGGGCGCTGATTGGTTTTTCAATCCGCATCACCATCTTTGCAATGCAAACCGCCGGATCGATCATCAGTCAGAGCCTTTCGCTGGCGCAGTTGTTCAATTCCGGCATCGATCAGCAACCTGAAACACAAGTCTCTATGCTGCTGACTTTTGCAGCAATTGTGCTTGCGGTCACATCGGGTCTTCACTTCCAGTCGATCAGCGTTCTGATCATGACATACCAATATATGCCGCTGGGCGTCTTTCCCGGCGCCGGCGAAACCGGCGAATGGGCAAGCGAGCGCACCGCATTATCTTTCGCAGCAGCGGTGTCGCTGGCGCTTCCCTTTGTGGCGCTTGGCTTTGTCTACAACATGGCGATTGGCGCCGCGAACCGCGCCATGCCGCAATTGATGGTGGCGTTTGTTGGTATTCCCGTCATCACGCTGATGGGGCTTATTCTTTTGGCGCTTAGCGCGCCGGTGATCCTCGACGCATGGATTTCAATGGTTGACGACACGCTGTTGACGCTCATGGAGGGACCGCCGTGAGCGACAATGAACAGAACTCCGCGGCGGATAAGTCCCACGAACCGACGCCGCAGAAAATCCAAAAGTCCCGGGAAAAAGGCGACGTTTCCTATTCGCCGGAGGCAACTGCTGCAGCTACCTATATCGGTTTTTTTGTGGCGCTCACCTTTGCCTCCGCCTGGAGCGCGACGACGCTCCTTGGAACACTCAAAACATTTTTCATGCACCCCCATGATGTGGGCGCGTCTCTCTTCGCCGCTGGCAAGAACGATGCGACAGGCGAGTTGATGCTCAACGTACTCGGCGCCCTCATGCCCGTCTTTCTCGCCATCATCGCCGCCGCGGTCTGTTCAGTGGCGGGGCAGCGCGCTTTTGTGATCGCGGTCTCGAAAGTCAAACCGAAATGGTCGAGGCTTTCCATCGTTGACAACGCCAAACAGAAATTTGGACCCAATGGCCTTGCCGAGTTCGTCCGCAGCGCTGCAAAGTTGCTCGCGGTGCTCGGCATTCTTTATTTCTCAGCGAAAAACCTTTTTCTCGAATTGCCGGCGTTAACGCTCGCGCCGGCCGGCGCCATCGCAGAAATCCTTTACGAGGAAGCAGTTCTGTTTTGCGGGCTGATCACAGCCGCCGCCGTTTTGATCGCTGCGATCGATCTGCCCTGGCGGCGGTTTCAGCATCTAAGCAAGCTGAAGATGACCCATCAGGAACTCAAGGAAGAAAACAAAGAGACCGAAGGCGACCCGTCGCTCAAAAGCGCGCGCCGCCAACGCGCTGAAGCCATCGCCACCAACAGAATGATGGCTGACGTGCCGAAATCAGACATCGTGATCGTCAACCCAACGCACTACGCCGTGGCGATCAAATGGGAACGGAAGAAACACGCAGCGCCGATTTGCGTCGCCAAGGGCGTTGACGAAGTTGCGGCGCGCATCCGCGAAGCAGCGGCCGCCTCAGGCGTGCCCATCAAGCGCGATCCGCCGACAGCGCGCTCTATTCACGCCATTGTTGATATCGGCCAGGAGATCCGGCGGGAGCATTATGCAGCGGTCGCGGCGGCTATTCACTATGCTGACAAGCTGCGTAAAAGCCGCCGGCGCGCGGGCGTTCGACAATGAAGCAAGCTGAACTAGATAAACTTGCAAAAGTGCTTGAGGCCAAGAAGCGGCTCGAACAAAGCCGTTACCAACAGATCAAGCAGAGCCAGAAGCGGCTTCACGCGGCGGCGGGCGACCTGCGACAAGACGCTCGGCAATCCCGTCAGCCGGAGGTTAAGGCCGGCGCAAGTTTAACAAACGCCGAGGCATATATCCGCCAGAGGCTAACGCTTGCAAAACAAAAAGTCGCCGCAGCGGAGTACCTAACGCCCCGCGCAGAGGCGCAACAGGCGCTCCTCAGAAGTGCGCTGCACAAAGAGATCGTTATCGAAACCCTGTCGGCGCGCGCGGCTGAACAGAGGCGCAAAGAAAGGAACGAAAAGGAAGAAAGAGATCGCGAGGCGGCCTGGATTACCAAGCGCAATCGCCGCCATGTCGATGACTGACGTCCAGGTCCGTGTCGAGGCCGTTCTGGCTATTGCTCAGCAAGCGTTCCGACGATCTGTCGAACCTGATTCTTCAAGGGCGGCTTTAATTGCCGAACGATTTCGATCAATTCCATTTCGTCGCTGGAAAAGTCTTGAGGCTCCTTGAACGGATATTGCTTGGTCAACAAATCATGAAACAAATCATTTGGCGTAATATCAAGCGCCATGCATATGGACAGCATGCGGCTCGCCGGCAGCCGGTTAAGCCCCTTCTCATACTTTTGAATTTGCTGAAATGTGACGCCCAATCGATCGGCAAGCTGTTTTTGCGAAATATGTTTTTGCTTTCGCAGCAGCTTCAACCGCCGCCCAACATAGACGTCGACGATGTTTTGTTCGGGTGCAAGATTGTCCAACACGATAATATACTCAGCTACGGCGCCACAACGGGCGTTACAGGCACAACTAATGCGTGCCTCACCGTAGTGGTAAGCTGAATAGGTTAATCAGACATTAACCCAAGAGTAACGCGATTATCGCCCTTTCGAACACACCAATAGAGCGAATTTTAATTACCAAAACGTTAACGGCTGCAACACAAGCGTAAAAAAATATATTATTCTCTCATCGCGCATGCTTGCAGCCACGAGGTTGAGCGTTTCATCCAATTTGACTTCACCGTTTAACTGACATGCCCGTCAGACGACCCAAAGATGCGGCGCTCCCTAACAAATCTACTTAACGTAAAAACAAGCTATACGTGCTTTTCTTCGCTGGTTGACCACTGTCGAGATTACCCGGGGGGCCCTGCCATGAGCGAAGTTAAAGACTATTCCAAAGACGCCTTACAGATCGGCGAGCAAGCGCTTCACGCCCTAAAGGCAATGTCGATCGCGCCCCTGCCGCCTTATTATACGGTCTGGTACGCGCATCTTGACCGGAAGAACGCCGCTTTGTCCCTCGAAATCGAAAAGGCTATTCAAAACAAAAACACAATCGACGGACGATTTCTCCAAAGTCTCCACGACAATTACTTCGCGCCCGAGCAGGAATTGGATGACGTTGAAAAATACGTATCAAAGCTTATCGATCAAACGAGCAATGTGCAGCAGATTACTGAGTCCATCAGCGAAAATACGACGACATTCCGGGATAACCTGACTTCAGCCTCCGATCAGGCGAGCGAGGCTTGCGAAACCACCGCCGACGCCAAAGCGTTTGTCGCCTCGCTGATCACAACAGCGCAAGAAGCTGTCGAACGCAATAAGGAACTTGAAAAAGAGCTTAACGAAGCGACATTCACAATCACGCAAATGAAAAGCGATATGGAGTCCATCGCAACAGATGCGAATACGGACTTTTTAACCAACCTCTATAACCGTCGCTATTTCGACACCAAATCAGCTGAATTGATTGAACACGCACATGAGGAACAAGCTGACCTTTGTCTCATCATCACGGATGTCGACCATTTCAAAAAATTCAACGACACCTGGGGACACAAAGTTGGCGACCAGGTTCTCAAACTGGTGGCGCGCACCCTGAAAGAAAACGTCAAGGGCCAGGACCTGGTGGCGCGTTACGGCGGCGAAGAGTTCGCTATCGTGCTCCCGAATACAGCGCTTGATGACACCGTTAAACTCGCCGACGCGTTGCGAGAGGCCATTAGCCGGCGCGAACTCATCAACAAAGCCAACAACAACAATCTCGGCCACATCACCATGTCCTTCGGCGTATCACAACTTGACAGCAACGCATGCGCTGAGAACCTTTTCAAAAATGCCGACGCTGCGCTTTACGAAGCAAAACGGTCCGGGCGAAATTGCGTTAAAGTTCAATTAAACGATGTCGAGCCGGAAAGTGCGCCTGCGCGAGCTGAGGAAAATGCGCAGCCGGACGTCGCCGCCTGCTGATACGCCGGCTAAACTGCATTCAACTTATGTGAGGCTCGGGCGCTGCGCAGACACGCGCACGCCGTTCTATCCGTATGCGTCAGTACCGAACTTATTGCGAAAACCTTGAGGTAATCACAAAACGTGCGCGCATATTCTTTAGAGCAAAACAACCGTGAGTTGCTATCACTTGAGCTACTTTAAAACAAACAAAAGCGATAGCCGCCATGAACATTCAAACAACAACAACTGTAGAACCTGGATTCCGCGACAGCGTAAACACGATGGTCGATCGCGCCTTAGCGGCGCTGGATCTGCCGCCGGGCATGGCGTCGAATATCCGCACCTGTAACGCGACGTATACAGTGCGGTTTGGGGTGCGGCTGCGCGGCGAATTACACACCTTCACCGGTTATCGGGCTGTCCACTCGGACCATATGGAACCGGTAAAAGGCGGCATCCGCTACGCCATGAATGTCGACCAGGACGAAGTCGAGGCGCTTGCCGCGTTGATGACCTATAAATGCGCGCTTGTCGAAGCGCCGTTTGGCGGCTCCAAGGGCGGGCTCGCCATCAACCCGTCCGACTGGACAAGAGACGAGCTTGAAAGAATTACGCGGCGCTTTGCCCATGAGCTTGTGAAGCGCGACCTGATCAATCCATCACAAAACGTGCCGGCGCCGGACATGGGCACCGGCATGCGGGAGATGGCTTGGATTGCTGATGAATATCGCCGATTGAATACGACGGATATCAACGCGCGCGCTTGCGTGACCGGCAAACCTTTACATGCAGGCGGCATCGCAGGCCGTGTCGAAGCAACCGGCCGCGGCGTGCAATACGCCCTACGCGAATTTTTCCGGCACAAAGAAGATGTGGAAACTGCAAATCTCGAAGGCGAGATTGAAGGCAAGAGAATCATTGTGCAGGGCCTTGGCAATGTTGGCTATCACGCCGCACAATTTCTGTCGGGGGAAGACGGCGCAAAAATCACCGCCGTGATCGAGCGGGACGGCGCCGTTGTCAATGATAACGGCATCGACGTCAAAGCGCTTAAAACGCATATTGCCGAAACCGGCGGCGTTGAAGGATTTCCTGGCGGCAAATACATAGCGGACGGCCCCGCCCTGCTCACCGCCGATTGCGATATTTTGATCCCGGCAGCGCTTGAGGGCGCAATCAATCTCACCAACGCCCACAAGGTGAAGGCAAAACTGATCGTTGAAGCGGCGAATGGTCCCGTAACGGCGGCGGCTGACGAAGTGTTGCGGGAAAATGGCTGCGTTATCATTCCCGACCTATACGCCAATGCCGGCGGCGTGACGGTGTCCTATTTCGAATGGGTCAAAAACCTCTCTCACATTCGCTTTGGCCGCCTGCAACGGCGCCAGGAAGAAGCCCGGCAGATTGACTTGATGCAGGAAATCGAGTCGCTCACCGGCAATACGTTAAGCGAGGGTTTCAAGCAGTCATTCAAAAACGGTTCAAGCGAGATTGATCTCGTGCGTTCCGGGCTCGATGATACGATGCGCAATACCTATCAGATTACCCGCGAGATCTGGCGTAGAAGTAATGACAACATCGACCTCAGGATGGCGTCTTACATTCTGGCGATTAAACGCATCGCCACCGCTTATTCCGCAATGAACCTGTAAGTCTTCGTTAACCCGCGCGGTCATTAAACCGCGCGGGGACCCGCTTGCAACGCACGGTTAACGTGCAAAAAAATTAACCAATTCACCCTATCCTCACCCTAAAGTGGAGTGCGTTGATGGGTGTCTTCAATCGGAAAAGCGCAGTGCTGTTAAGCTGCGGCGCATTGGCGTTTAGCGCCAGTAACGGCGCTTACGCACAGTCTGTCTATTCTTCCTACTCGCTCGTCGATATCGAGACGACGAGCATCTTCGAAGAAAAACCCGACGAAGAAACAGCCGCTGACGCGATCCGCGCGGCGCTAAAGCATAATCCGCAGATCGATATTGCCAGCGCCCAACGCCGTGTTGCAAAGTCAGAACAGCTACGGGCGCTGGGGCAGTTTCTGCCATCGATAGAAGGCTCTGCGGTTTACGCATCCGATGACTTCCGGAGCGCGTCGCTGGCGACGCTGGAGGACCGCGACGGTCTTACCATGGGCGTTACCTTCCGGCAGCCGGTGTTTCGCGGTTTTTCATCGATCAACACGTTTCGCGAAAAGAATGCGCGCGTTAAGGCGTCAACCTATCTGGTGGATGACTCGCAAAACCGTGTTGCGCTTCTTGCTGGCCGCGCCCACGCCTCGGTCATTTTGGCTCGCGAAATTGTCGAGCATCGGCGTGAGAACCTAACCCTTGTAAGCCGGCAACTTGAAGTTACCGAGGCGCGCATGAAAGCGGGCGCCCAAAGCCGCACTGGTGTTGAGCAGGCGCGCATGCGCGTTGCGCGGGCGCAAGTTGCCCTGCAGGAGGCCATTGCGACCCGAAGCGCCAATGAAGCATCCTATGAAGCGATTGTCGGTCACAAACCGCTGAAACTTTCACCACGCAAGGGCAGACTCAGTATTGACGAGTTCCAAACCCTGGAGAGCGCAACCGCCGCGGCGCTTGCCGCCAATCCCGCCCTGAATGCTGCGCGTGAAACGGTATCCGCATCAAAACATGCAAAGTCCGCCGCGCGCGGCGCCTTTTCGCCCGACCTTTCGATCGAAGGCAGTTTTTTCCGGCGTTACGCAGAAGACCCCGCCGCGCCCGATGAGGATGAATACCAGATTGTCGCGCGCATGCGCATTCCCATCTTTGCGCAAGGCGCCAATCACGCGGGGCTGAAACGCGCTGCATCGGAAGCCGCGCAAGACCGGGCGCAACTTGCAGCGACGCGGCTCGCGGTCAACGAGACCATGACCCGCGCCTGGCGGGAACGCACCGCCGCCGCGGCGCGCCGGGACGCAGCGCGCGATGCAATCAGCGCGGCGGAACTCTCCGTAGAAGGATTGCAAATCGAATTCGAAGCCGGTCGCCGTACAGTGATCGACGTGCTGGATGGTCAACGCGACTTGGTGGAGGCGAAAATCAGCCTTTCCCGCGCAAATTTCGATTTAAGGCTTGCAGAATATGAGCTCGCATCCACCATGGGCGCCTATACGGCGATGGCGGCCGACGAAACGGCTGCTGCGCATCAGCTTGACGACGAAACACTGGCAACAGTCGCTGCTGAATAACCGCAAACGCGGTTTCTCAAACGTGTCTCTCTAAAAGCATGGCGTTATCCTGTTGAATAGCGCATAGCGTTTCCTTGCATAGTAATCCTAACGGCGACATGCGCTGTGAGGATGGAAAGAAAGGGAGACGTGATGCGCAAAGAGATCGAAATTCGTGAAGGCCTGGCAACGGACATTTCCGAACTCGAACAGCTTTACCCGGACGCCTTCCCTGACGAGGACTTGCTGCCGCTTGTGCGGAACCTGCTGCAGGAGAAACAAGGCGTGCTTTCCCTTGTTGCAGTATTGAACGGCGAAATAGCGGGCCATGTGGTTTTCACGACCTGCGGCGTTGCCGGAAATGAAGTGCATGTCGCCCTGCTGGGGCCGCTCGGTGTTGCGTCGGCGGCTCAAAAACAGGGCGTCGGCAGCGCTCTTGTTCATGAAGGCTTGCAGCAATTGAGAGACCAACAGATTTTGCAAGTTCTTGTGCTCGGCGATCCCGCCTATTATGGGCGCTTTGGTTTCGAAACGGAAACACGCGTGTCGCCACCCTACCCGCTGCCGAAGGAATGGCTGACCGCTTGGCAATCAATGAGCCTGCGAGAAGACGCGCTAGCGTTAGAAGGCGCCCTTCATGTGCCAGAGCCATGGCGGCATCCAGCGCTTTGGTCGGAGTAGACACCGCCGCGGTATGGACGAAGGCCAGCCCTAAATAATCTGCTCGATATTCTCGAACTCGATGATCGAACCGTCATCCAGGGTGATCACGCCATCCGCATTATCCGACAGGATGATGCTGTCGTCCGAGACGGAATTGATGGTGCCGCTGGTCACTTCGATGGTCCAGTCAACGCCCAACTCGCCCAATGAGGCGAGGCCGTCTGCGAACTGGATGGAGTCTGTCCAGCCGCCGGCCCCGCCGTCTACCACATCCGATCCGTCCCCGATATTGTAGATGAACGTATCATCGCCATCGCCGCCGGAGATCGTGTCGTCACCTCGACCACCGCTGAGGATGTCGTCACCGTCAGTACCGACAATCACGTCGTCGGCATCTACAACATCGATGGTGATGGTGTCTGAGGTTGTTGCAACGCTTTCGCCATCGGTTGATGTGGCGGTGACGTTGAGGACAACTTCGCCGGAATAATCATCAGCGGGCGTTATGGTCATCTCATTGAGGTTCCAAGACGAAACATCGACTTCGTTGTCTCCGGCAGAAGCGGTGAAAGTGTTTGCGCCATCGCTCAGCTCAAACCCGTCGGGAATGTCGGAGATGGCAAGCGTAACGCTTTCCGATCCATCGGCGTCGTTAGATCCGAAGGACATATCCGGCAGTTCGATCGCCATGCCTTCAAAGCCTGTCGCCTCGCCAGCAGGCAGCTCCTCGGTGATCGAAACATCGTCGAGATACATGCCGCGGCCATAGGCCAGCGCCTGCCCGCTCGCTCGGAACGCAATAGTGGTTTCCGATCCGTCGCCGGTAAAGCTGTAGCTGCCGGTTTGCCAATTGATGGTCGAGTCGCCGGTTCCATCAGCTGCGATAGTGTCTACGACTTCGCCGTTCACCACCACTTCAATTTCGTTGACGGACGCGTCAAACCCTGGACGCGGCGCATATTCAAAATCAACCGTGTAGGTCCCGCCGTCTTGCGTATCAATCGTACGGAAGACATTGGTTGCATCATCGAAATAGTCGATGGCGTCATCATTGAGTTCGATGAATTGATTAGTCGAACCGTCGCCAAGGGTCTCGTTTTTGATTTCGATCGCATCGGACGTCGTTTGCCAGTCGCCGAAAGAGCTGACCCAGGCGGAGCTGCTGGCGGAGGTGTCGATATTGCCGCCCTCAAAACCGCTGCTTGTGGTTGTCTCCGTACCCACCGCCGTATGCACGATGTTTTCAATCGTCAATGTCGGCGCGTCGGCGACGGCCTCGATATCAAGGGTTGCAACGCCAGCATCGGAAAAAGTCCCATCCGTTGCTGTGAAGGAAAACTCCACATCGTCCGCAGCAAGATCAGCCGTGGGCGTGAATGTCCAGGAGCCATCGCCATTATCGGCTAGCACGCCAAAAGCGGGATCGACTGACAATTGGGAGATCGACAACGCAGCGCCCTCAGGGTCGGAACTTTGCGCCAGTAATTGCGCCTCGGTGATGGTGAAGGCGGTGTCTTCGTTTGTTGCACCGAGATCGACATCAACCACCGTCGGGCCTTCGTTCAGGTCTGCGACGTTGATGGTGACATTTTCCTGATAGGTCGCACCTAAGGCGTCCTCAACTTCGATGGTGAGATCGTAGGAGTCTTGCGCCTCGTGATCCAGCGCAACACCATCCTTCAGCTTCAGCTCGTTACCGACAACTTCGAACAGACCGGAGGCGTCATCGGCGAGCGAGAACGTCGCCGTATCGCCTGCGTCAGGGTCCGTTGCTGTCAATGTCGCAACCGTCGCGCCCGCCGCATTCTCGTCGACCGTCGTTCCCGACAAGTCGATGTCAGTAGGCCCTTCGTTCAGGTCGGCGACATTGATGGTCACTGTTTCCTGATACGTTGCGCCGCCGCTGTCCTCGACTTCGATGGTGAGGTCATAAGAGTCTTGCGCTTCGTGATCGAGGGCAACGCCCTCTTTGAGTTTCAGCTCGTTGCCAACCACTTCGAAGAGGCCGGATGCGTCATCCGCAAGAGAGAACGTCGCTGTGTCGCCGGCGTCAGGGTCAGTCGCAGACAAAGTCGCAACCGTTGCGCCTGCGTCATTCTCGTTGACCGTCGTACCTGACAGATTGATGTCCGTCGGGCCCTCGTTGACATCCGCGACATTGATGGTGACGGTTTCTTGGTAGGTGGCGCCTGCGCTGTCCTCGACTTCTATTGTGAGGTCGTATGAGTCCTGGGCCTCGTGATCCAGCGCAACGCCGTCTTTGAGCTTCAGCTCATTGCCAACCACCTCGAACAAGCCAGACGCATCATCAGCGAGAGAGAACGTCGCCGTATCGCCAGCGTCAGGGTCCGTCGCCGTAAGGGTCGCAACCGTCGCGCCTGCGTCATTCTCGTTGACCGTCGT
>JANQOV010000067.1 GCA_028285645.1 Hyphococcus sp.
CCCACACCGTGTAGAGGATGAAAAAACCGACGCCGGCCCTCAGCGCCGCTGCCGGCAGTTCAACAGCAATTCGCCCGCCAAGCGCAGCGCCGATAACGCCGCCGGCGCCAAACCAAAGAAGGATCGGCCAGACGACATCCTTGCGTTGCAAGTAAAGTCTTCCGCTATTGGCGCCCAACTGCGCCACGCCATGCACCGGCACGACCGCCGCCGCCGGTAAAGCCGCGCTCATAACGGCGAGAAGGGCCAACCCGCCGCCGAGCCCGAATGCAGCGGTGAGCGCCGCTGTAAAAAAACTCGCGACAATCACCAAAACCGCCGCCCATAAGGCGACGCCGTCGGGAAGGAGGAAAAGACCGGCATCCATGGCAAGGCTGATATGGCGTTTTGTTGAAACCGTCCATCGTAGGCTTTTCGCCGGCCTACTACGCCATATTGACGCGTCGCTCCTTGCGGCCTAACTCGACGGTCATATTTCCCGCCAGGACCGCTTCATGAAAATCACGACTTGGAACATCAATTCCGTCCGCTTACGCATCGATCTGGTGACGCAGTTTTTGAAACAGGAGGCGCCGGATGTCCTGTGCTTACAGGAGATCAAATGCCTTGAAGATAATTTTCCATTCAAGGCGTTTGAGAAAGCGGGCTATGGCAATCTCGCCGTATCGGGGCAGGCCGGTTATCATGGGGTGGCCATTGCTTCGCGATTGCCGCTTAAGAAAATTGAAAAACGAGAATTTTGCAACAAAGGTGATTGTCGCCACATCGCCGCCAGCCTGCCCGGCGGCATACGCGTTCACAATTTTTACGTGCCATCAGGCGGCGACGAACCGGACCCCAAAAAGAACGATAAGTTCGCCCATAAGCTCGAGTTCCTCGATGAAATGACCGACTGGTTTTCAACGCTTGGGGCCCGCTCGAAGTCGGTCCTCGTGGGCGATCTTAACGTGGCGCCCCATGAGCATGACGTTTGGTCGCATAAACAGCTCCTTAAGGTGGTCTCTCATACGCCGGTGGAGGTGGAGAAATTGGGGCGCGTCATCGATTCCCACGGCTGGGTCGATGTGGCGCGCGAGCTCGTTCCCGAAACCGAAAAACTTTATAGCTGGTGGTCCTATCGGGCGCGGGACTGGCGAGCGTCCAATCGCGGACGTCGGCTCGACCATATCTGGGTGAGCCCCGCTCTCAAGAAAGCAGCGCTTTCCGAAGGGCTCGACGGGTTTCGCATTCATGACGATGTCCGCGGCTGGGAGCGGCCCTCGGATCACGCACCGGTGACATTGAAACTCTCATTATAAAAATGCGGACAGCGTTTCCGTCAGGGCGTCCACATCGCTCTCGTCATTGTAAAGATGAAAAGATACGCGCAAGCCGCCAAGACGGGCGTCATGAATAACGCCGGCTTCTTTCAGAGCGGTTTCTGCAGCAGCGTAGTCGCGCACTTTAATGATCGCGCCGGAACCGCGGGCGCCTTGTCGGGTCGTTGATAGGAATGCATCTTGTGGAAGCGCGGCGGTGAGGCGCGCCAGCAGTTTTTGATTGTGTGCGTATATTTCTGAGACCCCGTGCGCGCCCAAAATCTCAAACGCTGCGCCAGCGCCCGCAAAGGGAGCAATGGACGGCGTGCCGCCGAGGTAACGGCCTGCACCGGGGGCGTAGTCAAAATGATGGATGTCAAACTCGAAGGGATGGCGGTGCGAGAACCAGCCTACATCCATGGGCGCGCAGCGCGCCGCCGTATCTTCATGAGCCCATAAGAAGGATGCGCCCGGTCCGCTGCAGAGATATTTAAGGCAAGTCCCAATCGCAAAATCCGCCGCCCAATGGTTCAAGTCAAGCGGTACGCAGCCTGCCGATTGTGCAACGTCGATGACCGAAAATACGCCGCGGCTGCGCGCCCGCCGGGCAATCTCTTCTACCGGCGTAAGGACGCTTGAATTGGAGTAGACTTGGGTAACATGCACCAGTTGCACGTCATCGTGAAAGGCCGGCGCCCAAGCTTCCGGGTCTGCAAGGCGCTCGCCGCCGGGCAAAAATACCAGCTCATAGCCAAGCCGTTCCGCCTGTTTGAGGATGAATCCGATGGTTGGAAAATCGTCTTCTGTAAGGACAATTTTGGTGCGCCTCGCCCGTTCCGGGAGCGACATAAGGATTTTCGAAAGCGCGCTCGAAACATTAGTCTGCGGACAGATGTCTTTTGCGTCGGCGCCAATCAGCGGCGCAAGCCCCGCCTGGAAGTGGTCAAGCGCCGCGAGCCAGTGATCCCAAGCGGCGGCGCCGGTTTCGCGCCAGGGCCCCGCAAATGTTTCCGCAACCAGCGCGTCATATGTTCTTGGTTGGGCGCCGATCGAATGCGATAGGAGATAGTGCTTCCCCGGCAGGTGAAATTTATCGCGATCCATACCCGCTCCTTTGAAAGTGAGGTTCGCGCTCGAAAGCGCGTTAGCACTATTGCTTTTATCCGACGAGTCTTTCCCTACTGTGTGACGGGTTAGCCGGCCAGCTTGCGTAACTCATCTCGAGACACGGAGCCCGGAACGACCGTTACCGGGATCGGGCGCGCGCCGAGATAGTCGGGCTTTTTGGCGAGCGCGGAAACCAAAGGCCCAGGTCCCTTCTTGTCCTGGGAAGCGCCGAGAAACATGATGGCGATAGCGGGATCTTCTTCAATAAGCTTGCGGATTTCTTCAACCGTGTTGCCTTCGCGAATGAGTTGTTCAGGTGTTTCCCCGGATTGGGTTGTCACTTCTTCCGCAAATTCACGCATGATTGTTTCAGCGGTCTCATAGGCCTCAGCGCGCATGGTTTCTTCAACCGTCGCCCAATGGCCAAATTCTGGCGGCTCAATCACATATAAGAGCGTGACCATTGCGTTTGAGCGCTTGGCGCGGCGCGCTGTGAAAAAAGCGGTGAGGCGCGCCTCAGGCGCATCCTCCGCGAGGATCAGAAATTTGACGCGCTCCCGTTCGGGGGCGGCGTCTGCTTGGGGCTCTTCCATAACGGCCATATTGCCTCGAAATCGGGTAAAACGTCCACTTCAAGTAGCAAATCGGCGCGGCCGCGGCGCCATCGGAATTTCGCGGGAGGTTGAACCTGGTCTAAACTCTGGTTCTCGCGCCAGCGGGCGCACCACATGGAATTGAAGCGGCATGCGGGGATATTTCGGCGTCGGCTCCGAGAGAATATCAAAACCGATGAATCTCGGCGCGCTTTTACGCACGGCGCACGCCTTCGGCGCCAGCTTCTCCTTTACGGTCGGCGCTCATCACAATATTCGCGAGATTGAGCGCGCGGACACGTCGAAAAGCGCCAACCACTTGCCGCATTATACGTGGGACACGATCGCTGAGTTGCGGCTGCCCGAGGCTTGCCAGTTGGTCGGCGTTGAGCTCGATGACCGCGCGGTCGACTTGCCGAGTTTTCGTCATCCATTAAACGCCGCCTATCTGCTGGGGCCGGAAAAGGGTAGCCTCTCAGATGCGGCGACGGCGCGTTGTACGCACGTCGTGAAGATCCCGACCCGCTTTTGCGTTAATCTTTCGGTAGCGGCGGCTTTGGTGATGTATGACCGGGTGACGAGCATGGGCGGATTCCCGGAACGGCCCGTCAGCGCCGGCGGGCCGCCGCCGATTTCAGATTGGCGCAAGGTGGGGCGCTAGAGGGGTTTTACGCCCTTAACTAGAAGGGCCGTTTCTCTTAAGAAATAAAAACGCCGCCAAGAAATGGCGGCGTTTTCGCGTAGGTTTCCGAGAGCCAGGATTAACGGCGACGCGTCTTGCGCTTGGCTTTGCGTTTTGCCGGACGGCGTTTGGCGGCTTTCTTCTTTGTCGCCTTTTTCTTGGTCGCCTTGCGCTTTTTCGGCGCTGCCGCCGCCGCTTCCATCTTATCGAGCGCTTCCGCAAATGCTTTGAGCGATCTCATAAAGCCCGCGCGTTGGCTCGTCGGTAAGACGGCGAGCGTTGCAGTGTCGGCGCGCGAGACTTTGGAATTCGCAGCGTTCAACATGCGTTTGCCAGACGCCGTGATGCTGACGGCGTTGGCGCGCGCGTCTTCCTTGGTGCGCTTGCGCGACAGAAGACCTTTTTTGATCATCCGCGCAATCATGTCGGCGAGCGTTGAACGGTCGATGCCGGTTTCACGCACGAGATCCGTCTGGCTGAGGCCGTCGTTTTTGGAAACGACATGCAGCACTTCATATTGACGCGGCGTTGGACCGGAAGCGCCAACGCCCTTTGAATAAAGATCGTTTGAATATTGCTGCGCGCGGCGCAGAAGATGGCCTGGTGAGTTCTTGAGTGAGTAAGCCATGATTTTCTCCGTTTCGGCTTTGTCGGATTTCGCTTGGGACGTCTTGAGAGCATCGGTCCGGATATGGATTATCCGGGCGCAACTTATTTCTCCCGAATGATGGCGAGTTCGCTATCACCTCTTTACAGAAAAGACAAGAATACTTCCGACGCGGATCGTTTATTTCGCATGGGCGCGCGGTTTCAGTTTCGGCGCCGTCATCGACATTCACATGACTTGTTGTCATAAATATAAATGACGAAAGTGAATATGGCTTGAACGGATGATCCGCAGCCGGTGAGGCGATGGGGAAAACTTGAGAGACTGATGCAGCAAGATCCTCCAGAATTGACGCCGGAATTTATCAACGCCATTCCGCCTGGAGATGAGCGTGAGCGAGCGATTTGCAGGCATTGCGGGTTTATTGACTACAAAAACCCGCGGATCGTTGTGGGTTCTGTCGCAACGTTTGAAGAGAAAATCCTGTTATGCCGACGCGCCATCGAACCGCGGCTCGGTTATTGGACGCTGCCGGCAGGGTTCCTTGAACTCAATGAAACCGTTGAAGATGGCGCCAAGCGCGAAGCTTTTGAGGAAGCAAGGGCGCGTCTTGAGATCGATCGGCTGCTTGGCTGCTACTCGGTGATGCGCGCGTCGCAGATTCAGCTCATTTTCCGCGCACGGCTCATATCAGCCGAGATAGACGCGGGTCCCGAAAGCCAGGAGGTTGCTTTGTTCTCCTGGCGGGACATTCCCTGGGCTGATATCGCATTCCCAACTGTCGGCTGGGCGTTGCGGCATTATCATGAATCCAAGGACAAGCCGGACTTTGCGCCCTATGGCAATCCAGTCGATGGCGTATAGAACGCTGCGGCTTATGCGGCTGCTTCCTTGGCGTGTTTCATGATGAACGGCGCTTGCAATCCGGCGAAGACCAGATTGACAATTGTGAACCCCCAGACCTTGATGTTGACCCAAACTGGTTCGCCAGCGCATGCCGCCGATGCGGCAACGTCGCAGTCGCGCATCAGCCAGCGCCACGCGACTTCATTGGCGATCCCGAGCGCTATAAAAAACCAGACATAGCGCTTGGTAAGTATCCGCCAGGCGGCGTCCTCCATATGCAGTGCGCCATCAAACAGCGTTTTTAGAAAATTTCGTCCGGTCATCAGACCGCCTGTCAGCGCCATCGCGAACAGGGCGTAAACGATAGTCGGCTTCATGTAGAAAAACGTTTTGTTGTGCAGCACCAGCGTCAAGGTCCCCAGAATTCCGACGGTAACACCGGAAACAGCAAGCATTGGCGCGATACGCCGTTCGCGCCAGACGCTGTAGACAAAAGCAATCGCAAATGCAGGCAAAAACGCCGCCACCGCCAGGAACATTTCCTCGCCTTCGGCGATCTCCCAGGCTCTACCGAGCGCGGCGCCAAAAATGGGCGCAAGCCTGTCGCCAAAAAAATAGGCGATTAAAAAGACCAGGAGCGGTCCGAAATCGACCAAAAATTTCGCCCGCCCGCTCAGGCGTTGATTTGCCGAAGTTACTTCACTCATGCACTGTCTCCGATTGTCATGGTTTCTTGGTCAACGCCGGCAAGCGCCCGTGCAAACCCTTTTGCATCAAAGCGCTGCAAGTCGCTTACGCTTTCGCCAACGCCGATATAGTGAACTGGCAGCGAAAACTTATCTGCGAGCGCGACGAGAACCCCGCCGCGTGCGGTGCCGTCGAGCTTGGTCATAATCAGGCCTGTGACGCCGGCGATATCCTGAAAGGCTTGCGCCTGGCTGATGGCGTTTTGCCCGACGGTTGCGTCGAGCACCAATAGAACGTCATGGGGAGCGGTTTCGTCGAGTTTTTTGAGAACGCGGACGATTTTAGCCAGCTCGTCCATCAAGGCGGATTTGTTTTGCAACCGCCCTGCGGTGTCGATGATCAAAACATCGGTGTTTTGCGCCTTGGCTTCCTTGACGGCGTCAAAGGCGAGTCCGGCTGCGTCAGCGCCAACCTCACGCGCGATTACTGGCGCGCCGGTGCGCTCCCCCCAAACTGTCAGTTGTTCGATGGCTGCGGCGCGGAAGGTATCGCCGGCGGCAAGCATGACGCTTTGACCATCGTCTTTGAATTTCTGCGCCAGTTTGCCGATGGTGGTGGTCTTACCGGCGCCGTTGACACCGATCATCAAGATAACGTGGGGTTTGTTCGCTGCGTTTGGCGCTAGCGACTTTTCCAGCGGCGCAAGCGTCGCCGCGACTTCGCCAGCCAGCGCCTCGCGCACCTCCCGGTCGGTGATTTCCTTGTCGAATTTGTCTTTCGCCAACGTCGTGGTGACGCGTGTTGCCGCCGGCACGCCAAGGTCTGCGGTAATCAACAGATCGGTGAGTTCATCAAGAGTTTCGTCATCAAGCTTGCGCTTGGTGAAGATGGCGCTGACGCCGTCGCTCAGTTTCGCCGATGATTTAGAAAGCCCCTTGGTGAGGCGAGAAAACCAATTGGGCTTTTTCTGGTCTTCCTGCGGCGGCGATTGTCGTTGTTCGGTCGATGGCGCTTGCGCTTCGTCGGCAAAGAATTGCGAACCCTCAGGCTTGGGATCGGCTACAGGCGCATTTGCGGTTTCACCCACACCGGCATTCCGGTCAGCGCCGCCTTCTTCGTCGCCCGTTTCACCCTTTGAGCGCACATCGGCCGCGTCAGGCGCCGTCTTTTTCTTTTTTCCAAACAGGCCGGAAAAGACATTCTTCGACATGGGAGCGTATCGTCCTTCTTAACGCCGTTTGCGTTGCGCATTTGATTGGCGGTGTGATGGTCCAAAGCCCGTGTTGTTTACAGAACTCCTCACAAGGCGACTCCATTCAGCGTCGTTCCTTCGCGGCTGGTTATTTCAAGTGTTGCGACCGACCCGACATCTCCCGCCGGTCCTGAAAGTTTGACGCTTGCAAAATTACCGAGCCGCGCGCGGCCGCCGCTTTCAACAATGGCGGTTTCGCGGGCGCCGACAAGCGTATCCAGAAAACGGCATAGTGCAGCCTCTCCAGCTGTGCGAAGCCGCGCCGCCCGAGCCTTAACTTCTTGTCGGGTCAGTTGAGGCATTCGCGCCGCTGGCGTTCCGGTGCGCGGCGAAAACGGAAAGACATGCAGATATTGCAGTCCCGCTTCATCAATGATGTTGATGCTTCGCTGAAACATTGCTTCGGTTTCCGTCGGAAAACCGGCGATGATGTCGGCGCCGAACGCAAAATCGGGTCTTTGCGTGCGCAATGTTTGGCAAAGGGCAATTGCTTGCTCGCGCGTATGGCGGCGTTTCATCCGTTTTAGAATGAGGTTGTCCCCCGACTGCAGCGACAAATGAAGATAAGGCGCAATCCGCGGGTCGCTGCTGAGGCGCTCAAACAGTTCATCGTCGATCTCAGCGCCGTCGATCGAAGAAAGGCGCAAACGGAAAAGATCGGGAATTTGGTCGAGGAGTGTTGCAACGAGCTGACCCAGTTGCGGCGCTCCTTCGAGATCAGCGCCATAAGATGTAATATCAACGCCGGTCAGCACAATTTCTTGATGGCCTGCATCAACAAGCGCACGCGCTTGCCGCACCACATCTTCGATTGGCGCTGATCGCGATTGCCCGCGGCCATAAGGGATAATGCAAAATGTGCAACGATGATCGCAGCCATTTTGAATCTGCAAAAAGGCGCGCGCGCGATCCCCATAGCCGTCGATCATGTGGCCGGCGGTTTCACGAACGGACATGATGTCGTTGACAGAGATCCGATCAAAATCATCGCTTGCGAGCGCCCGCCATGCGGACTTATCGAGTTTTTCCTGATTACCAAGGACCGCATCGACCTCCGGCATGGCGGCAAAACCATGGGCGTCGATCTGGGCGGCGCAGCCGGTAGCGATAATTTTTGCGCCGGGCCGCTCGCGCCGTGCGCGGCGAATACTCTGACGCGATTGGCGTACAGATTCATTGGTGACAGCGCAGGTGTTCACGATGACAGCATCGGAAACGTCGCCGCTCAAGCGGCGCATCGCTTCGCTCTCAACTGCGTTCAGGCGGCAGCCATGAGTGATGATTTCAACATTGCGCGTCATCGCGCGCCTATTTGGGGCATCCCGCACTCAAGAACAAGGCGAAGAACGCTGAGTTAGGCGTGGGCGCGCCTATTCCCTATTTCGCTGACACGGCTGCGGTCTTTCGCTGGCGAAGGACACGCGGGGCTCTGCGTTTCGTCGTTGAGGGCTCGTTTTTGGCATTGGCGCCGGCGGCTGGCGCTGCAGCTGCCGCCTGTCTGTTAATGAGGTATGGGGCAAGGCTGCGCATAATCTGATAAAAATCGCCGGCATCGATGAGCGCTGTGAGCCGGTCAAAATCGGGCATTGGCCGAGGCGGGGCGTCGCGGGCCTCTTCGAGCGCCCTTTCCACAAGGATGACCGCCTGGGCTTTGGGTATCTGCCCAGCGACAGCCAGTTGCGCTTCGTAATAGGCCCGCTTGATGGGCGTTGTCGCTTCTGCTGGAGTGATGGCGTCTCTTAGTCTCAAAATATGGGCGTTCTCGGTTTTGATGCGAAGGCGCGTTTTGCGGTCGCCATTTTCGATGCGAACGCCATTGATCAAAAGTTCTTCATTGGGGCGGAGTTTTAAAATAAGGCCTGACACGGGGCTTTCCTCTCGTCTCGATTCGGCTTAATTAAAGTTGTAATCATAATTCATTGCAACTTTAAGATGCAATTGCCGAACCTAGGCTAAAAAGGATTAACCGAAGCTAAACAGTCGAGGAATTCACCAACGAGGACGCCAGGCTCACAAAAACGGTCAGTTTTCCATGGCCATCAAAATTGCGAACCCGACGACCATGAACAGCGCGAAGGGGAAAAAGGCGCCGATAATTGCGGGGATAACGCCGAGTTTTCCAAGCGCCAGTGCAAGGTTTTCGGCAACGAAATATGTAAAGCCAAGACTTGCGCCGGTAATCGCGCGAACCAGGAGGACGCCTTGCCGGTGGACGCCAAATCCGGCGATCGCGCCCAAAAGAGGCATGACAAGGCTCGATATCGGCTTCGAAAACCGACTCAGGAAGGAAGTCATGGCCGCACGAGTGTCCGCCCGGTCATCGCGCAGCTGATCGATTTTCTGGGTCAGTTCGATAAGACTTGTCTGGTCCGGCTTTAATGTCAGCGCAAAAAGGAAGTCGGGATCAAGACTGTTTGTCCATATCGCTTCCTGGGTCTTGTTGACCTGGTTGGTCAGCGCGTTGAGGGCGGTGACGCCATAAAGGGTCCAGGCGCCGTCTTCGTGGCGCGCGCGCAAGGCTTCGATGGTGCGGATCGTCAGCCCGTTGTCGTCAAACTCGTTGATCGTGACGTCGTTGAGCACGATGGCGTTGTCGATGCGCGCTGCACTTGCTGCGCTGATGAACTCGCCATCGAAATTGAGCCAAATATCAGTGCGCGATTCTGAGTCTGGCGGCAAGTTCACTGCAAAGTCATTCACCTCCCAATAATCCAGCTTCTTTGAGGAATTCACCGTCACGGTTTCGTGGAATATGAAGTGCGCCACGGCAATAATCGCGCAAGCGAACCCGAGCGGAAAAAGAACTCTGTGGACGGATAGACCGGCCGCCCGCATGACGGTGATTTCGCTGGTGTGACTGAGGCCTGCGAGGGTCAAGACAACGGCCAGCAAGGCGGCAAAGGGCGTGAATTGGCTGGCGATCTGCGGCGCGCGCAATGAAATATAACGCCAAACTTGTTCCGCGCCTGCGCCGGGCGCCTCCATAATATCAGAGGACCGGTTAAGCAGATCAAGCATCTGCAAAATGATCACAAAGAAGGCAAGCAGCCCAAAAAAGCGGATAAAAAACTGTCGGCTCACATAGCCGGTGAATACGCCTTTCAACATATTCATGCGGTTGCGCCGGGTTTGGTCGCTGGGCTGGTTGTTGTGAGCCGCACCGTGTCGGTGCGCCTCCGCGTCATCACGCGGGTCGTGCGCGCCTTATCAATCGAGCCGGTGTAAAGATAGGCGCTTATGATTGCGAAGAGGGCGAACAGGCCCCACATAGAAAGATAAGGGGACATTTCACCGGTCTCGACGACAACGGTCCCCCATTCTTCAAGCATCTCATGATAGACGATCAAAATGGCGACGCCCAGCACCGGCTTAAGGTTGGACGCGCGCCGTCGCCCGGTGACCCCCATGGCGATCGCGAGGATTGGCATCACGAGATAGGTCAGCGGATGAATGATGCGCCAATGAAAGCTTGCGCGGTAAGCATTGTAGAGCGGCGACGATTGCGGCGTTTCGGTTTGTAGGAACCGGACGACCTCGTCAAACGTCGCTTCTCTTTCGTCGCCGCCTCGTTCGCGGAAGACGCCAATCGCAGGCAGATCGACTTCGAGGTCAAAGGCCTCAAAATTGAGTGTTTGGATGCGTTCGCCGATCGGATCGACGAAAACTTGCCGGCCGTCTCGCAACCCTAGAAGCAGGGTCGTGACTTCCGGGGTCGTTGAAATCGATCCATAGCGAGCGGTGACAATTGTCTTGCCGCCAGCGTTATCCCGTCGCTCAAGAAAAATATCCTCTGCATCGCGCGTTTCTGCATTGACCGCACCAAGGCGAATGGTGACGTTCTCGGAAATATTGACGAACTCACCCGACGGCACCTTGATGCCAAGAGCGCCGCTGGTGACGTCAAAGCGGATCTCTTCATATTTGTACATGGCGAAGGGTTGGATATAGGAAACCAGCAAAAAGTCCGTCGCCATTAAGACGAAGATCAGCATGTAGATCGGCCGCAACAGTCGCCCGAAAGATGCGCCGCTGGAGCTCAGCGCATCGAGCTCGCTTGATAGCGAGAGATTCCTAAACGCGATCATCACGCCCAGAAATGTTCCCAAGGGAAGCGCCAACCCGAGATAGTGCGGCAGCAGGTTGGCCAGCATTTGCCAGACGACGTTCACCGGCCCCTGCTCGTCGAGAACGAAATCGAAGAGCCGCAACATCTGTTCTAGGAGCAGCAACATGCCCGCAATGCCGAGCGCCAGGAGGAGCGGCGTTGCGACAGCGCGCAGGATATATCGGTCCAAGAGGTTCATGCAGCGTCAGGAGTAAACAGTATAGGGTCCTTAGCGAATTCCGGACCAACGGGGAAGCCAAGGGCGGCGTTTGGGGTTTTGCTATTCAGCCGGGCGCAAAGATGTTCGGGCATGATGGGCCGTCGCTACAAATAAAATGACGTTGATCAACTGCGACAAGCCAGCTTCGGCGACCAACATGCCGGCGACGGCTGCCTCTGGGGCGCCGACGATGGGCGATAAGGTAATCGCCGCGCCCAGATAGACAATGTCCTGATTTGGCAAAAACGGGATTCGGCTGAGCACCAGCTGCAAAGCAATAAATGTAAACCACGCGACTACAGGCGCACCGGGCAGCGCGCTCGAATACATCGCCGCATGAAGGGTAATAATCAGCACTTGTCTCGCGCTGTGCACGCCAAGGAGCCTAGGCATGACGCCTTTTGGAAGTGCGATGAGTTTCTCGCGGAACGTCATGACGGCGATCGCCAGCGTGCTTGCTGAGATAAAGGCGAGCGTAAAGAGGAGACCGGCGCCGGGAAAGGCGTCAAGCCCGGCTTTTAGCCCGCCTGTTAAGGCGAGGAAAATGATCAAGATCACGGTCGCGGAATTCGATGTAAACGCCGATATGAGATTATTGTCCTTAACGCCGACAATGATGGTTTTGTCGGAGATATTGAGACGTCTTCGCGCCCACATGGTCAAGAAAGCCTCGCCGGAATATCCCATAATGGCGAAATTGTAGACGCGCTTTCTGATGAATACGGAAAAGTGCCGCACCAGCGGCACTGACCATAAGAGCTCGTATATTGCGAGTTCAGAAATCGGCAGGGCCAAAAAACGCAAGGCGAAGAATAAGTAAAACCACGGAGACGTAGGCAGCGATCCGAAAACTTCTCCCCACCCTACATTGGTGAGCTTGTAGGCGAGATAAACAACAATAGCGGCAAAGAGCGTATACTGAATAATCTTTAGAGACCGCTGGACGCCCGGCCGATCGCGCACTTCAAGCCACCAGCTGCTTGCCTTCCTGAAGGCGCGCCGCGCCATGGCGACGACGCCGCTTTTAGCGCTTTTGGGTTGAGCGTTGTCCGCCGTCATCGCAAGCCTTGGTCCCCGTCTGATCTGCACTCAAGCGGCGTCTTGTTTCGCCCCGCCGACGGAACCGGCGTTGTGCGTATTGGCCGCTTGGAAGCCGTCGATCGCCTCATAGTAATGATCGACCAGTTCGGCGAGAACCCGGTCCCAGGAAAAAGCCTCGGCGCGGGCGCGGGCAGTTACGCCAAAGGATTTGCGTGCGTCTTCCTCTTGAACCAGCGCCAGGAGCCGTACCGCAAAACCGTCGGTGTTCGGTTCGGCGAGATAGCCGGTGACGCCGTCTTCGATAAGAGACCGGCTGCCGGCCGCTTTGGCGCCAAGCGAGGGCAGGCCGCACGCCATGGCTTCCAGCGTTACATTGCCGAATGTTTCCGTAATGCTTGGATTAAAGAAGATATCTGCGCTGGCGTAAGCACGCGCAAGACCTTCATTTTGCTGATAGCCTGCGAAATAGGCGTCTTCTAATTGTTTTTGAAATCGCTCTCGTTCCGGGCCGTCACCCACGATCAATGCTTTGGCGTTCGGCGCGTCCTTTTTGAGGCGCAAAAATGTCTCCGCAAAAATGTCAATACCTTTTTCAAGGACAACGCGCCCGACAAACGCAACGACCACGTCGTCATCTTCAAATCCGCAAGCGCGACGCCATTCCAAGTCGCGTTTATCGGGATTAAACATGATGCTGTCGACGCCGCGGGTCCACAGCCGCACATCCTCACCGATGCCGTCACGGCGCAGTTCTTCCACCATGGAATGAGACGGCGCATAGACGTGTTCGCATTGCTGATAAAAATGCCGCATATACTTCGTCAAATATTTCTCCGCCCATCCCATATGATAATACCGCGGATAAGTGTCGAAGCGTGTATGAAAAGACGCAACAGCCGGCACCTTCCCGCGCTTTGCATATTTGAGCGCGCTGTAGCCTGTGTAATCCGGTGCGGCGATGTGGATGAGCGTTGGCGCGAAGTCTTGAAGCTTTTGCTTAAGGTTGCCGCGCAAGCCAAGCCCGAGGCGGTATTCGCTGCGGCGTCCGGGAAGCGCGATTGACGGCACGGAGATCAACGTGCCGGAATGGTCAAAGGCGGGTTGATCGGTTGTCGGCGCAAATACCAGCACCTCGTGACCGTTTTTTTCAAGATAAGCGACAAGCGTGTTGAGCGCGCGCACTGGCCCATCCATCACATAGTTGTAATTGCCGGAAAAAAGCGCAATCCGCAGTTTCTTGCGGTCGGGCCCGCCCTTCTCCCTTTGGATGTCGCTCATTGAATCATCTCCGGATCGGTCCGGCGTTCTGTGCCCTCGTTCACTTAGCACGCCTGTCCCGTTAACAGCAGCATCTTTGTATAGGATCAAGCGGCCATTGCGGGCGCCGCAAAATGCCAAGGACAATTGGCGCGCGGCCTTAGATGCAAGGCGCGCTTATCTGCCGCGCTTTCCCTCGATCCAGTCCCACAACAGAGCAGAAATATCGGCGCCGCCGAACCGGCGAATTTCCTGCACGCCAGTGGGCGAGGTGACGTTAATTTCAGTCAAATAGTCGCCGATGACGTCAATACCGGCGAAGACAAGACCGCGTTCCGAAAGGGAAGGGCCGATGCGATCGCAGATCTCCTGATCGCGCGCGGTCATTTCCACGGCCTCTGCGCGCCCGCCAACATGCATGTTTGATCGCGTTTCGCCTTTTGCGGGTATGCGGTTAATAGCGCCCACTGCCTCGCCGTCGATGAGGATAATGCGCTTATCTCCTTTCGACACCGCCGGCACAAACTTCTGCGCGATTATCGGTTCCCGGAAGGTTTCGAGAAACAGTTCCAGAAGAGCATTGAAGTTCCCATCGTCAGGCGCCATTCGGAAAACCCCGGCGCCGCCATTGCCGTAAAGCGGTTTGATGATGAGATCGCCATGGGCGGCGCGAAACTCTCGGATGGCCGTTTCGTTGCTGGTAATCAACGTCGGCGGCGTTAGGTCCTCGAACTCCGTGACGTATAGTTTCTCCGGCGCATCGCGGATGCCGCGCGGGTCATTCACAATGAGGACGTCCGGCTGCAGGCGTTCAAGTATTTGCGCAGCGGTTATATAGCCCATGTCAAATGGCGGATCCTGGCGCACCAGCACGACGTCGAATTCATGCAAGTTGCAATTCGCCGGCGTAGCCAGCGTTACGTGATCGCCGGCTTTGCGTTCTAGGCGCTCAACTTTCTGGGCGTAAGCGAAGACTTCATTGGTATGCAACTGAAGCGCCTGTGGCTCATAAACGAATACTTCGTGACTGCGGGCGCATGCTTCCAGCGCCATGTCAAAGGTTGTGTCCGCGTCGATATCGACAGCGTCGATTGGGTCCATCTGTATGGCGACTTTTAGCGACATGGCGGATACTACTCTATTTCATTAGCGGTCGGGACCGTTACATAAGACACGACTTTTTCAACGCCAGCGACGCTTCTTGCGTGAGCGAGGGCGCTGTCAAGGGATTCCTTGTCGGTCGCCTTGCCTAGCAAAAACACATGGGCGCCAGAAACAGCTATTTTGTAGTCGCTGCTCACAATATCGCGGTCGCCGATCAATTTGGCGCGTAATGTCTTGTCGATACGCGCGTCTTCAAAACCCTGGCCGATGCTGGTGCGGTCGCCGATGATGATTTCGTCGATGACCTGATCGACGCCATCGACTTTCCAGGCGTTTTCAATGAGCTTTTTTCTTCCTTCTTCGGCGCGCATGGCGCCGGTCAACAAGAGGCGTCCTTCATAGAACGTCAGGTCGATGTCCGAATAGTCATAGCTGCGGTCTGTGAATAGGACGCCCTTCATCTCCGTATTGGCGCCGAGATCAGTTAGGCTTTCATCGAGATTACGGCTCGACGCACATGCGCTGAGGGAAATGCAAGCTGCGCCCGCCATCGCTAAACTCAACAAACGAAAACTCATGTTTAACTCCTGTTGAACGATCAGATCGCCCCATATCCTAATGCGCCCGTTTGGCTTGGAATGAAAGCTTCAGGGCGATTGGCGGCCCATGTCATTCTCCATCGCGCCAGGCGCCCGGTAGGTGCCGAATGCGCCATCCGGCGATCGCCACGATGTCGTAGCGAATGTCACAATTTGCAAGGGCGGGCCGCTTTGCAAGATAGGCCGCCGCCGCCGCTGAGACGCGTTTCCTGGTGCGGTAGGTAACCGCAAAGAGGGCGTCGTCAAGCGCGGCCCGGGTTTTCACTTCTGCAAATACCAAGAGCCGCCCGCGCCGAGCGATGATGTCGGCTTCGCCGCCAGCGGCTCGAAATCGACGCTCAATGACGCCAAACCCTTTAAGGCCAAGATAAAGCGCCGCAAGGAACTCGGCGCGCCGGCCCTTGCGTTCGGCGCTCTGCTTTTTCTTAATCGGCGACTTCACGCGCCGTCCTTCAGCTTCAATGCGCGTGCATAGGCCCGGTTGCGCGGAACGCCGAGCTCTTCTGCAGCATTAGCAGCGGCGTCTTTGACACGCTTTTCTTTAAGCGCTTCTTTAAGGAATGCATCAAGTGTTTCATCGCTGACAGTTTTTTTGGCGTCTGGGAATACTAGAATTACGATTTCGCCTTTCGCTGGATGCGCTTCATAATGGGCGGTGAGCTCTGATAGAGATTGCTCGCACGTTTCTTCGTGAAGTTTGGTCAGCTCACGGATGACGACGGCGCGCCGGTCTCCCAAGTGCTGCGCCATGGCGGCAAGTGAAGAAGGGAGCCTTGCGGCTGTTTCGTAGAAAATGAGCGTCGCGTCGATGTCTGCAATCGCACTTAATGTCTTATCGCGGGCGGCGGCTTTGGCGGGCGGAAAGCCTGCGAAGAAGAACTTGTCGCTCGGCGCGCCGGCGATGGAAAGGGCTGCGATCGCCGCGGAAGGTCCTGGCGCAGCGGAGACCAGTATTCGTTCGTCCCGCGCCGCGCGCACCAGTTTGTATCCTGGATCGGAAATCAACGGCGTGCCCGCGTCGGAAACCAGGCAAATCACCGCGCCGCCTTTCAGTTTGTTAATAATCTCTGGCCGCGCCTTTTCCGCATTGTGCTCATGATAAGGCGCCCGCCGGGTTTTAATGTCATAGGCGGCGCAGAGCTTTGCGGTCTGTCTTGTGTCTTCACAAAGGATCAGGTCGGCGGCTTTCAAGAGTTCAACGGCGCGATAGGTGATGTCGCCCAGATTGCCGATCGGCGTTGCTGTCACATAAAGGCCAGGTTCTGGTGTTTCCATGTTCTGATTGTCAGCGGCGCCGGCGAGAGGCTTCATGGAGTGACCGGCGAAGCGGTGTTTTGTCAATCGCTGGCGGCTCTATTGGGCCATTTACTGGCGCTTCGGCGATGGCTAGGGTGCGACCGCTTGGAATTTCAGCCTAGCGGCTTGTTGCGAGATGCGGCGTATGATCAGAGGGGTTCATTCCATGGGTGCGAATGTTGAAACGACGGCGCGGCGCTGTCTTGCCGCCTTTGCATTGGTCTTCATGGCGGCGTGTTCATCGACGCCAGACAGCCACCCGCCAGTGGTCGCCCAACCCGACCGTCCTGAAATTGAACGGCAGCCGGAACCTCAAATAGAGCGTGAGGCCCGGCGCTATGATCGCCGCGGTTTTGTGCAGCCCTTGCATATGGGCCGGACGGAACCGGTCCGCGTCGGGCTGTTGCTGCCTTTCACTGCGAATTCAGAGGCTGCACAGAAGGTCGCGTCGGCAATGTTTGACGCAGCGCAACTTGCCGCCTTTGACGCCGGCGACGAACGGTTCTTGCTGATTCCGAAAGATACCAAGGGTTCGGCGGAAGGCGCTGCAGCGGCTGCGCGTTCTGCCCTTGCTGATGGCGCTGAAATTTTGCTGGGGCCGCTCTTTTCCGAATCGGTCGATGCAGCAGCGGTTGTCGCCCGCGCCGCGGATACGCCGATGATC
>JANQOV010000080.1 GCA_028285645.1 Hyphococcus sp.
ACGTCCGATAAAAGACTATCTCACCGAGCCAGAGTTCGAGCCGATACTGGCCCGCAATGAAGAGATTCTAGAGGGCCATCGAGCAGCGATACTCGCACAACTCGCCGATCCGAAACCGGACTGGGTGTTGCCGGATGGGGCAGAGGAATGAGGTCTCGCCCAATTCGGACGTTGCTCAAAAAGCTCTGAGAGACGGTTTAGGGCCTCATCCCGGTCGCCGAGATCAGCAATTCCTTATGTCTTCTTTTGCGCGCGCAGCGGACATGCCAGTAAATCCGATATACGATTATGTCGGGACAAAACAGGAGCAAACCTGCGGCTTGGCGATCACCTAACGAAGAAAAAGCAGCGAAACATCATCTTCGACCTTTCAATGCAGCTATAATTGCTGCAGGGCTCACACCGATCGTCTCACACAATTCGAGATACTCGACGACATCCAGACGGCGTTCCCCGCCCTCGATTTTTGCAATGTATGATTGCGGTTTACCCAGGCGGTCAGCGACGTACTTTTGCGTAAGATCCGCATCGGTACGCACCTCAGTTAGAAGTTCGCACAGCCGTTCGTACCGCTTTGTATATATTGGTATCACCATTTTTGCGCATCGACTGATTTTCAATGGCAAAAGGCATTAATCCTGTTGAAGGATTATCCCATGTCGGTGTCGGCGTGTCGAAAGCATTTCCAAATTAAAGGGAAGTGTAGGCGTTGAGGGGTCCGGTTTGAAAAGAATTGCTGGCGGACAGAGAGGGATTCGCCCCCAACGGCCGAACGGCCGCTACTCCCAAAAGCGAGGGTAAGACCATCCCGTTGTGGCAAGCGCTCGAGCCTTTCCGAGGTTTTGAAGTGGCGGTGGAAGCGACCATGATAGAACCAGTCTCCCGATGAAACAAACCTGTATATTGGGGAGCGATACCCATGCTTTTGCGCGCGGAGCTGTCGTTGAGACTTGTGGTGGGACCGGCAAAAATTCACAGATCTCGTCTGTAGCCCAGGTTCATTGGTTTTTATGAATATTATGCTGACAGCGATTCGAGCGATAGCGCCCGCGGTGTTTTCAAAAGTGCTTTGGCGAACGATCCGTCAAAGCGCACCCAAAGCAACACGTTTGAATCTCTCAGTCAGCTGCGACTGCGCATCGGTTGGCAACCATGATTTGCGATACGTAAATCCGATAGGTCGTATAATGCTGTGTTGCGGAACCGGCCGAGAGACGAGCATACCTGACTTGCGCTCGTAAAGTGATTGTGAGTCTGAAAGCAGCATCAATCGGTTACTATCCATCAACAACACACGCGCAGCGCTCAATGAATTACATTCAATGAACTCTGGAGGCTGCGCGTCCGCTGCGAAAAGTGAGTCGAAGTGCGCGCGCAACGGAGTTCCTCTTCGTGGGGCAACCCACGAAAAAGCCTTGAGATTTTTCGACTGTAGCTTCGGCATGTTCGCGAGCGGATGACCCTTGCGCATTGCAATAGACACCGTATCGTCGAAGACATGCTCCTGAATTATGTTAGGATCGTTCAGGTCAGATCGTAAAGCGCCAAATAGAAAATCAACATCGCCGCGCCTCAGGTCAAGGAGAAGCGCTTCATAGGCTCCCTCCTGAATTGACACGCTGTGTTGAGGATAGTCGCGTGAAAAATCCGAAACCGCTTTCGGTGCAATGCGAGCGCGCGCCAAGGGCAATGCGCCAACAACCGTCGCTCCCGTTTCAACTCCAGATAGCGCTGCGAGTTCTGCCCGTGCTTGATCAATTTCATGGAAAAATAGACGCGCGCTCATTGCAAGTTTCATCGCACGCCGCGTCGGCTGAACGCCGAAGCTGGTTCGCTCAAATAGCAGCGCCCTCAATACTTGCTCCAGATCCCGCGCGGCTCGGTGGAGCGTTGGTTCGGCGCGTCCGACGGCTTTAGCGGCCTGCGCAAATGATCCATGCCTAGCGACTTCAATCAGGGCCTTGAGCTGAGACGTTGTGACTAAATTCAATATTTCGTCCTGCGGCCCCATTTTGGTTTCAACATGCTGAGCTTTCGTGAGACCGGTCGCCAATAAATCAAACGCGCGGCGTATTCGAACTAGCAGCAGCTTCCCGGCGGACGTTAACAACATTCCTGTTTTGCGCCGCGTAAGTAACTCGGCATCGAATTGGCGTTCTAGATTCTGCAAGGCTTGGGTCATTGCCGGTTGCGACAACGGCGCTGCATATCCTGCCGCCGCCAGGCTGCCCGCATCTGCGACAGCGAGGAATACACGTAGATGGCGCAAATTGGGGGGGCGACGTTCGGCTTGCGCGATCGACGCCCTACGCAGTTGTGGGCCTCTTTTCATAATAGTATCTTAGCAAAATTGAATGGATAAAGCGACTTTTGAATTCGCTGTTTCCAGCCTCCTGGCCCATAGTTGAAAATACGAGTCTTACGGGAAGGAATAGCGTGGGCGTCGTCGTTACCAACATAAAGCGCATTGATAGAGCCCTTGTGGATGCTTTCGTTGAGGGCGGATACGGGGTCGCTACCGTGCACGAGGCGCAAGGCCGAAAGGGCCTTTTGACGCCTGCAATCAAGCCCATTTACCCGACCGCCCGCATTGCCGGGACCGCCATCACAGTCAGCGCGCCGCCTTGTGATAACTGGATGATCCACGTCGCGGTCGAGCAATGCCAGGAAGGCGACATTCTTGTCCTTGCGCCGACCTCTTATTCCGACGCCGGCTATTTTGGCGATCTACTCGCCACATCCCTGAAGGCACG
>JANQOV010000070.1 GCA_028285645.1 Hyphococcus sp.
CGAAGATCTGTCAAAGCGCGCCTATTGCGTTGGCGGCGCGACGAACATATCCGGCATGAAGTCAAAGGTGGCGGAAGGCGAACCGCCGATCTCAATGCGCCGGAAAATCGCTTCGTCGAGGTCCTGATCGGCGCAACTCAGCTCATTGTCGACGCTGAACATGATGGTGTTGACGCAAAACGACATGTCGCCGCCCGCGAGCCGCCGTTCCGCTCGGGCTTCTTCGATGACGCCGTAAACATAGTAGTGATCTTCGCTGAGTTCGCCTTTTAGGATCTTTGCGCAATTGCCCGGATCGAGTTTCCACCATCCCTTCGATTGATAACGGCCCTCCTCTTCCGGGGTTGCAATGGCGCTCCAGACCGTGCTGTCAGTCTTGTTGCAATAGAAAAAGCCGAGTTTCGCCTCTCGGGAGTTTGCTTCCTCGATCAACGAGTCGATCAATTCGTCGTCGATGCCGGTTCCTTCGGTGAGGCCTTTTGATTTTCGATAGTTCGCAATAACGCGCTGCGTTGCGCGGCCGAGCGCGCCGTCAACGCCGCCGGCTTTTAAGCCGATGTCGTTCAAGAGGCGCTGCACGCCTGCGACTTCCGCAGAATAGACCGTATAGGTTGATGCTTCGCTGAAATCTGTCTGCCAGCCGCCGCCGCCGCCGGTTACTTCAACATCGAAGAATTTGCGCTGCCGTAACGGGTCCTCCCGGCAGACTTCCTGATTGCGCAGATTAAAAAAGCCGTCATTCTCAACGCAAAGCTGTGTCTCTCCGGACCATGTGCGCAATGGGCCCTTATGGCCTGGAATGCCTTCCGCATAGACAAAATAGCGCCCAGGATTGACCTGTTCCGTCAAGACGACCTTGCACTGGCCAGGCCGCAACCGCCACCAACCGCGTGTCGCGAGGCGATCGCCATCGACATAGCCGATCGCCGCCGATAGCGTATAGCTCGATTTATTGCAGAGGCTGTATTTCGCAGCCGCGCCAACCGAAGAAAACAAGAACGCCAACAGGCTGAAAAGAATTATACGCATTGCATCAAACCAGCGTCGGTACCAAGAAGCGTATCGCTAATTCAGCCGAAACCGCGGCAAGGATCAACCATCCTTGCTTGAGGAGCGAAAATCTTTTCTGTGCCGCCGCTTGCAGAACACCTCGAGGAACGCGGGATTGACGCCAAGCGCCGGGTCAAGGTGCTGTTTCCGTTGCCGCTTTTTAAGCCTTACGACTATCTCGCACCTGCGGACTGTGCGGTTGCGCCGGGCAGTTTTGTGCGCGCGCCTTTGGGGCCGCGTGAGATTTTTGGGGTGGTCTGGCCGGGCGAGGGGGATGATGCGCCCGCCGACAAGCTGAAAGACATTCTTGAAATTGCGCCGGCGCCGCCATTGAGCCCGTCTGTCATCGATTTCGTTGAGTGGACCGCCGGCTATTCCTTGTTCCCCATCGGCGCTGTCCTGCGCATGGTGATGCGCTCCAGCGATGCATTAAGGCCGCCAAAAATGCTGACCGGCTATGTCGCGACGGGTGAAGCTCCGCCGCGCCTTACGCCGCAGCGGCAAGCAGTGCTGGATGCGGCGGCGGACGAGCCCTTGAGCGCGCGCGTGCTCGCAGAACGCGCAGGCGTCAGCGATGCGGTGGTGCGCGGCCTTGCGCAAACCGGCGCCCTTAGAGCAGTCGAGATCGACCCTGACCCGCCCTTTGCTGCGCCGGATCCTCAGCGTCCGGGTGTTGCGCTCAATGACGAGCAGCAAGCCGCCGCCGCGCGCGTCGCTTCACATATCGATAAGGGCGGGCATGCGGTAACGCTGATCGACGGGGTAACTGGCGCGGGCAAAACCGAGGTCTACCTTGAGGCGGCGGCGCATGCGTTGGCGGCGGACGAAACGGCGCAGGTTTTAATCCTGATCCCCGAGATTGCCCTTACGATGCCCTTTCTAAAGCGGATTGAGGCGCGGTTCGGCGCTGCACCGGCGCCCTGGCATTCGGATCTTACCGGCGCGCAGCGGCGGCGGACCTGGCGGCGCGTTGCGGAGGGGCAAGCCCGATTGGTTGTCGGCGCTCGCTCGGCATTGTTTCTTCCTTATACAAATCTTCGACTGATCATTGTCGATGAAGAACACGACAATGCCTACAAGCAAGAGGACGGCGTTATTTATCACGCCCGCGACATGGCGGTGTTGCGGGGCGCTCGCGCTGGTTTCCCTGTGGTGCTGGCGTCGGCGACGCCATCCCTTGAAACCGTGATCAATGTCGGGGAGGGCCGTTATGACGCGGTCGGCCTATCGCGCCGGCACGCGGGCGCCGCGATGCCCGATATTTCGCTTATTGATCTGCGCGAAACGCCGCCGCCGGCCGGCTCCTGGTTGTCGCCGCCCCTGACGCGCGCTGTGGACGAGGCATTGTCCGCAGGCGAACAAAGCCTGTTGTTTCTCAATCGCAGGGGCTATGCGCCGCTGACGATTTGCCGGCGTTGCGGGCATCGTATGAAAGCGCCCAATACCGATACTTGTCTCGTCGAGCACCGGTTTTCTGGCCGCCTTGTTTGCCATCACACCGGCTTTTCAATGCCCAAACCGGATGCGTGTCCCGCTTGCAAGGTGGTGGATGCGCTCGCCCCGTGCGGGCCCGGCGTTGAGCGTGTCGCTGAGGAAGCGCGCCAGCGATGGCCGAATGCACGGCTTCAGGTGCTGTCGTCAGACGCAACGCCGTCGCCCGCCGCCATGCGCGCCGCCCTCGACGCCATGCGCGAAGGTGAAACCGATATTTTAATTGCAACACAAATGGCGGCGAAGGGGCATCATTTCCCGGGACTGACTTTGGTGGGCGTGGTTGATGCGGATATGGGGCTTGCCGGTGGGGATTTGCGGGCTGCCGAACGCACCTATCAGCTACTCACACAGGTGACTGGGCGCGCAGGTAGAGGGGAAAAGCGCGGACGCGCGCTGTTGCAAACCTATCAGCCGCAAGAGCCTGTATTGGCGGCAATCGCCGCTGGCGATCGCAATGCATTTCTCGCCGCTGAGGCGGAAGGGCGCCGGGCGCTTTCCTTTCCGCCGTTTGGGCGGCTTGCCAGTATTATTTTACAGTCTACGGATGAAAAAGCATTGGCTGACGCAGCTGCAGAATTAAAAAGGGCGGCGCCCAATGGCGATGGCGTTGAAGTGTTGGGTCCGGCGAGAGCGCCGATTTACATGCTTCGAGGGCGCGCGCGCATGCGATTTTTGGTGAAGGCGCGCCGTGACGTCAGCCTGCAGGCCTATTTGTCGGATTGGCTGTCGCGGGTCAAAACGCCGAGCAATGTGCGCCGGACGGTCGATATCAATCCGTATTCATTTTTGTAAGGCCCGTTTTCTTTCGCGTTGCTGAACCGCCAAATTCAAAGCGCCTTCAAACGCGCCGCCATTTCCGCTACTTTTTGGTCCTCCGTATGGGAAGCAGCGTAAGCTTCAGCGGCGCGTGTGGCTAGTGTGTCGCATGCTGACATATCGGCCAGCAGGAGTTGAATTTTTCTTCGCAATGCCTCTGTGTTGCCTGGCGGAACCCATTGCAGCGTTTCCTCATCGGCAAAAGCGCCTTTTAGGCCTGCCGTTGCCGTTGCGATCACAGGTCGCCGGGCGGCGCTCGCTTCAAGAATGGACGTAATCCCCGCCGCATAGCCGTTTTGATGGAGCGGAACCACAATGATGTCAGCGTCGCGATAGAGCTGCGCGAGTTCGGTCCATTCGTAAAACCGGATATCCATATTGGCGGGCAACTGCTCGGGAGCCGACCGCGCTGTTGCTTTTGCATCCTTTGAAAAAGCACTGATCGCAACATCGAGATCGAGGTCGCGGGTCGCTGCGGCAAGCGTATGATAATCGCGCTGCTCTAGGCCAACGGCGATGATCATCGGGCGTGACTTCTTTTTGCGACTCGGGCCCGGCGTAAAGAATTTGTCGTCGATCTGTTCACGGATGAGTTCGACATGCGGACCGTTCGCAGCAAATCGCTTTTTTAAGCTGGCGGCGAGCAAGGGCGATACGCAATACAGCGCAGCGTGTCGGTTGACGGCGCCTGTTGTCCGCATCAACAGCTTGATGCGTGGCCGCTCAAGATTGTGAACGAGGCTCGCAAGCGTCGTTCGCTTTCTGGTCTTTATGAGCCTTGCGGCGACAGCCAGGCTGATTGCTTCGCTGTTGCAGAAGACAAGGTCCTCATTGCTGGCTTCGACGGCGATTTTTTCGGCCAGCGCCGCTGTTGGCGGCGGCGTGCTCAGAACGAAATCCGACAGTGTTTTTTTTGTCGGTTTGGCCTCTTCGTCAGGCTCCCAGACCGTTGCGTCCAAAAGATCGGCCACATGCAACATGAAGTGCCGCGGCCGTGTTCTTGCAGCGACGCCGCGCCGCGTCTCCTCAACCCCGATCCGACTGGCGAAGGCCACGTGATAGCGTCGTTTTATTTGGGTGTTGTTTTGCAACTGACGGCTTTTTCCTGGGGCTGGCGAAGGCGTCGATAGGCTTGCGGGGGATAGGGCCTTAACGGGTCTTCGGCAAGCGCCGGACAAAGCGCATCAAGCGAGGCTTCCGCTTCGCCATTCCGCCGCAGCCGCTATTTGTTGCGTTGCAGCTAGGCCCATGCTACCCGTCGCCGGATTCAGCACGGGGGGTTCGGCCGTGTGCGCTTCGATGGCCCCCTATTCGTATGTGATTTCAATAGGTTAGTCGGCGCCATGCGGCGCCGCTGTTTGCAACGGGAGCATGTAAGCGCTGATGGCTGACCAATCAGCTTCGCAGGAAACCCCCGCCGCTGGCGAAGAAGGTGTTGTCGGCGTCGCCGGCCGTTACGCCGCCGCTTTGTTTGACCTCGCAGAAGAAACGGGCGCTCTCGCCGAAGTTGAGGCTGATCTCAAAGCGCTGCAATCCTCTATCGACGCATCGGACGACTTGCGCGGGTTCCTGCGCAGCCCGGTTTATGGCCGCGACGCGCAGATGAATGCGATCACAGCGCTTGCCGAAAAAGCCAGCTATCAGGCTTTGACGGCGAACTTCCTGAAACTGGTCGCCAAGAACCGGCGCCTTTTCGCCATCGAAGGCATGATCGCGGCGTTTGCGGCGCGCGCAGCAAAGGCCCGCGGCGAAGTGACGGCCGAGGCGGTTTCCGCTGCACCCATGAATGACGAACAGGTTAAAGCCCTGCGCCACGAAATCGAGCGGCAAGTGGGCAAGGCTGTTAATCTTGCAACACGCGTTGATCCGGACCTGCTTGGCGGCCTTGTCGTCAAGGTCGGCTCTACGATGATCGACGCATCCCTGAAGACAAAACTCAATCGTTTGAAAACCGTGATGAAAGAGGCTTGAGGCTATGGAACTCAACGCGGCGGAAATTTCCTCCATCCTGAAACAACAGATCAAGGATTTCGGCAAGGACGCTGAAGTCTCGGAGATCGGGCAAGTTCTAAGCGTCGGCGACGGCATCGCCCGGGTTTATGGCCTCGACAATGTCCAGGCCGGCGAGATGGTCGAGTTCGCCAATGGCGCGAAGGGCATGGCGCTCAACCTTGAAAGCGACAATGTCGGCGTCGTGATCTTTGGCGAGGACAGGGAGATCAAGGAAGGCGACACCGTTAAGCGGACGCAGGCGATTGTGGATGTGCCGGTGGGCAAGGGGCTGCTTGGCCGCGTGGTCGACCCCCTCGGCAACCCGATCGACGGCAAGGGGCCGATAGAATCAACCGAGCGCCGACTGGTGGATGTGAAGGCGCCGGGTATCCTGCCGCGCAAATCCGTACACGAACCGATGCAGACTGGCATCAAGGCCGTCGACGCTATGATCCCCATCGGCCGCGGCCAGCGTGAGCTGGTAATCGGCGACCGCCAGACCGGTAAGACCGCTATTTGCGTTGACACTATCCTCAACCAGAAAGACATCAACGCATCAGGCGACGAATCTAAAAAGCTTTATTGCGTCTATGTCGCCATCGGCCAGAAACGATCAACGGTGGCGCAGATCGTCAAGACCCTCGAAGACAACGGCGCCATGGAATACTCCATTGTTGTCGCCGCGACCGCGTCGGAACCGGCGCCGCTTCAGTTCCTTGCGCCTTTTGCTGGCTGCGCCATGGGCGAATATTTCCGCGACAACGGCATGCATTCCCTGATCATTTATGATGATCTTTCCAAGCAGGCCGTTGCCTACCGTCAGATGTCGCTTCTGCTTCGTCGTCCGCCGGGGCGCGAAGCCTATCCGGGCGATGTTTTCTATCTTCACTCGCGGCTGCTCGAACGCGCGGCAAAGCTTAACGAAGACAATAAGGCGGGTTCTCTAACGGCGCTGCCGATTATTGAAACCCAGGCGAACGACGTCTCGGCCTATATTCCGACCAACGTGATTTCGATCACCGATGGTCAGATCTTCCTTGAAACGGACCTCTTCTTCCAAGGTATTCGCCCGGCGGTGAACGTGGGTCTTTCGGTGTCGCGGGTTGGTTCCGCCGCCCAGGTGAAAGCCATGAAGCAGGTCGCCGGTAAGATTAAAGGCGAGCTGGCGCAATATCGCGAGCTCGCGGCCTTCGCGCAGTTCGGCTCTGACCTTGACGCCACGACCCAGCGCATCCTCAACCGTGGGGATCGCCTGACGGAACTCATGAAGCAGGGGCAGTATTCGCCGCTGCAGGTGGAAGAACAGGTCTGCGTTATCTATGCGGGCACCCAAGGCTACCTTGATGAAGTCGGCAAAGACGACGTGCAGCGCTTTGAAGAAGAGTGGCTGCGTAAGTTGCATGCGGATCATGGCGATATTCTGAGCGCTATCCGCGATACCGGAAAGCTCGAAAAAGACGCGGAAGACAAGCTCAACGAAGCGCTGAAGACGTTTTCGAAGAATTTTGCGTAAAGGGTCCGCGTAAGTGCCAAGCCTTAAAGACCTCAAAACCCGGATCTCGTCGGTCAAGTCGACGCAAAAGATCACCAAGGCGAAACAGATGGTTGCCGCGGCGAAGCTGCGCCGGGCGGAAGAGCGCGCCACGGAAGCCCGTCCCTATACGGAGCGGATGGAGGCGGTGCTCGCCAATCTTTCAGCCAGTGCAAAAGGCGACGCGAATGCGCCGCGGCTGCTTGCGGGCACCGGCAAGGACGAAACGCATCTGTTGATCGTCGCCACCGCAGACAAAGGCCTTTGCGGCGGCTTTAACTCGTCGATCGTCAGGCTCGCGCGCGAGGAAATCGTCCGGCTTCAGGGCGAAGGCAAGAAAGTCAAGCTGATCTGCGTTGGCCGTAAAGGCTATGACCAGCTTAAGCGCCTTTATGAGGAGCTGGTGGTTTGGCGCACGAATTTTTTGGAAGTCCGCCAGATCGGCTTCGCCCAAGCCCAGGAAATCGCCGAGCAAGTTCTTTCCAGGTTCGACGACGAAGAATTTGACGTGGCGACGCTGTTTTACGGCAAGTTCAAAAATGTCGTAAGCCAGGTCCCGACCCCGCAGCAGATTATTCCTGCGGTAGCGCCGGAGGGCATTGAACCGCCGGACCTTAAAGGCGCGGTTTACGATTATGAGCCCGACGAGCAGGAAATCCTGCGCGCGCTCTTGCCCCGCTATGTCGCCGTGCAGGTGTTCCGCGCGCTTCTTGAGAACGTAGCGTCAGAGCAAGCGGCCTCCATGACCGCCATGGATAACGCCACCCGTAACGCCGGGGAAATGATTGAAAGCTTGACGCTGCAATATAACCGCGCGCGTCAGGCGCAGATTACCAAAGAATTGATTGAGATTATCTCCGGCGCTGAAGCGCTGTAGACGGATTAATTGTGAGGAAGATGAAATGAGCAAAGAAGGCCGTATTGCACAGATTATCGGCGCCGTTGTGGACGTTGAATTCGACGACCACCTGCCGGGGATTTTGAACGCCCTGGAGACAGACAATCAGGGCAACCGCCTGGTGCTCGAAGTCGCCCAGCACTTGGGGCAAAACACGGTCCGCACCATCGCCATGGACTCGTCCGAAGGTCTGGTGCGCGGTCAGCCAGTCAAGGATACCGGCGAGGCGATTGCTGTGCCGGTGGGCGATGAAACCCTTGGCCGCATCATGAACGTCATTGGCGAGCCGGTGGATGAGGCGGGGCCGATCACGACCAATACCAAACGTGGCATCCATCAGGAAGCGCCGCCTTTTGTCGAGCAGTCGACGGAAGCGGAAATGCTCGCCACCGGCATCAAGGTTGTGGATCTCCTCTGCCCTTACGCTAAGGGCGGCAAGATCGGTCTCTTTGGCGGCGCAGGCGTCGGCAAGACGGTTCTTATTCAGGAGCTAATTAACAACATCGCCAAGGTGCACGGCGGCTATTCGGTGTTCGCTGGGGTTGGCGAGCGCACCCGGGAAGGCAATGACCTTTACTGGGAAATGATCGAATCCGGCGTGAACAAGAACCCGTCGGAAAACAACGGCTCCGCCGCCGGCTCCAAATGTTCGCTGATCTATGGTCAGATGAACGAGCCTCCCGGCGCGCGTGCGCGGGTTGCGCTCTCCGGTCTGACGGTTGCGGAACACTTCCGTGATCAGGGCCAGGACGTTCTTTTCTTCGTGGATAACATCTTCCGCTTCACGCAAGCTGGTTCAGAGGTGTCGGCGCTGCTTGGCCGTATTCCTTCAGCGGTGGGCTATCAGCCGACGCTTGCGACCGACATGGGCACCATGCAGGAGCGTATTACCACGACCACAAAAGGTTCGATTACCTCGGTGCAGGCGATTTACGTGCCGGCGGACGACTTGACCGACCCGGCGCCGGCGACGTCGTTCTCGCACCTTGATGCAACGACGGTTTTGAACCGCGCGATTTCTGAAAAAGGCATCTATCCGGCGGTTGACCCGCTTGATTCCACTAGCCGTATTCTTGATCCGCGCATTGTCGGCGAAGAACACTATGAAGTCGCTCGCGGCGTGCAGGGCATCTTGCAGCGCTACAAGTCGCTGCAGGACATCATCGCAATTCTCGGCATGGACGAGCTTTCCGAAGAAGACAAACTCGTCGTTGCGCGGGCGCGGAAAGTTGAGCGCTTCCTGTCGCAACCTTTCGACGTGGCGCAGGTCTTTACCGGCTTCCCGGGCATTCAGGTGCCGATCGAAGATACGGTGCGGTCATTCAAGGGCCTCATCGAAGGCGAGTATGACCATCTGCCGGAAGCGGCTTTTTACATGGTCGGCTCCATCGATGACGCGATTAAGAAAGCCGGTGAGCTGGCGGCGGAAGCGGCTTAGGAAATAATGGCTGACAAACTCCACTTTTCTCTCGTCTCGCCGGAGCGCGAGCTGATGTCCGCAGAAACGGACCAGGTCGATATTCCGGGCGTTGAAGGCTGGATCGGCGTGTTGCCGAACCATGCGCCGATGATGACGACGCTGGCGCCGGGCATGGTGCGGGTCGTTACCGGCGGCGAAGAAAAGCGCATTTTTGTGCGCGGCGGCTTTGCGGAAATCTCTCCGGCGGGGCTCACAGTCCTTGCGGAAGAAGCGATGCCTGCCGAGGAGCTTGATGCGGATGCAATCGCGCAGCGCATCAAAGACGCCGAAGAAGACGTAGCCGATGCGGACACGGACGACAAAAAGCTCGCCGCCCAGCAATCTCTAGATCGGCTGAAAGACCTTCAGGCGGCGCTTTAGGCGTGGGTTTGGCACCGCTCAGCGGGACCGCAAATAATCCCTGAGCGGAATAAACGCCGCCATCAATTCTTCGTAAATGTTCCGCTTGAACGGTACGATCAGCGATGGCGCTTCTTCAAGTTCGCCCCAGCGCCAGTCGTCGAATTCCTGATGATCGTCTGCGATGAGATCGATCTCGCTTTCGTCGCCTTCAAACAGCATGGCCGCCCATTTTTGCCGCTGGCCTTTCCATTTTCTCTTTTTGTACTCGGGCGGGAAGTCATAAGCGAGCCATCCCGGCGTCATGGTTAGAAGTTGTACTGACACAACCCCGGTTTCTTCCTTAAGCTCGCGGAAGGCCGCGGCTTGCGGGTCTTCATCCTTGTCGATGCCCCCTTGTGGCATTTGCCAGCGCCAGGTCGGGCCGCCGTCTTCAGGGTCGAGTTCTTTTATGTTCGCGCGGCGGCCGTAAAAGACACCGCCCTCGTGGTTGAAAAGGACAACGCCGACATTCGGCCGATAATTGCGGAGCAAAGTTTCCTGCAGCATTGAACGGTTACGCTTTCGCCAAATCCACATAGGGCTTAGCGGGCGTTTTTGCGGTCATGCAAGACAGCGGACGCCGGCGCTATGGCGATTTGTCTGTCACCAAGGCTATCCGCCCAGGCGGTAATTTCGTCAATCGTGGACGCGTAAGCGTAGGTTTTGCCAAGGGCTGCGCCGTCGCGGGCGGCGATTTTTTCCAGCGCGGTCAACTCCCGGCGCACTTTGGAGGCGCCAGATGCATCAGGGGCAGGCGGTATCATGCGATTGACCGACGTCCATAGGGCGCCGGACTTAGCGCCCGCCGTCTTTGCCGCGCCGGTATCGTCAATATAGCCAACGCCCGCATCGCGAAGCCGGGCCAGCACCGGCGACAACGAAGCATCATCAGCGGCGAACTTGCCACCCATATAATTGGTGGCGGCGAAATAGCCGCCAAACCGTGACAACAGCCAATCAAGACGTTGCAGATTTTCTTCTGGCGAGCGTGATGTGAGGAGCGCTGCTGCGCCCAACGCAGCCTGGTTTGCGCTGTGAGACTCCATAGGCAGTTCGATCAACACTTCGTGGCCTGCATTCCGCGCTTTTTGCGTCCAAAATTCAAGATTCTTGGCGTAGGGCGCAAAAGCCAGCGAAACCTCCGGCGGCAATTCGTCAATCGCACGTTCCGTGATTCTGGTGTTGAGGCCGAGCCCGCCGATGATGATGGCGACTTTGGGCGCCGATGCGCCGCCCTCAAAGGGCCTTGCATAATAGTTGGCGGCTTTGCGTCCATCGGCGCTGACACGCGGGATCTTGCCGAGGGGCGTTGACTGCAGGAGCCGCGGGTCGGGATCGGGAATCGGCATCGGTCTTGCCGGCAGTACCGCTGAGGCGTTGACGGGAGATGCGGCGCGGGCGCCGCCAGCGATTGTGATGACGATATCGTCTTCGGTAAAGGCGAGGTCCTCATCAATTTGAGTACCGCCGAAGCCGTGGTCATCTTCCGCATAAAGCAGGAAATCGTCGGCGTCTAAGCCCTCTGCCCGCGGTCTTATGGTAATAACGCCTGGCGCATCGCCATCGCGCAATACCGGCGCAGCAGCAAGCGTAAGGCCCTCAGCGCCGCGTAAGGGAAGGTCCTGTGCTTGTGTGTTGGGCTGACTGCTGGCGATTGGCGGCGCTATGCGTTCAAGGGCTTCGATTTTCAGCGCCACTTTTTCTGGCGGATCGCCCCGGCCGGCCATGAATGCAAATCCAGCAAGGCCGACCACAGCCGCCAGCGAGCCCAGCCAGGCCACTGTGAGGCGGCTTAGGACCGGTATTCGAACACGCCGTTGTCGATAGCTTGCCATGACGTCCAAACTCAGGGCGGCATGATCATGCCGCCCAGATGCCCACTGTTTGACGCCGAACTTAGAAAGATTGTGGTTAACGGAATGGAAACGGGGCGGCCTGCCGGTCAGACACGCCGCCCCGAATGATGTTCAATGAAATCCTTATTGCGCCCGGGCTTCGCCAGCGCTGGCAAGCAATTGCCGATAGGCCGTAGCGTCTGCGAGGATTTCAAGGGCCCGGTTCAATTGGCAATCCTCATAAGAGCCGTCCTCTTCCTTGCCGCATTGCACCGGTTCCACCGGCGGCAGGCCGTCTTCGTCTTCAACGACTTCCTCAGCGGCTGCGACCGTCTCTTCTGCCTCTTCGTCTTCCGCTGACAAGGCGTTTGGCAGATCCTTTTCGCCGGGCCGCGTCGCCACTTCCTCCTGCCCCTCATAGATAACCGGCATGCGGATATCGGGGACAATGCCCAGCGCCTGGATGGAGCGGCCGGAGGGCGTGTAATACTTCGCCGTTGTCAGCCTCAGCGCGCCTTGCAGGCCGTTTTGCAGCGGGATGACGGTTTGAACGGAGCCCTTGCCGAAGCTCTTGGTGCCTAGCAACAGCGCGCGATTGCGATCCTGGAGCGCGCCGGCGACGATTTCAGACGCTGACGCCGATCCGCCATTGATAAGGACGATGATTGGCTTGCCCGCGAGGAGCTCGCCGGGCCGGCCCATTTCGCGCAGCGTATCGCGGGCGCGGCGGCCGCGTGTGGAGACAATCTCGCCGCCGTCAAGAAACGCGTCGGCGACTGCAACTGATTGGTCAAGAAGTCCGCCTGGATTGGAGCGCATGTCGAGCACCAAGCCTCTCGGTCCGCCGGGAATTTCTTTTTTCAAGGCGCGGACTGCCTTTTTGAGACCATCTTCCGTTTGTTCGCTAAAGGTGGATATTCGGATGTAACCGAGGTCTCCTTCCGCACGCCAAGTCACGGATTGCACGGTGACAATGTCGCGGACGATGGAAACATCAAACGGTTTTTCCTCGCGATTGCGCACCACAGCGATATCAACGCGGGTGCCGCGCTCGCCCTTAAGTTTGGTGATGGCTTCGTCGAGCGACATGCCAAGGACAGGTTCGCCGTCAATTTCGACAATTAAGTCATCAGTCTTGAGACCGGCGCGCGCCGCAGGCGTGTCGTCAATCGGCGAGACGATTTTCACAAAGCCCTTATCGGGCCCTTCATTGTCCATGGTCACTTGAATGCCAAGTCCGGCAAAGGTGCCGCGGGTTTGTTCCTGCATGGACTGGAAGTCATCAGCAGTCATGTAACTTGAGTGAGGATCAAGGGTTAACAGCATGCCGTCGATTGCGCCCTTGATCATCTCGGAATCGTCAGGGTCCGAAACGTAATTCTCGTGAACTTGCTCAAAGACCTCGCCAAACAGATCGAGTTGGCGGAACGTGTCGGCGGAAATTGAAGGTCTTGCGAAACCAGCGCTGACCAATGCGCCGAAAACTAGCGCGCCCCCAATTGCAGATAACGCCATAGCGCCTGCAGAATAGGTTCTTGGTTCTGTCCGGCGACGGACGCGGCTTTTCAGTCGTTTCATTATCAACACCTTAATTCCATGGCCTAGTAAGCCATTTCCTCGATACTTTTCCTGGAAAGCCACAATGCGGGGTTAACCGGCTCTCCATTTTTTCGGATCTCTAGATCCAGACCCGCGCCGCCGCCCGCCATTTCGGCGACAGGCTCGCCCGCTGCGACCTTCTGGCTTTCCTCCACCAGGATCGCGCCGACACCCATTAATAGTACATGGAAGCCCCCGCCAACGTCCAGAACTATAAGATTTCCAATGGGCTGCCAGTCCCTTGCAAAAACCACGCGACCCTCGAATGGGGCGGTCACAATCGCCTGATTGGCTGTCGAAAACCTTAATCCTTCGAAACGACCACCCTCCGGGCGGGCGGCGTTGTAGCGGCCAATGATGCGGCCCGTGACCGGCGGGCGCAACGCTCCGCGGGCGTCGGCAAAGCGCTTGGCGGTGATGAACGGCTCTGGCGCTTTACGGCGGATTGCACGGGTTTGCGGGGCAGGACTGGGCGCAGCAGCGACGGCTCGCTCTGGCGGCGCCGGCTTGATGCGGGGCGTTACCGAATGGGCCAGGCGTTCAAGTCGCCGCACCACTTCCCGAAGGTTTGTGGCGCGGGCTGCAAGCTTTGCAGTCTCCCTTTGTGCGGTCGCTGCAAGCCGTGCTGCGACATCACGCTCTTTTTCTTTGGCTTCAAGAAGTTCGGAAAGCACATCGCGTCGCGCCGCCAATGCTTGGTTGGTTTCTTGATAGCGGTTTTGTTCAGCTGTCAGTTCCGCAGACAAAGACGCCAGCAACTCAATTGCCTCGCGCAATTGCGCCGCGCGCGCCTCGACTTCGGGCGCCGCGTCCGAAAGCAACATGGCTGCACGCGCCGCCTTGTTTGCATCTTCCGGCGAAACGAGGAGAGCCGGCGGGCGCGACAATTCCAGCGACTGCAACGCTGCTAGAACGGCGCTCAAATTTTCGCTTTCCGCGCGCAGGGCCGTGTCCGCATCGGCCTTTTCAACCTCCAGCTTGGCGATCGAGTCCTCAAGCCGGGTTATCTCGCGTTCTGCTTCCTGCAGTGAGTTTGCAGTCTCTATGAGACGGTGCCGCAGCGCCGCCGCCTCCTGTTCGCGTTCCTCGGCTTCGCGACGCAGCCGCTTTTCTTCTTCGGCGCGGGATTTCAGGCGCCGTTCGATCTCTTCAAGCTCTGTTGCATCGGGGGGCGGCTGCGCAACGCTTGGCGCCAAGCAGGCGGTTGCGCTTGCCAGAACTACAAAAAGAGCTGTCCGAACGCTGTTCATGCGCGATGATAGGGGTGACCGGCAAGAATTGTCATGGCGCGATATATTTGCTCCGTCAGCATGACCCTGACAAGCAAGTGCGGCCAGGTTGCGGCGCCAAATGAGATAGTCCGAGACGCTTTTGCGGTCACTGATGCACAGAGCCCGTCCGCGCCGCCGATGACAAAAACAAGATTCGATGTTCCCTGATCCCTTAAATTGGCGAGCAGAGCGGCGAAGTCTTGGCTTGTGACGTTTTGACCGCGTTCGTCTAGTGCAACCAAGCGCGCGCCGCTGGATGCCGCCCTGAGTAGCAACGCGCCTTCGTGCGCCTGTCTTTTTTTTCCTGCTAGCGAACTTGGCGCTTCCGCCTCAGTGATTTCAAGCCCGGAAAAGCCGAGCGTTCTACCAATGCCTGCCGATCTTTTTTGATATGACTGTATGAGGTCCGCTTCAGGGCCTGTTTTCAATTTGCCGATGGCGGCGATGGTAAGTCGCATGGCTGCGGCTCTCGTCGAACGCCGTTGAAGACGACGTTAAAATCTCGTCATCAAGCGTCTAGTTGCACTGGCGCGCGAGCGGCCTCTGACCAGACCCGTTCGAGATTGTAAAACGCGCGAACCTCAGGGCGAAACAGGTGTACGATGACGTCTTCCGCATCGATCAGCACCCAGTCGCAAGCTGGCTGTCCCTCGACCCGCGCCCGCCCGAAGCCGACCTCTTTCAACCGCCGCACCAGCTTGTCCGCCATCGCACCCACATGACGCTGCGATCTGCCGGAAGCGACAATCATCGCGTCGGCAATGTCAGATTTGCCGGCAAGGTCGATGCACACGACGTCCTCCGCCTTGTCATCGTCAAGTTCGCTTAGAATGATCGATTGAAGTTTTTGGCTGCGGGCTTCTGGCGCAAGCCCCTCAAGGCTTTCACGCTCTTTTGCCGATTGACTTTCAGCCGATTGGTCGTCGTTTCCAACAACCTTTAACGCGGCTTTTGAGGTCGCCGCCATACCTAGCTCAGAATTCAGCTTCGCTCTCCATATGCAACGCGGGCAACTGGCCCACACGACAAATATAATATGCTTCTAGCGGCGCTCCAAGCGCTCATCAGGCGATTGTCTGTTGCTCAAAAGGCACGCTCCGTACCAGCCCTTGGGATCAGTCCAGGCGTTAACCATACGCCAGGGGGTCGGACCGATGAGGTCGCAGAAGCCCTCAATGGAGTATTTGTGCGAGTTTTCCGTATGCAGCGTTTCGCCCTTCTCAAATTGAAACGCCGCATCGCCAATGGTGATGATTGTTTCCTGCGTTGCGCGAAGATGCATTTCTATTCGGCGGTCGTTCTCATTGTAAAACGCAAAATGTTCGAACGCGTCTATGTCTAATCCCGCGTCCAATTCGCGTTTCATCCGGTGCAAGAGGTTGAGATTGAATTCCGCCGTCACGCCTTGCGCGTCATTATACGCGGCTTCCAGCATCGGCTTTTCTTTTTCTAGATCAACGCCAATAAGGAACTGCGCGCCGGGACCCAGGGTTTTGCTGGCGTTGTTCAAAAAAGTTTGCGCGACAGCAGGCGTCATATTGCCAATGGTTGATCCGGGAAAGTAGCCCAGCATGTGAACCGGAGGCGGAAGAACATCCGTTGGCAAGGAAACGCTTTCCAGAAAATCCGCACAGATGGCGGCGACGGGTGTTGGCAACACGCCGGCAAGCTCAGAGGCGCTTTCTATCAAGTGATCGCGAGATATATCCATCGCGATATAGGCGGCGGCGTCTTTAACGCCATTAACGAGCCATTCCACTTTTTCGCTGGAGCCGGACCCGTATTCAAAAATCGCCGCGCCAGCGCCGATTGCGGCGGTGATTTCCTCGGCGTTGTTCAGGAAGAGGGATTTTTCCGTTCGTGTCGGGTAATACTCCTCCAACTCGGTGATCTTGTTGAAGATCTTGGAGCCGCGCTCATCGTAGAACCATTTTGGTGAAATGCGTTTCGGGTTCGCGCCCAGCCCCTCCAGCGCCTCGCCAAGGAAATCGCCGGCATCTGGATGAAGATCGAGAAAATAGGCGAGCGGTCCGTAAGGCGCTGTCAGATCAGTCACGTGGTGGGGTCTTCTCCTGATGTTTTAGCGTTTCTAATCGCCGTTGATGACAGTGGATTGTCAGTCTCGGAAAAATATATCCAGCATGGCGGTTCGAGGTCGGGCAATGTCGCCGCTTCGGTTTCGTCGCGCCGCATGGGCTTAAGCAGCGCCGCCGCCTCTCCGGACAAGGCTTCTTCGCGATAGCCTGGCCGGTTGAACACGGCAAGCGGCGCAAGCTCCGCTATCCTATGCCAATCCTTCCAGCGGTGGAATTCGGCAAAGCTGTCGGCGCCCATGATCCAGACAAAGCGGATGCTGGGATTAAGAAACTGCAGGCGCTCGATTGTGTCAACCGTATACTGAAGATTATGCCGCTGCTCGAAATCGCTGATGACGATGTCTTCATGATTGGCTGTGCGCCGCGCTTTTGCTAGCCGCGCCTCATAAGGCGCATAGAGATTTTCGTCCTTCAAGGGGCTTCCGGGGGTGACGATCCACCAAACCGCATCCAGCTTCAGCCGCTTTAGCGCCGCAAGCGATATCTCGCGATGGCCTGCGTGAGGCGGATTAAAAGAACCGCCAAGCAGACCGATGCGGCGGCGATATGGGGGCTCGAATTCAGGCAAATCGGGTTCCGTTGCTGCTGCGGCATACCGGGTCGATCTCAAACATCACTGCCCGCCTAAATAAGCGTCGTTGGCGGAATTACCATGGTTTTCAGGGATTTCACTGGTTTGCGTGGGGAAATGCCGCTTACGGCGTCCAACCAGCATCCGTGGTTTCATCCTGGTATTCTTCTTCGCCGCCGGGTGCTTGGGCTGTCGCTGCAAGCTCGCCCAGCAGCGGCTTTAGTCCGATATTGGCGGCGGCTGAGATCACGTGAGTTTTACGGCCTGCTGCTGCGCTAAGCGCCTTTTGTTTGTCTTCAATCTCGTTTTCGTTAAGCGCGTCGGCCTTCGTCAGTGCAACTATTTCTTTCTTGTCCGCAAGGCCATGGCCGTAAGACGCAAGTTCGCCGCGGACGGTGCGGTAGGCTCGGGCAACATCGTCCTGCGTTCCATCAACAAGGTGCAAGAGCGCCGCACAGCGTTCCACATGACCCAAAAAGCGATCGCCAATGCCTGCGCCTTCATGGGCGCCTTCGATAAGACCGGGGATGTCTGCGATGACAAAACTCTGGCCTTCGCCAAGGCGTACGACGCCAAGACCAGGATGAAGCGTCGTGAACGGATAATCGGCGATTTTAGGTTTTGCGGCTGAAACCGCAGCAAGAAAGGTCGATTTGCCCGCATTCGGCAATCCGATAAGACCGATGTCGGCAATAAGCTTAAGCCGTAGCCAAATCGTCCGGTGTTCGGCGGGCTGGCCTGGATTGGCGCGGCGGGGTGCCTGATTGGTGGAGGATTTGAAGCGAGCGTTGCCGAACCCGCCATTGCCGCCCTTTGCGAGTAATACCCGCATGCCCGGTTCATCAAGATCAGCGATCAGCGTGTCTTCGTCTTCTTCATAGATTTCCGTACCGACGGGCACCTTGATGACGACGTCTTCGCCGTCAGCGCCGGTGCGATTGGAGCCTTCGCCCGGTCGGCCTGGCTTGGCCTTGAAATGTTGTTGGAAGCGGTAGTCGATCAGCGTATTGAGGTTTTCAACCGCCTCCGCCCAGACATGACCACCGGCGCCGCCGTCGCCGCCATTAGGGCCGCCGAACTCGACAAATTTCTCGCGCCGGAAGGACAGACACCCGTCGCCGCCCTTGCCGCTTTGAACATAGATTTTTGTGCGGTCGAGGAATTTCATAGCGGCCTTATAGTACTTCTAAAGGCAAGCGCCAGCGCTGTTATCCCGACGTGCGTTTTGCCGGGAACCCATTATGTATGGCTTCGCCTGCAACGTTGCGCCAAGGAGAATTTATGTCCGCCAACCCTGATGTACTGTTCCAGCCGTTTGAACTTGCCTCGTTAAGCCTACCCAACCGCATTGTGATGGCGCCGATGACGCGCAGCTTTTCGCCAGGACACGTTCCCGGGGAAGATGTGGCTGGCTACTATCGCCGGCGCGCTGAAGGCGGGGTTGGGCTCATCTTAACCGAAGGGGTCTCACCCAACACGACCACCGCCACGGGCACGCCGAATGTGCCGAATATTGTCACCGACGAGGCCAAGGCGGGTTGGGCGCGCGTCGTTGAAGGGGTCCATGAAGCGGGCGGCAAAATCGGCATGCAGCTTTGGCATGAAGGGCCTTTTCGCAACCCTTCAAAATCTGAACATCCCGATGTGCCGTCCTGGTCAGCGTCGGGATTTAAAACTCCTGACAAAGTCTTGTGGGAGCCGATGACCGATGCGGAAATCGAAACAGCCATAACGGAGTTTGTCGATGCTGCGGTCGCAGCCAAGCAACTCGGCTTTGATTGCGTCGAGTTTCACGGCGCCCACAGTTATCTGATCGACAGTTTTTTTTGGGCCGAGAACAATCTCCGCGAGGATAAATGGGGTGGCGATTGGAAAGGGCGCACGCAGTTTGCGTGTGAGATTACCCGCCGCGCGCGCAGCGTCGTCGGCGCGGAATTCCCGCTGATCATTCGTCTGTCGCAGTGGAAGCAGCAGGACTATGCAGCGATGGCAGCGAAGACGCCGGAGGAATTGGAAGCCTGGCTGACGCCGCTAGTCGACGCTGGTATCGACGCGTTTCATTGTTCGCAGCGGCGATTCTGGGAGCCGACGTTTGACGGTTCCAACCTAAATTTCGCCGGATGGGCCAAAAAACTGACCGGTAAACCTGCAATTTCGGTCGGCTCTGTGGGCCTTTCTGGCGAATTTACGGCCGCTTTCACCGGCGAAAGTTCAAAACCCGCGAGCCTTGATAATCTGATTGAGCGCATGGAGCGTAATGAGTTTGATCTGATTGCAGTGGGCCGGGCGCTGTTAAGGGATCCTCAGTGGGTCAACAAAATTCGCGAAAGCCGTCATGACGAACTGATGGACTTTTCTGTCGAGGCGCTGCAGTCACTGTCGTGAACAGAAAGATGAAGTGCGATGATCACTGTCCATCACCTTGAAAATTCGCGGTCTCAACGCGTCCTGTGGCTGCTCGAAGAATTGGGTTGCGATTATGCCGTCAAGCGGTATGAGCGTCATAAGGAAACGAGCCTTGCGCCGCCGGAACTGAAGGCGGTTCACCCTTTGGGCAAATCGCCAGTGATTGATGATGACGGTTTCGTTGTGGCCGAGACCGGCGCCATCATCGAATATCTGATCGACAAATATGATGACGCGCGCCTGCGCCCGCCCACGGGGTCGGAGGCGTTTCATCGCTATCGTTTTTGGACTCACTATGCGGAAGGTTCGGCGTTTCCGCCGCTGTTGTTGAAGCTGATCACAACCCGAATGGCGACAGCGCCGATGCCATTCTTTGCGAAACCTGTCGCAAAAAAAATCTCAAAAGGCGTGCAGGACGCCTTCATCGATCCGCAGCTCAAGCTGCATTTCGACTTCATTGAAGACGAGCTTGGCAAATCCGAATGGTTTGCTGGGGACGTGATGACGGGCGCCGACATCATTATGAGTTTTCCGCTGGAGGCGATGGCCTCTCGCGGCGACGGCGCAGCCCGTCCGCGGATCGCAGCGTTTCTCGATCGCATCCATGAGCGACCGGCCTATCAACGCGCCCTCGAAAAGGGCGGGCCTTACGCGATCCTCGGCGCGCGCAAATAACAGCGATCACATATTCGTGTAGGCGCCGCCGCAACTCCGCCCAGAACCCGGCTTTCTTTCGTCACGAGCGAAAACTAGCTATGAGGCCTTGGCGGCTGCGTGGCCGCCGCGAAAACATGTGTGTTGGGAAGGCGTTATGAATATTACTCTTATGTCTGCTATCTCCCTTGTTTGCTTGGATGGGGTATTGGCGGCGCGGCCGCTTGCCGAGGCGCAGCCTGCGCCGATCGTGCTGGCGTCTGCGGTTGCGCCTGCATCCGCCAAACAGTCAGTTGAAAGCGACGCGCCTTTGCCTGCTGTCGCGCCGATGGTCGTCGCGCAAGTTGATCCCGAACCGGAAACCCAACCGTCTGCCGAAAGCGAATCGGCAGCTGAAGAACTTCCGCTCGATAAGCCTTTGGTGTTTGAGGGCGAGAGTGACGACGCCATTGTTACAAAGCTGACCGAATACCTTGAAGCGCTGGATACGTTACAGGGCGATTTCAGGCAGGTCTCGCCATCAGGCGCTGCGTCTACCGGGCGATTTTATCTGCGCCGGCCGGGCTTTTTGAGGTTTGAATATGACGACCCGACGCCGCTTTTGATCGTCGCAAATGGCGGCATGGTTTATGTCCGCGATGACGCGCTGGAGACGACGGATTCCTACCCGGTCGGACAAACCCCGCTGAAGTTTTTGTTGCGCAAGAAGGTCGATCTTGAAGACGCAAGAGTGGTCTCTGTTGATCGCGGGTTCGATAACTTTGCTGTGACCTTCGCGTCGGAAGATGATGAAACCGAAGGCGAGTTAACCATCATCGCCAGCGCTCCGGATATCAGCCTCACTCGTTGGGTGGTTCGGGACCTCCAGAACGGCATAACCGAGGTCACGTTGAGCGACGTTGCGACGGGAATGAAGCTGGCCAACCGGCTGTTTCGGGTTCCTGAGGCCGGCGGCGATTTCCTTAAAAATTAGCAAAATGTGGCGGAACGCCCAAAAACGGTGATTTTGTCACAGAGACACAGGCAAGCTTTTTTTTGTCAACCCTATTGAAAATCTCCTCACTGAGGCGTTAATGTAACAGTACGCGAAAGGCGCAATGTCGGGCCGGCGTTGCCCCCCCGCTTGCAGGCCCGATTGCCGACCGCGTCGCCGGAATATCCCCTCCCGGCGTAGGCGCAACAGCGCAGCTTGGCGCCCGACCTTGAGAAAGGTCGGGCGCCTTTTTTACTATTGGGAATCAACGGCCTGGCGCTTTGATTAGGTGATCTATGGATGACAGCGAACTGGAAGAGCTTGAGCGGGAGTTGCCGGGCCTTGCGGCGCTGTCGCGATTTGCAAAATCCCTCGACCGCATTCCGTGGTTCGCGAATATGGGCGAGCCATTGACCCCCGGCGCCAGGGCCGCCGCTGAGGCGTATCTCGATGGCCTTGGATTCCCGGAAGCCGATATCGCTATTTTGGTAGACTGGGAGGACGCTGCTGCAGCGTCGGAAAGTCTCGACTGGCAAAGTCCGGCCTGGGAAGCAGAAGAATTACAACGCGCCGACCTGACGGCTCGGGCGCTTGAGCTCATGTCGGAAGAAGCCTTGCGCATCGGCATGACCTTGATTGCCGATAAAGTGTCCGCGCCGGCGAAGGAAGCGATGGAGCAGGCGTCCTTTATCTGGGACATGGAAGATGATGCAGCGCGCACGTTAGCGGTCGGCGCAGCGGTGCAAGCGGCTCATGGCGCAGCGCTGGCGTTGATCGCCGCCCATGATCCTGAATTCGAGGCGGACCAGCATCCTTTCGCGGCAAAATTCCAACTCTTTGAGTTCGGCCGCTGGCCGGTTGGCGTGGTCGGCTCGTCCTTCAACCTGTTCTGAGCGACCACAAAGCTGCGACAAGCAGATAAATTGCGATCGCCGTCAGCAGAAATTTAAAGCCGCGCTTAAACGTATTCTCGGGCATGGTCCGCAAGTAGCGCGTGCCGAGCGCTGTTCCTGCAAATCCGGCAATCAGTATGAAGAAAATAAACACGGCCCATGGGCCGTAAGCGAAACCAAGCAAGCCAAACACAGCGATTTTGAGTCCATGCTGCAGCACCATGCAAGCAGCGTGGGTTGCGACGATGTTGAGCCGGCCGAGCTTTGTGGCGCCAAGCATAGTGGCGGCGATCGGTCCGGTGGCGCCGAAAAACATCGTCAGGAACGAGCCGATAAGACCGGTTCCGAAGAATGTCGCGGGTCCAGGGGCGAAT
>JANQOV010000074.1 GCA_028285645.1 Hyphococcus sp.
ACGTTGTGCTGACGGAAAACATGTTTGGCGACATATTAAGCGATGAGGCGTCAGTGATCGCGGGCTCAATCGGCCTGTCGCCCTCGGCGTCGCTGGGGGCGGGGCGCATTGGCGTTTACGAGCCGATCCACGGATCTGCGCCTGACATCGCCGGCAAAGGCGCCGCCAATCCTGTCGGCGCCATTCTTAGTGTCGCAATGATGTTCCGTTATAGTCTTGAGCATGACGCGGCGGCGCAAGCGATTGAGCGCGCCGTCGAACGCGCCGTCAGCGCAGGCGCTAGAACAGCAGACCTTGGCGGCGACAAGAGTTGTAATGACGTCGCCGAATGGGTCCTGTCTGAGGTGTAGTAATTATTCGTATACAGAATAAATGCTATTGCTATAAAAACCGTGCGACGACATCCTTGTAGGAGCGCGACAGCTTTAGCTCGCCGCCATTTTCCAGCGTCAGGAAATATTCACCGTTGGAATGCGGGTGAAGTTCCTTGACCTTTGAGACGTTCACGATTGCTGATCGATGCACGCGCTGAAAACGCGACGGATCAAGTCGCTTCTGCAACGCTTTCATCGTTTCGCGAACAATGTGTGTTTTTCCGCCGGCGTGAATGCACATGTAATCGCCAGCAGCGTCGATCCACTCAATTTCATCGGCGTTCAAAACGACAACCTTAGAACCATCCTTGAAGGATAGCCGCTCCGCATAACGCTCCTTTTCCGACCAGGCTGGTCCCTCGATGAGTTCTTTAATGCGGTCGCGTTCGTCATCGCTTAGCGACGCAAGCAGTTCCACCAATTGTGACTCGCGGTTCGCCGCCGCTTTCGATTTCATGGCTTCGCGCGCACGATGGATCGCGTCTTTCAAGCGCTCTTCTTCGACCGGCTTGACGATGTAATCGAGCGCATTCGCTTCGAACGCGTCAATGGCGTATTTGTCATAGGCCGTTACGAACACGAACAAGGGCGCCGGTCCGCCGATCAGCGCTCGGACGACGCCAAATCCGTCGAGCCCCGGCATTTGTATGTCTAGAAATACAAGATCAGGCGATTTTTCTCGTATCGTTTTAACGGCTTCGCGTCCGTTTGCGCATTCGGCGACGATTTCAATTTCGGGAAATTCACTGAGGCGGTGTTTCAATCCGCGTAAGGCGAGCGGTTCATCGTCCACCAGAATGACTCTGATTTTGTCATCAGTCATTTCCATCACCCTTTCTTTCGAACGGTATTCTTAAAGCAACACATAAACCTTGCGGCTCCATATGCGATAATTTGAATTCGCATCGCTCTGCATATAGATGCGAAAGACGGTCACGCATGTTAACGAGACCGACACCTGTGGTCGCATTGCGCAAGAGCGCTGTTGGATCTTCTGGCGCATCGGGGCCGTTATCGCAAACCTGCATGCGAAGCATTTTTCCTTCGCGCTTGGCGGTGATCTTGATGACGCCGCCGCTTTCCATCTTTGCAATAGCGTATTTTATGGCGTTTTCGATAGCCGGCTGCAGGATCAATGACGGCACCATCGCATTTTGGGCGTCATCGTCGATATCGAAATCCACGGTCAGTCTGTCTGTGAAACGGGTTTTTTCAATATCAAGGTAAAGTTGTAACGCGCGAACTTCTTCGGACAGCGTCGTTTTCTGCAGAGGATCGCTATCAAGGGAATAGCGCAGGAAGGCTGACAACCGCGTTAACATGCCGTTCGCTTGTTTGGAGTCTTCCTCCAATACCAGCGTAGAGATTGCGTTAAGCGTGTTGAACAGAAAATGCGGATTAAGTTGGTATCGCAACATTTTGAGTTGCGCCTGGTCGGCAAGGCGCGCGGACAAAAGCGCCCGTTCGGTTTCGTTCCTAAGCCTTAAATAGTAATTGATGCCGAAATAAAACCCAGCCCAGGACATAAGGAGAAAGAGGTTGGGTGGAAGATCGGGTAAAATCAGGAACAGAAAATTGGTTGTGCCAATCGCTTCACCGCGCGTAACGCGCCAGGCGTCGCCGAAGATTAGGCTGAAGGTCTGTACTTTCATCGCAGACATCGCGACGGCCATGATAATGGTTGTCGTCATGGCGATGATGAGGAGAAGCGCGGGCCCCTGACGCCGTGCGATCCGATAAATGGGTCGCAGTAAAATGCTCGTCGTCAAAAAACCAATTAGCGATGATGCAAAAGAATAAACGAGAGAATCAAGAGAACGCCCGGCGACGAAGGTCGAAACAGACAAGATATGCAGGAAAAAGAAGCCGACCCAGCCGACAACTTGCAGGACCCAAAACATCCTGTCCTTGTTGGCGAATAGCCAGTTCATCCAGCGCCGCGCTCGGCCCGGCGCTTCGATAAAAGGGCCCGCGTCCTGCGCAGCTGTCATTTCGACGGAGGTCATCAATTCGTGCTCTTTCTCATCCATGAAGGGACGGCGCGCCTTTCCAAATGGCAAGAGTCATTGCGGTGAAAGGCCCGATCTCTGCGACAAACTTGGGATTTTCGCACTTTCTCCAACAGATTAACCCTATTCGGCGAGCGACAAAAGTCGCACGTCGCCGCCTGCAGCCGTGGTGTTAATAGTAAGCGTGCGCTCTGTCGCATATCTCCATGCGTCGTCCTGGCTTGAAAGAAGCGGAATGATGGCGCCTTTGCGCTCCGCTAAGACGGCTTCAAGGGCAGCGCGACCCGCCGACCCGCCGTCATAGGCGACAGCGCGCACGCGATCATCAAGAAGCAGCGACCGTGGCGCGCCACCTGAAAGATCGATGAAATAGACTCCGTATAGAGCCATATTGCGTGCATTTTCTGTTCGTTCGCCGAAGAGCTTGCGGTCAACCAACACTGTATTTCTCGCTGCGATCGCCAGCGCAATCTGTCGGTAAATCGCTTCGTTATTCTCTTCTCCACCGCCGAGACACAAGACGACGCCTCTGGCGCGCAACCTCAACGTATTCGACTCGCCTGTCGGTCCCGGCAGTTCGACCGGCGAAGCAAAGTGCTTCTCATATATATGTTTTCCGTCCGCGAGTATTGATGACCCGCCGTTTGCGACTTGTTCGTCAAGTTTTAGGAACAAGTCGCCCCGCAGTTTTTTGTTGTCCATTGTAAAGTAAGAAGCGTCGGCTGCGTTGAGTGCTTCCTTCTCGGATTCGGTCAATGGCCGATCGGATATCCGTAGAGTGTCACTCCCTTCCGGACGGATTCGTTTCTGTAGTGCGCCAACGTAGTATGGCCCGCCCGCCTTCGGGCCGGTGCCGGACAATCCTTCGCCGCCAAATGGCTGCACGCCAACAACAGCGCCAATCTGGTTACGGTTTACATATGTGTTCCCGATACGCGCACGCTGCGCGATGCGTTCCATGGTCTCGTCAACACGTGTGTGTACGCCAAGAGTCAGCCCAAACCCAAGCTGATTGATTTCATCGACCAGCGCATCTAGTCGATCCGCCTGATAGCGGACGACATGCAAAACAGGTCCAAAGACTTCGCGTTTTAAATCGCTAAGTTTTGCGAATTCAAAAGCAACAGGAGGAATGAACGTCCCCTTCAAGTCATCAACCACATCTGGCGATTGCGCGATCAGTTTCGCGCTACTTCGCATCCCGTCGATGTGCGACTGGATGTTGTTTTGCGCTTCCTCGTCTATCACGGGCCCGACATCTGTACTCAGCCGCGCCGGATCGCCGGTCGTAAGTTCGGCCATGGCGCCCGCGAGCATCTCTTCGAAACGATCAGCGATGTCCTCTTGCACGCAAACGACACGGCAAGCTGAGCATCGCTGACCGGCGCTTTGAAAAGCCGAGGACAAAACATCCGTTACGGCTTGTTCGAGCAAGGCTGTTGAATCGATGATCATGGCGTTGATACCGCCGGTTTCGGCAATCAAGGTCGCGTCATGTTTGCCGTTCTTCACAAGGCTTTTCTTGATCGCCTGCGCCACTGGCGTGGAACCCGTAAAGACAACGCCGGAAATGGCCCTGTGCGCGACAAGAGGTGCGCCGACGCTTTCTCCGTCTCCGGGCAAGTAGTGCAAAGCGCCGCCCGGTACGCCCGCTTTGTGCAGTAGTTTAACTGCTTCAAATGCAATCAGCGGTGTTTGTTCGGCGGGCTTTGCGATCACCGCATTACCGGCCGCGAGACAGGCGCTCACTTGCCCGAGAAAGATCGCCAACGGGAAATTCCAAGGTGATATGCATGCCGTTACACCGAGTGGCTCACCCTTTAATGAAAGGCATTGATCGGCGTAGTATCGTAAAAAGTCGACTGCTTCGCGCACTTCAGCAATGGCGTCCGGCCAGCTTTTGCCGGCCTCGAATACTGCAAGCGCCATAAAGCGTTCGCCGTCAGATTCTAACTGATCGGCCGCTCGCCGCAACGTTGCTGCGCGTTCTAAGGCTGGCGTCGCCGCCCATTCGGCTGCATGGTCCAAAGCGGCGTTGCAGGCTTCGTCAACATCATTGTGCGTAGCGTTTTCGACGGCGCCGATCTGGTCTTGCCCCAGCGCCGGGTTACAGACGGGCGTCGGTGTTCGCTCGCGTAATGCGCCATTGATCATCGGTTGCGCAGTGACAGCGCCAGCAAGATGACGCGATTTCGGCGCCATTCGATTCGCCGTGGGAGGATGGGTTTCATCCCATCCCTTGGCGGCGAGTCGTTCGCCGTTCAAGTGATCGCGCGGCGAGCGAATGTGCGGGTTTGAAATCTCATCCAGTTCAGCGACTTCGATGAATGGATCAGTGACGATATCGTCAACAGATAGATCGGGATCGATAAGCTGATTAACGAACGAAGAATTGGCCCCGTTCTCCAAGAGCCGGCGCACAAGATAAGGCAAAAGTTCTTTATGGCCGCCCACTGGCGCATAAATCCGCGAGCGAGCGCCGCGTTCCAATAGTCGGTCATGCAAGGCTTCGCCCATACCGTGCAGGCGTTGCAGTTCGTATTCTTCGCAGCCATCGGCGATTTCACGCACCATGGCTGCCGTGAGTGCGTTGTGAGTTGCTATTTGCGGATAAAAGACATCGGCAGCGTTGAAGAGTTTTCGCGCGCAGGCAAGATAACTCAAGTCTGTCAAAACTTTGCGCGTAAAGACGGGATAACTTTCGAGCCCCATTACTTGCGCGCGTTTGATCTCACTGTCCCAATAAGCGCCCTTGACCAGCCGGATCATGATGCGCCGACCGGTGTCGCGCGACAGGGCTGCAAGCCAGTCGATAACGTAAGGTGCGCGCCGCTGATAGGCCTGCACCACGACGCCGAAACCTTCCCAGTCGCTGAGCGCCGGATCGCGCATCAGTTGTTCTACAATGTCCAAAGAAAGATCGAGGCGATCGGCTTCTTCAGCATCGATATTGAAGCCCATATTGGCGGCTTTCGCTTTCAGGGCGAGTTCGCGAGTGCTGGCGCCGAGCTCCGACAGGACGCGGTCCTTCTTGCCATATTCATAGCGCGGATGCAGGGCGGAAAGTTTCACGGATATTCCTGGATTATCCGCAACCTTGCTAGAATCTGAAAACTTCGCGATCGCCGCGATGGCGTTTGCGTAGTCTTCGAAATATTTCTCGGCGTCCTGTGCTGTGTGCGCCGCTTCTCCGAGCATATCGAAAGAGAACAAATACCCGTCTTCGGCGTAGCGTTTTCCGCGGGCCATGGCCTGCTCGATGGTTTCGCCGAGAACGAAGTGCTCGCCCATGATCCGCATCGCCTGGCCAACCGACGCCCGGATGACCGGCTCACCGAGGCGATCAAGGGCGTCCTTGGTCGCCTTCGCCATACGTCCCAGCGGATCTTTCGCCTCAACTTCGTCCAGCCAGGCGGCGGTCAGCATCAGCGCCCGGGTCGAGAAATTGACCAGCGGGAAGGGGCTTTTGCCTTTATGAGCTGACCAGTCGCCCGCTTCGAGCTTGTCTTCGATCAGCGCATTGGCTGTGGCGGCGTCAGGCGTCCTCAAGAGCGCCTCGGCAAGGCGCATCAAAGTGACCCCTTCGGCGGTCGAAAGGCCGTATTCTTGTAGAAATTTGTCAATTAGCCCTGAGCGGCTTGCGTTGGCGCGGGCGTCGCGGACAAAGTCAGCCGCTCGGCTTTGCGCGGCAGCGCGTTGTGCCTGCGAAATGCCGATCCCCGCGGTGAGGCTCGGCGCCAGTTGGCCTTCAGGCGCTAGATAGTTATCGCGAATGCGATCGCGATATGGTCCCAGCTTTTCCGATAACGTCATGAATTCACTCAAAATTGAAGCTGCCGTTGGTATTCGCATAGCGCTTCAAAAGGGGGCTGTCATCGGCCTTATGGGGCGCTGCAACATCTCATTGCACAAGGGCCGTTGCGGTTCTAACTAAGAACGAGCGCGCCGCGGCCTCGGGCTGCCTGGCGGCGCTGGCGCTTCCCTGTGGAAGCCTCAAATCTGAAAGGACGCCTCATGACGGAAGCCTATATTTATGACGCCGTGCGAACGCCCCGCGGCAAGGGCAAATCTGATGGAAGTTTGCACGAAATCACGCCGGTCTCGCTGGCGACGCAGATTCTGGAGGCGGTGCGCGATCGCAATCAAATCGACGCCGCTGAGATTGAGGATGTCGCTTTTGGCTGCGTCTCGCCGGTCGGGGAACAGGGCGCGGTTGTCACACGAACAGCTATCCTTAATGCAGGCTATCCGGAGACCACTTCCGGCATTCAAGTCAATCGGTTTTGCGCATCTGGGCTCGAAGCAATCAATGTCGCCGCCGCAAAGGTCAAAGCGGGAGAGGCGGACCTCACGATCGGTGGCGGCGTCGAACATATGAGTCGCGTTCCCATGGGGTCTGACGGCGGCGCCTGGCCGACCGATCCGCAGACCGCTTTCAAGACCTATTTTGTACCACAAGGCGTTTCGGCTGATCTCATTGCAACCAAATATGGTTTCTCACGAGATGACGTCGACGCTTATGCTGTCGAGAGCCAAAAGCGCGCTGCGAAATCCTGGGAAGAAAAGCGGTTCGAAAAATCGATCATGCCGGTGAAAGATGTCATTGGCGGCGTCGTGCTCGATCATGATGAGACCGTCCGCGCTGACGCTAATATGCAATCACTTGGGGCTTTGAAGCCTTCCTTTGCAATGCTGGGCGAAAATTTCGGTTTCGATAATGTTGCAATCCAGAAATATGCTGAACTCGAAAAAATCAATCACGTTCACCACGCCGGTAATTCTTCGGGAATTGTGGACGGAGCGGCAGCGGTTCTGATTGGTAACGAAGAAATTGGCAAAAAACTGGACCTTAAACCACGTGCTCGGATCAAAGCCATGGCGTCGATCGGTTCAGAACCGACTATCATGCTCACCGGACCTGAGTTCGCGGCGCAAAAGGCGCTGAAGCGTGCTGGCATGGACAAGAAAGATATTGATCTGTGGGAACTGAATGAGGCCTTTGCTTCGGTTGTGCTTCGGTTCATGCAAGCGCTCGACATCGATCATAGCGATATCAACGTCAATGGCGGCGCCATCGCTATGGGACACCCCTTGGGCGCAACTGGCGCCATGATCTTTGGGACAATGGTCGATGAACTTGAACGCTCAGGGAAAGAAACAGCGCTTGTAACGCTATGCATTGGCGCCGGCATGGGTACGGCGACGATCATCGAACGCGTCAACTGATTCAAAAAAACGGAAGAACGTCATGTCATACGAAACGATTAATGTTGAAGTGGATAGCGACGGCATAGCGCTCGTCACCATTGACCTTCCCGGGCAGTCTATGAATGTCTGGAATGCTCAACTCATGGAAGAGTTCGCAAAATGGGTTGATGAGTTCTGCGCCAATGATGATGTGAAAGGCGCGGTTATCACATCAGGGAAAAAAAGCGGCTTTCTCGCCGGCGCTGATTTGCGGATGTTAGGCGGTAGCGGTGTTGCCGGCGGCGCAGACCCGTTCGAAAGCGCCTTCGGTTTGAATCGTGTTTTGCGCAAACTGGAAACCGGCGGTCATCCTGCAAAGGCGATCCTCAAGGGCGAGGCGCAAGCAAAACCTATTGCTGCAGCTGTCGAAGGGCTCGCTCTTGGCGGCGGCCTTGAACTGGTGCTGGCCTGCCACCATCGCGTCGTTGCAGACAACAAAAAGATCCAGCTTGGCCTACCAGAAGTGCAGGTCGGTCTGTTGCCGGGCGCTGGAGGCACACAACGCTTGCCGCGCCTTGCCGGACTGCAAAATGCAGCAATGATCGCCACAACCGGCAAACCGGTTGATCCGAACACCGCAAAAGCGCAGAACTTTGTTCAGGAGGTTGTACCGCCTGGCGAAACCATCGCTAAGGCAAAGGAGTGGGTCAAAGCCAATCCCAAAGTAACGCAGCCTTGGGATAAGAAAGGCTTCAAATATCCTGGCGGCGGCGGCGCCATGGATCCGCGCGCTGTGCAATTCTTCATGGCCTCAAACGCCATGGCCCAGCGTGAATCGCAGCATAATTATCCAGCGGTTCAATCCATCCTCTCCTGCCTATATGAGGGGTCGATTGTGCCGTTCGATACGGCCATACGGATCGAAACAAAATACTTCATGAAACTCCTGTCCGGCCCGGTCGCCAAAAATATGATTCGGACTTTGTTCATCAACAAGCAGGCAGCGGAGAAAGGCGAAGCCCGTCCAGAGGGTGTTGAAAAACAGGAGATCAAGACTGTCGGCGTTCTCGGCGCCGGGCTCATGGGTTCTGGGATCACCCATGTGACTGTCAAGGGCGGCATGAATGTAGTGGTGCTCGATCGGGATGAAGAATCCGCGGCGAAGGCGATAGAATATTCTAAGAAAATTCTCGATAAGCGTATCTCTCGAGGCAAGCTAACCAAAGAAGCGGCGGAAGAGTTTCTCGCAAAAATAAAACCGACCACGGATTATAATGATCTGAAAGATGTCGATCTTATCATCGAAGCGGTGTTTGAAGACCCTGATATCAAGGCAGATGTCATCAAGAAAACTGAGGCGGTGATCGGTAAAGACGTTATCTTTGCGTCAAATACATCGACGTTGCCCATTACGGGCCTCGCTAAGAATTCCGAGCGGCCGGAGCAGTTCATCGGCATGCACTTCTTCTCGCCGGTCGAGAAGATGCCCCTTCTGGAAATCATTCCGGGTGAGAAATCTGGCGAGAAAGCGCTTGCTACCGCGCTCGATTACAACGCCAAAATCCGAAAAACGCCGATTGTGGTGAAAGACGTACGCGGGTTTTATACGAACCGTGTCGTGCCGCCTTACCTCAACGAAGCGATGCTGCTGGTAAAAGAAGGCGTGAAACCGGCATTGATTGAGAATGCAGCGAAAGGCATCGGTATGCCGCTGGGGCCGCTCGCGCTAACTGACGAGACGTCCTTGTCGCTCGGCTGGATGGTGGTGCAATCGACCATGAAAGAGCTTGGCGAAGACTATAAACCGACGGGCGTAGAAGACTTGCTGGAGACCATGGTCGATAAACTTGGCCGCCAGGGACGCAAATCGGGCGGCGGCTTTTATGAGTATCCGGAGGGCGGACAAAAACACCTTTGGCCAAGCCTATCGGAGCATTTTCCCCTGGCGGCTGAACAGCCAAGTCTTGAAGAAGTTGAAGAAAGACTTCTTTATGCGCAGCTCATTCCAGCTGCTCATTGCTATGCGGAAAACATCGTCGATGATCCGCAATCGGCTGACTTGGGTGCGATCTTCGGTTGGGGATTTGCGCCTTGGACCGGCGGTCCGATGAGTCATATCGACACGATCGGTGCGGATGCGTTTGTGCAAAAAGCCGACAGTCTCGCTCAGCGTTATGGAGCGCGATTCAGTCCGCCGGAAATGTTCCGTGAACACGCAAAAACGAATGAGAAACTCTACAAAAAAGCAGCCTAGTTGCTGTTGCTAGTATTGATGCAAATAGCTGACACCATCTCGCGCGTCGCCCTTTATGGGCGGCGCGCTTTCGTTTAGGCGAATGCCATGCTTCGTTCACTACTTGCTGTCATTGCCGCAACGATTGTGGGGCTCGCTGTGTCGAAATTTATCGAGGGGGCGGGGCTAGCTTTGCTCGTGGACAATGCCCCGGGTGAAAATGCCGGCTCAAAACTATCTCCTCAAAATCAACTTGTGCTTGTAGGTTCCTGGGGCCTTGGCGCTTTTTTTGCCGCTGCGACCGCTTTGCTGATCGGGCGTCGCTGGGCTCCGCTCGGCGGACTGGCGGCGGCAACCGTGCTGTTGTCGGCGCTGTTAGTGCTGGTCTCACATGGCGTTGCCTGGTGGGCATGGCCTAGTGCTGCTGCAGCGACACTTGTTGGCGGGTGCGTTGCCATGAAAATTCTCAATGCAACAAAAGAACATCATCAAGCATCAACACATAAAGGCCTGTTTTGATGACAGCTGAAGTACAACCGGCGGCGACAATATTGCTTCTGCGCGACAAGCCCGCCTTTGAAGTTCTGCTGATTGAACGTCACGCCGACATTGGCTTCGCAGGCGGCGCGCTTGTATTTCCCGGAGGGCGTGTTGACCGCGCCGACCATGACCCGGGTTGGGCGGCCTATTGCGACGGACTAGATGGTTTGGGAGAGGGCGAAGCAGCGGGGCGCATTGCCGCGATCCGTGAAGCCTTCGAAGAAACCGGCGTTCTTTATGCGCGAGAAGATAGCGGTTCGTTGATCAGCGGCGAACGCGCCTTGTCGTTCGATGCGCAGCGCGCTGATGTTGAAGCAGAGGCGGGTCGCTTTTTCTTGCTCATTCGCGAGGCGGGTCTGAAACTGGCGTTAGATGCGCTCCATGTTTTTGCGCATTGGATTCCGCCGGAACAAGCGACACATAAGCGGTTCGATACACGCTTTTTTGCGGCGGAGATGCCTGTCGGACAAGACGCGCGGGAGGACGGAAATGAAGCCACAGAAGCCATCTGGCTCGCTCCGTCAGCGGCTCTTGCTGCGAAAGATCGCGGTGAGCGAAAAATGATTTTTCCAACGACTCGCAATGTTGAGCTGTTGGGCGTCAGCAACAGCGTGCAGGCAGTCTTTGAATTTGCCAGAAGCCGAAAACAAGAGATCGTACAGCCGCACTTAATAGAACGCGATGGAAAGCAATTCATCGCAATTCCAGATCATCTCGGATATCCGGTTACGGAAGAGCCGTTAGAACTGGCCATGCGGGCTTAGTCGGAGAAGCGCAACGGAAATTGCGGCTGGAGTATTGACCTTGCGTTCGAAATTCAGTGCGCGCATGAATTTCGATTTTGTACGGCGCGCCGTGTATATTCCAAAGCGATAGCGTCATATAAGCCGTGAGTTATAATCGGGGTGAGCAGGTTATCGGTAAGTACATAGAGTGCTCCGAGGTAAACACCGACAAAACCGGCGATGATTGCATAAAGCGCAGTCCGGAAGTGCAGCAACCCGAAGATTATATTTGTTACAATGATCGCCATGATGACTGACGTTTGGCCAGCCACCCAAGTTTGAAGGACACCGCGAAAAAGCAATTCCTCGCTGACGCCGGCGCCAATAGCCATCAAGGTGATGCGTAAAGGCGTGAACCGAAATCCGATGTCGGCAAAAAAGTCGATTTGGGAGTTTCGAAACGCCTTCAGTGAGGGAATTTCTGTAACCGAAAACCAATACAAGAAGAGCCCCAACGGCACCGTAGCGATTACACCCCAGGCGATGTCATTTCCGTCAAAGGCCAGCTGCGGACCAAGAGGAGTGTTCAGAAGGAGACTTAATCCAATCGCGACGGCGCTAAGGAACACCGTACCGCCAAGGACGAACATAAATCGGTTTTGTTCTTTATCGTTGGAGTGAGGACTATTCCATCCAGGGTTGGTCACAGTTACTGATTATCGCCTTTTAAGGCTGCCGAGAACGCCACGCACAAGCTCGCGCGCCAAGGTTCGCGCTGCTGTTTTAAACGCGGCTTCGCCGACCGATTGCCGATTTGATCGCCTACGCCCACTGGATCTTCTCGTTCGCGCCTTTTCTTTTTCTGCACGCTCTCGTGCTTTTTGCTCTTGCTCCGCGCGCGCCTCAGCGCGCTTCCTTAGAAGTTCATGGGCTGACTCGCGATCGATGGTTTCGTCATATTTGTCAGTCATATCCGAGTAGCGAAGGACCTCAGTTCGCTCTTTCTTAGTAAGCGGTCCCATGCGCGAGGCGGGCGGACGCATAAGCGTGCGTTGGACGACGCTTGGCGCGCCTTTGCTGATAAGTGTCGAAACCAACGCCTCGCCAATGCCTAGTTCGGTGATGATGTCGACTGTCTTGAATTCCGGGTTCGGTCGGAAGGTTTCAGCGGCGGCCTTTACGACACGTTGTTCACGCGGCGTGAAAGCGCGTAAGGCGTGTTGTACTCGGTTTCCGAGCTGACTTGAAACCGAATCCGGCACATCAAGCGGATTTTGCGAGCAAAAGAAAACGCCAACGCCTTTTGAGCGAATCAGCCGGACGACTGTTTCGATCTTGTCGAGAAGCGCTTTGGGCGTATCGTCAAAAAGTAAATGCGCCTCGTCAAAGAAGAAAACGAGTATCGGTTTTTCCGGATCACCGACTTCAGGTAATTCTTCGAACAGTTCGGACAAAAGCCAAAGTAGGAATGTGGAATAGAGCTTAGGCGATTGCATCAGCTTATCAGCCGCGAGGATGTTGATAATCCCATCGCCGTTTTCATCCGTTCGCAAGAAATCTTCTAACTCAAGCGCTGGTTCGCCAAAAAAGTTTTCGCCGCCTTGTTCTTCCAACGTCAGCAAGCGCCGTTGAATGGCGCCGACGCTGGCGCGGGAGACGTGCCCATACTCAGCGGACAGCTCCTTTGCTCGATTTGCGACTTCAACGAGAAGCGACCGCAGGTCTTTAAGGTCAAGAAGCGCCAGGTCCTCATCATCAGCTAACCGAAAGGCAAGCGTCAGGACGCCTTCCTGCGTTTCATTGAGATCGAGAAGGCGGGATAAGAGAAGCGGCCCCATTTCGGTAATCGTTGCCCTGATCGGATGACCCTGTTCGCCATAGAGATCCCAAAGGCAAACCGGAAATGCCGATGGCTCATAAGGGTCGAGGCCGACCGTTTCCGCGCGCTCGGTCAGAAATTCTTTGACGACGATGGGCTGAGAAAGGCCGGCGATATCGCCTTTTACGTCGGCAACAAAGACTGGCACGCCTGCTTTCGAAAACCCTTCGGCCATGATCTGCAGCGAAACGGTTTTTCCGGTTCCGGTAGCGCCGGCGATCAGTCCGTGTCGGTTGCAATATTTGAGGTTTAAAAACTCGGATTTTTGGCTTTTTCCAAGGAAAACGGCGTTTTCCGTCATTGTTTCTCCTGCAGCGCAGCAATCACCCCGACTATGTGTGAACCGCCGTTTACGGGGGCTTTTGGCGGGGAGCAAGCAGTTTTCGGGCTTGAGGTCTGTGGAAAACCTCCGAAATATGTGTAAAAAGCAACGCTTCAGCCATTTACCCTAGATTGAAAAGCGGCTATCAGACGGGCCGCTGCGCCGGGCGATGGTTCGCGAGGGGCGGACCCGGCGGTCAGCGAAAAATACCGGGCAATTCAAGAAAAAAGGAAGGGTCAACATGCTTAGGATCCTGCTCGTCATCGCAGTAGCGTTGGCAATCATTATTGGACTGATGAAGTTAACCGGCCGCAACGCCGAAGATGTGGGGCGCGCCGTTGACAATGCGGCAGACGCAACGGTCGAAGCGGCGGGCGACGCCATGGAAGCAACAGGCGATGCGCTTGAAGCTGCCGGCGAAGGAGCTGCTGATTTGGCAGGCGACGCAGCCGAAGCAACGGGCGACGCAGCAGCCGCCGCTGGCGATATGGCGGGTGAGGCCATGGAAGCAACGGGCGACGCGCTCGAAGCAACCGGCGAAGCCACCGCCGACATGGCGGGCGAGGCCGTTGAAGCTGTTGGCGAAGCAGCTGAAGCAACCGGCGAAGCCGCAGCGGAAGTTGTCGACGACGCAGCTGACGCCGTTGATGAGGCCATCGTAACTGCCGACGAAGCAGCAGAGGCTACGGAAGAAGTCGTTGAAGAAGCAACGGACGATCCAAACAACTAACTTAAGTCAACGGCGTTCAAATTGACGCCGTACGATTTTGAAACGCCGCTCTTTGAGAAAAGGGCGGCGTTTTTGTTTACGTCTTGTTTACCCGATCCTTTAAAATTTTAACTTGTCAGAAGGCGTTGTGCCTTAAGCTTTGGTCATAAACATGGGCAGTAAGACCAGTGTGAGGACTTATGGGCGCGGTGAAGTTAATCGACCTTGATCATCTCGACATGTATATCTGCGGTGATCCGGCGCTAAGAGACGAGATTTTGACGATCTTCGAAGAGCAGGCGGAACGCTGGTCAGAATTGTTCGATCCCGGACAAACCGACGAAGGCTGGCGCAACGCGGCCCACGCGCTTAAGGGCGCGTCCCGCGGCATCGGCGCCTGGGAAGTCGGCGACTTATGTGAGGAGGCGGAAAGCTTGATCGGCGAGCAGCAGGGCAAAGCCGAAAAGCGGGCTGCTTTATTAGTATCTCTACGGACGAAACTTAACGCAACGGTCGCCGAAGCGCGCCGCTTGCGAGATCAACTCAGTTAAGTTTCGGCGCTACCGCTTCAGCTCCGCCATGGCCTTTTCAAGGCCCGACAGCGTCAGCGGAAACATCCGATCACTGATTAATTCGCGGATCAGTTGGGTTGACGGCACATAATCCCAACTATCTTCACGCACCGGATTAAGCCAGACAACGCTTTCATAAATATCCGCAACGCGCTTTAGCCAAAGCGCTCCCGGTTCCTCATTGAAATATTCGACCGACCCGCCCGGCACGGTGATCTCATAAGGCGACATCGACGCGTCGCCCACAAAAATCACTTTGTAATCGTGCGGATATTTATGCAGCACGTCCCAGGTCGGCGTCTTTTCCGTCCAGCGCCGGCGATTGTCCTTCCAGACATAATCATAAAGGCAATTATGGAAGTAAAAATACTCCATATGTTTGAACTCAGTGCGCGCGGCTGAAAACAACTCTTCACAGATACGCACATAAGGATCCATCGACCCGCCGGCGTCAAAGAACAAAAGCACTTTGATCGTGTTGCGTCGCTCGGGCCGCATCTTGATGTCGAGATAACCGGCGCGCGCTGTTGCGTCGATGGTGCCGTCTAAATCGAATTCGTCTTCTGCACCCTGGCGCGCAAAGCGCCTCAGCCGTCGAAGCGCGACCTTGATGTTGCGCGTGCCAAGTTCAACCTGGTCGTCAAGATTTTTATATTCGCGCTTTTCCCAGACCTTGACGGCGCGGCCCTGGCGCTTGCCTTCATTGCCGATGCGCACGCCTTCAGGGTTATAGCCGCCGGAGCCGAAGGGCGAAGTGCCGCCGGTGCCGATCCACTTGTTGCCGCCTTCATGGCGCTTCTTTTGTTCTTCAAGACGCTTTTTCAGCGTCTCCATCAATTTATCCCAGCCGCCCAGCGCTTCGATCTCGCGCATTTCTTCTTCGGTAAAATATTTTTCCGTCAAAAGCTTCAGCCAGTCTTCTGGAACTTCTGCGGTAACGCCTTCTTCCACAGTCGTGACGCCTTTAAAGACATGGGCGAATACGCGATCGAATTTGTCGAGATTGCGTTCGTCCTTCACGAGCGTTGAGCGCGACAGATAATAAAATTCCTCGACCTTGCGGCTGGCAAGGTCAGCGTCCATCGCCTCCATCAGGGTAAGGTATTCCCTTAAGGAAACGGGAAGGCCCGCGGTCTTCAGCTCGTGAAAAAACTTCGTAAACATCAGGCTCCTATTTTAGCGCCGGCGCACTCAAGCGAAAGCCTTAAATGCAGCCGGCACATGGGGCAGGGGCGCTAATTGCCGAGTACGCCCGGCCAATTCGCGTTCGCCAATTCGATAAATCCGGGGATGTCTTGTTCCCAGCGGCGCTGGATGGATGTGTTGTAGTTGAGGTAAAGCTTGCCATCGACAATTTTCCAGTTTTTCGGGTTGCCTTTGGCGGTGTAACCCTGGCTTACCGCCCAGGCGCAATAGCCGCCATATTGCGGCGCGTAGGCGCTAGGGTTTGCTTCGAAGGCGGCGAGATTTTCCGCTGAAGAAAACCGCCATTTGGCGCCCATATATTCGGTCTCGAATTCGTCTGAACCTTTCACCGGCGCGCCTTCTTCAAAATAGGCGACAACGTCATGGCTGCCGACAGCGACATCAGAAAAGCGGCCCGTATAAATCGGGTCGGCGGCGAATACGGAGGCTGGCGCGAACGCGGCGGCGAGCGCAAAGAAGGCAGAAATTGCGAGGGAAAAACTTGTCCTGGTCATCGGTTCAAAGCCCTTTCGTTGAAAAAAATTCTTCGCGCCTGCTTAACGGAACGCCGCCGACAATCGAAATCAACACGTGATCACGTTTTGGAGAAGCGTGCGTGCTTGCCGTGGCCGCGAATGTCGGACCACATGGTTTCGGACCAATTAAGCTTCTTCTCCAGCAATGACGCCGGATTTGTCGGACCACATTCGGCGCCGGGCCTGCGCTCGTTTCAACTGTAGTGTTTTCTTGCGCGCTTCGGCTGGTTTTTACCTCGCCAACAGATGTTTCACTTCACTGTACATGGGCGCAGCATACACCCGTCAAACAAGTGGGGGATAACTATCCTATAGCTGGCGGTAGGGTGTATATTCGAGCCCGGCGTGGTGTGTGCAGGTCGGGAGCGACCCATGCGCCCTACGTTTGCTGTTGAAAACAACAAGTTATCATTCCGTTCTCCCCGACGAAAGTCGGGGCCCAGTTCTACAAAAGATGTCGGGCTTCGCCCGGCTTATTCTTTGTATCTGGATTCCGGCTTTCGCCGGAAAGAACGGGGAGGAGTGAAGTCCACACAATAGACCCTGTCGATCGAATTCGATCGACCAAGCCGTGTGGAGTCGGGTTACTAACTGTTCGCCCTACACTTACTCCTCACCGCCACTTGATCGAACAGCCCATGCTGGGCGTTTGGTCTGACGGGCCTTTGCCGGTTGCAGCGATCTCGCGCATGGCTTCCATGAGTTCCGGGCGCGCACCCGGAACCAGGGTTGTTTTCGATGCGTCGAGCCGGCCGCGAAACTGTAACTCGTCCTTGGCGTTGAACCCGAAAAAATCCGGCGTGCAGACCGCGCCATAGGCCTTGGCGATTTCTTGCGTGCGGTCGATGACGTAAGGAAACGTGAAGCGATGCGTCTTCGCAAAGCGCTTCATATTGTCGAAACTGTCCTCCGGATAATTTTCCGTGTCGTTCGACATGATGGCGATTGCGCCAACGCCTTCCTCTTGAAGCTGCGAGACGTGATCCACAAGCCGGTCAATAATCGCCTTCACATAAGGACAGTGATTGCAGATGAACATGACCAGCGTCGCCTTATCCCCGCGGATGTCGGCGAAGGACCAGCTCTTGCCGTCGACGCCTTCAAGGGAAAAGTCAGGCGCAGGCGAACCGAATTCAGGTTCCGGTGTTTGCGTCAGCGCCATTATGCGGTGAGCGCCCGGAATATCTCCGTACGAAGCTCGGCCTCCGCCGTCTTTCCCGGATCGTCCACATAAATTTCCCAGACCGGCATGGCCTTGGGAAGGTCGTGCTCGTCCGCATAATCCCAAAGCGCTTTATGGCTTTGGTTGAGGTTGGCGTATGGCCCAACATGAGTTGTCGTCAGCGCATCGCCTGCGGGCAGCGTCGCCGCCTTGACGTCGCCCTCGGCTTTTTGCGCGTCCTCGGCGTTGACCAGCACCGCGGCGCGAAAACTCATTTTGTCGCCCGACGGCATCTCGATATAGACCGACATCGGCATGGAAAGCGGCGTAATGCCCTTGGCGCCCGTAAAGCCGAACACTTCGCCAAAGCCTGAGCCCATGGCCTCGGCGATTTCATTGCCGGCGTAAGACGCCTCGCGATCCACATAAATGTAATGCTGTTCAGGCAGCGACTTGCGCGTGATTTCCATGAGACGTCTCCCGGGGTTGTTGTTGCGGCGGACCTTAGCGGTTTGGACGGTGAGGGGGAAGGTGTTGTGTGGGTTGGAGAAGCGCACCCTATCGAGAGCCTTTCCATACCGTCTCCCCGACGAAAGTCGGGGCCCAGTTTAAGAAATATGTCGGGCTGCGCCCGGCGTATTTTTGTGATCTAGATTCCGGCTTTCGCCGGAAAGGGCGGGAGCAGTAAGGTTAGTCCGATAACGCCAGCCGCCCTCGTCACGACCACAAATTCTGCGTTTCAAACAGGTCTTCCCAATTTGGGTTGAAAGCCTCAATCAATTCGAGCTTCCAGCTGCGTTTCCATTCTTTGATTTGACGTTCGCGCGCAAGCGAAGCATCTCGCGTGTCATGGGTTTCATACCAGACGAGCTTGTCGACGCCGTATTTGGACGTGAAGCCCGGAGTTGCCTTTGTCTTGTGCTCTCGCACGCGCTTGCCAAGGTCGTCCGTAGACCCGGTATAGAGCGTGCCGTTTCGTTTGCTCGCAAGAATGTAGACGAAAAAGAACTTCACTGTTTTCCGGTTGTTGAAGACTTCAAAATAGCATTCCGTCCTCCCCGACGAAAGTCGGGGTCCAGTCTAGGAAATATGTCGGGCTCCGCCCGGCTTGTTCTTTTTATCTGGATTCCGGCTTTCGCCGGAAAGAACGGGGTAGGGGAAGCTGGTAGGGCGGGTGAAACCCGCCGCCTCCGGATGCGCCGCGTGCGAACGACACGGCGGATTGCATCCGCCCTACGGTTGCTTAGTATCGCCTTGCGATTCGGTCGCTTAAATATAATTTTTAAACATAGCTATTTTAAAGACCGTAGTCAGCTAGGAGAAAGTGGAATGGAGATTCCATTTGATTGGAAAGACGTAATTCCCACGTTATTGTCCTCTCTGTTAGGATTTCTAGTTGCGTTCTATTTTTACCGCCGTCAGATCAAACGAAAACAAATCCGTTATTCAACAATAACAAACCGCCTATTTGGCGAGGAAATTAAGTCTGTCACAGGAATGGGCTTTAAGTGGGGTGATATAGAAATCAACAATCCGTATTTCATCCGAGTAATAGTTTGGAATGTTGGAAATGAAACCATTGCTTATGACGAGCTATCAAAATTAGACAAGCTTCGTTTTGTGATGCCCGAGTTCAAGATGCTAGGTGCGCGATACTATGATACATCTAGTGCCGTATGTCGGCCCTTATTCAAAATCACAGACAAGAGGGATACTCTTGAAGTAGCTTTTGAGTTCTTGGAGCCTAGAAATGGCTTCGCTATAGATATCGTTGGTGATTTTAAAACTGAAAAGAAAGAGAAGCCGACAGGGTTTTTTATGGGAGCCATTAAGGGCTCAAAAGTGAGTTCATGGCCAGTGTTTTCAATTAGTGGAGGAGTTCAGCAACGAGTAATTTTTTTAATAATTGTCCTATGCGCAATCCTATCGGCGATAGGTGTAGTGCCGCTGATTTCAAAATTTGCAACGATACCGCTTACAGTTGATATTAGTATCTCAGCATTTCTGGCGCTTATTACTGTCGTAAATACCGGTATTTGGGCACTGTTGGCATTTGTAACTTTGCCTCGCTCAGACTATCCGACCATGCTATTAAATAATAAGGACATGCTAAAGGAGATCGGTGAGAATGGCGCTATCGGAAAATGGCAAGTAATTTTCCAGTCATTTCAAGCTTTTCAGCAGACACGAAAACAAACAGATAGGAATGCCTGATAATCTCGAAAGTCTTCATAAAACATCATTTCCCTAAGCCGCCTTCCTTTTCCTTGTCGCCTTCTTCTTAGCCGTCGTCTTTTTCGCGGCGGGTTTGGCGGCAGGTGACGCCTTTGTCTTTGTTTTGCTATTTGCTTTTTTCGCAGACGGCCCCTTGAGCATCCCCTTCAAAAATTGCCCGGTGTAGGACTTGGCGACTTTCGCAACGTCTTCCGGCGTGCCGGCAGCGACGATCTCGCCGCCGCCATCGCCGCCTTCGGGGCCAAGATCGATGATCCAGTCGGCCTGTTTGATGACGTCGAGATTGTGTTCGATGACAACGACGGTGTTGCCGTTGTCGACCAGCTCCTGAATGACCTCCATCAGCTTGCGCACGTCTTCGAAGTGGAGCCCCGTGGTGGGCTCGTCCAGGATATAAAGCGTGCGGCCCGTGGCGCGCTTCGACAATTCCTTAGAGAGTTTGACGCGCTGCGCCTCGCCGCCGGAAAGCGTCGTCGCCTGCTGGCCGATCTTGATATAGGAAAGGCCGACGCGGTTGAGCGTATCCATCTTGTCGCGGATTGACGGCACGGCTTTGAAGAACTCAGCGCCTTCTTCGACGGTCATGTCGAGGACGTCAGCGATGGATTTGTGTTTGAACTTTACTTCCAGGGTCTCGCGGTTATAGCGCGCGCCCTTGCAGACATCGCAGGTGACGTAAACGTCGGGCAGGAAGTGCATCTCGATCTTGATGACGCCGTCGCCCTGACAGGCTTCGCAGCGCCCGCCTTTGACGTTGAAGGAAAAGCGCCCGGGCTTGTAGCCGCGGGCCTTTGCTTCCGGCAGGCCTGCAAACCAGTCGCGGATCGGCGTGAACGCGCCGGTATAGGTCGCGGGGTTGGAGCGGGGGGTGCGTCCGATGGGTGATTGATCGATATCGATCACCTTGTCGAAATGTTCGAGGCCAAGGATCTTGTCATGCTCGGCGGGCGCTTCCTTGGAGTTATAAAGCCGCCGGGCCGCCGCCTTATATAATGTCTCGATAATGAGTGTTGACTTGCCGCCGCCCGAAACCCCGGTGACGCATGTGAGCAAACCGATGGGAATTTCTGCGTTTACGTTTTGTAGATTGTTTGCTTTCGCGCCTTTGACGCGAACGGTCTTGCGCTTAACGAACGGCCGGCGTTCTTCAGGGATGGGGACTTCGCGGCGCCCTGCAAGATAATCGCCAGTGAGCGACTTTTTCGAGGCGCAGATTTTTGCGACCGAACCTTGCGCGACAATCTCGCCCCCATGAACGCCGGCGCCGGGCCCAATGTCCACAAGATGATCGGCGGCGCGGATCGCTTCTTCATCATGTTCAACGACGATGACCGAATTGCCGAGATCGCGCAGGCGCTTCAACGTCGCGAGCAGGCGTTCATTGTCGCGCTGGTGAAGACCGATGGATGGTTCGTCCAATACGTAAAGCACGCCTGTAAGGCCGGACCCGATTTGGCTGGCAAGGCGAATGCGCTGGCTTTCGCCGCCGGAAAGCGTACCCGACTTGCGCGAAAGGGTAAGATAATCGAGCCCCACATTATTAAGGAACAAAAGCCGCTCGCGGATCTCCTTCAAGATACGCGTTGCGATTTCGGATTCTTTCTTGGTGAGCTTCTGTTCAAGGGCGTCGAACCACTCGCCCGCGGCTTTAATGGAAAATTGCGTTGCTTCGGAAATCGACAATGTGTCGATCTTTACCGCCAGCGCTTCGGGCTTGAGGCGCAGGCCATTGCAGGCGTCGCAATCGGTGATCGACTGGAACCGCGCAAGCTCTTCGCGCACCCAGCTTGAATCGGTTTCGCGCCAGCGCCGCTCAAGATTTGGGATGACCCCTTCAAAGGGTTTGACGGTTTCGAATTTACGGTTGCCGTCATTATAGATGAATTTCACCTCTTCTTCGTCGGTGCCGTAAAGGACAACGTCCTGGGCGAATTCGGGCAGGTCTTCGAAGGGTGTTGTCACCTTGAACTTATAATGACGGGCGAGCGCCTGCAGGGTCTGCGCGTAGTAAGGCGATGTTCCCTTCGACCAGGGGGCGATCGCGCCATTGTTGAGCGCCAGCGTCGGGTCCGGCACCACAAGGTCTTCGTCAAAGATCATTTCCGTACCGAGGCCGTCGCAAGCGGGGCAGGCGCCGGCGGGCGCATTGAATGAAAAAAGCCGCGGTTCAATTTCGTCGATGGTAAAGCCAGAGACCGGGCAGGCGAACTTCGCGGAGAATATGGTGCGTTCGGGCGCGCCCTTTTTGTCTTTTTTGTCCGCTGACTCCGCAATCGCAATCCCGTCCGCCAGTTCAAGGGCTGTTTCAAGGGAATCTGCAAGGCGCGATTCAATCCCTTCCTTAATGACGACCCGGTCAACGACCACTTCGATATCGTGCTTGATCTTCTTGTTGAGGGCGGGAACGTCGGCAATTTCGTAATAATCGCCATCGACTTTTACTCGCTGGAAGCCACGCTTTTGTAATTCCGCAAATTCCTTGCGGTATTCGCCTTTTCGCCCGCGCACGATGGGCGCCAGGAGGTAAAACCGCGCGCCGTCCTTTTCCGTCATCAACCGATCGACCATTTCGGTGACGGTCTGCGATGTAATCGGCTTGCCGGTCGCTGGCGAATAGGGAACGCCGATGCGCGCCCATAAGAGACGCATATAGTCGTAAACTTCGGTGACGGTGCCGACGGTCGAGCGCGGATTGCGCGATGTGGTCTTTTGTTCAATGGAAATCGCCGGCGAAAGACCGTCAATCTGATCCACGTCCGGTTTTTGCATCAATTCCAAAAACTGACGCGCATACGCCGAAAGACTTTCCACATATCGGCGTTGGCCTTCCGCATAGACAGTGTCGAATGCAAGCGACGATTTTCCCGACCCGGAAAGCCCGGTCATCACGATCAGCTTGTCGCGCGGGATCTCCAGCGTGATGTTTTTGAGGTTATGTTCGCGCGCGCCGGCGATGCGGATCGATTTCAAACTCATGGACGTCTTTGTCTCTCTAAAGTGATGCATACGGCGCGCATCGCGCGTCGGACTTCTTTATATCTGCGTTGACTTGTAGAACAAGATGTGAACATTGACTGTTCACGCCCCGTTTTTCAATGGGGATAAACAATCATTGAGCGCAATGCGAATCCGCGCGATGTGCTCCTTACATCTCGTGTTCGTGGGAGGAAATTATGGCTGGCAGCGTCAATAAAGTCATTTTGGTCGGAAATTTGGGCGCCGATCCGGAAATTCGGCAAACAAAAGACGGAAAACCCATTGCGAACTTGCGAATTGCAACATCAGAGAGCTGGAAAGACCGAAATACCGGCGAACGTCGCGAAAAAACCGAATGGCATCGCGTTGTTATCTTCAATGAAGGTTTGACGCGCGTTGTTGAGCAATATCTCAAGAAAGGCTCGAAAGTTTACATCGAAGGGCAGCTGCAAACGCGTAAATGGCAGGATCAAAGCGGGAATGATCGCTATTCAACGGAAGTCGTATTGCAAGGTTTCAACAGCACATTGCAGATGCTCGACAGTCGAAACAGCGGCGGCGGCGGTTTTGATCGTGATAGTGGCGGTATGTCCGATCAAGGAGGTTCTTCAGGCGGACAAAGTTACGAATTGGACGATGACATTCCGTTTTAAAAACGTTTTTGCGTTCTAAAAACGCAAAAACGAATCAAAAAATGCAAAAAAACATGCATGTGCTCGTCGAGCGTTGCGCATATGCAATACTTTTTTAGTAAATTACGCTATGTTCCTAAATTCGAATCATGATTCGGAGGTGGACCATGGCGGTCAAAAGAAAAACGACTAAGCGTAAAACTAAGCGTAAAGCAACGAAGCGCAAAGCTGTAAAACGGAAGACAGCCAAGCGGAAAACAACCAAGCGTAAAGCTACGAAACGCAAGGCTACTAAGCGTAAAGCCACAAAACGCAAAGCAACCAAGCGTAAGACAGCCAAGCGGAAAACCGCAAAGCGGAAGACTGCTAAACGCAAAACAACCAAGAAAAAAGCTACGAAGCGGAAGGCGACAAAGCGGAAAACCGCAAAGCGCAAGACCGCTAAACGCAAAACAACCAAGAAAAAAGCCAAGCGTAAGACCGCAAAACGCAAAACTGCGAAGCGCAAGACCACAAAGCGCAAAGCAACCAAGCGTAAGACGGCAAAGCGCAAAACCGCGAAGCGTAAGACGGCAAAGCGCAAGACTGCGAAGCGTCGTACGAAGCGCAGATAATCTCGGGAATTCGCGCCTAACGGCGTGATTTAACGAGGTTTTTTGGTTCAACCGCTCGCGCGGAGATGTTTTAAAGCATTGGTTGCGCAAAGAGGGCGTCTTTACCGGCCGAGATGAAATTGACCGGTGAAATTGGGAGAAATCCCGCGACAAAAGTTCGAAAGTGAAGCGAAAATCATTTCGAACAAGAAATTAGAATTCGAACAAGAGTTCTTACAAAAGCCCCGGCGACATTCGCTGGGGCTTTATTTTTGTGCGACGCAATACTCAAAACCTCGTGCAAACCTTGGAAAGTGACGCGAAACGCCTTTTCGCCGCCAAAATGAAATGCGAAACAAAAGCAATCGCACGGCCTTGATGGGGATAAATTTGCTTTGATCATCCAAAATGCGGAGGAACAAGAGCGTCATGAAGGAAATGTTCAAAAGAAAAACCGGCAAACAATCGGTTTTGAATGTCGCCGTTGGGTGTCTTTGCGTTCTTAGCGTTAACGCTTGTGCATCCAAATCAATTGGCGGCGATCGCGTTTTGTGGACCGCTTATGGATATTTGTCGCCAGGCGCGAATTCGGAACCTGAGATCATCGGTGAATTTGATGATCTCGATGCGTGTAAAGAAGCGGCTGACGGATGGACAAGCCGTCAGGTTGTCGGCAATCCTGTTTTTGCTGAATGTTTGCCGGTCGATCGCTGGTGACGCTCTTTATGCGCAATGAATGCAACGCGCGTTTTGTAAAGGAGAACAGCGATGTGGCGGCAACTCTTGCTTGTTTTTGTGATCATTACAGGCGCCGGTTGTGCAACGCTGAAAGTTGCGGGCGATGATGCGCAAAAATCGCAGTGGCGCCTTGTTTACGCCAATGATGAGCAAGGCGAACCGGTTGACGGTTCGAAGGCTGCGCTGATCGATGCGGTGCGGGACGGCAAACCAGTGCGCGTCTATACGCGCGGGCGGCGCGTCGAACATGCAGCGGATGCGCAGTTTCTGACGATTTTTGAGGGCGAGGTCTTTGCGCAACTGACGCCGATCGAAGCGCAGCAACCGGAAACGGACCCGGCGAGGGTGCTTTTTCGAAATCCAGGTCAGAAATGGCGCTCAATCGTCGGCACCAATGGCTTTGTGACAGCTTTTATGGACGGCCGCGATCCTAATGAACGCAATGGCGCAACGCGCTGGTTCGTCGAGGATTAAGACGCAACGCCGCTACCATTCCAAAATCTGCGATGTCAGCGCTTCACGCGGTGCAGGCGGTACTGATTTGGCGTAGCCGAGGCGCGACAGCATTTGCACTGTGTTTCCTTCGCTTGCAGCGAGCAGAGCATGGGCCTTTTCGTAATGCGCCGCCATTTCCGGATACTCCTGCAGCGCCTGGCTTAACGGATGAAAAGCAATGCCGCGGGCGTTTGCCGCAAGTTGCATGCGCAGCCAGGCGCGCCCCGTCTCTAGTTGATCAGCGCGCGTGTTTGTTTCGGTCTGGATCGTTGCATAGGCCATCGCTGTCTCGCAGGCGCGGGTGTAAAATTTGACGCTTTCTTCATAAGCGGACGCGCCAGGCTCACCCATTTTTTCACGGCTGATAAAGCCGAAAGCGGACAGCGCTTCCATCATCGGGCCTTCAAGGTAAAGCCCATAAGGCTCGGCGTTGATTTCTTTCTTGCCGATGCGCATGACGACAATGCTCTCGTGTCGCGCTTCAGGCGTTTCCCATTCGGTTTTGTTGGCTTCGTCAGTGAGCGTCCGCAGTGTTGGCATGAGCGCCGGATCATTGATCGTATCGGCGACAACACCGCCGCCGGCCGCTGCTTTGATGGCTTGAAGGGCTTCTTCATCAACCGCGCGTTCTAAGTCGAACGGCAATCGATTGGTCCGCCGGTCAATGACGCCGCCGAACAACGGATCGCGCTCAACGCTCTCATCGCGCACCAGCGACACGTGAGCGATAGGCCGTTCGTCGAGCGTCGGATAGGGCGCGCCTTCCGGAAAGGGTTCTATCAGTGCGTTGTAGCCTTTTTCCGCCGCCGCCTGCCGCACCAATTCAAGAAAGCAGCCAAAGCCGATGGTGATTTGTCGGCTCGGCGGATCGGTGTGCGGCAACAATCGCTCAAGATCGCAGAACACCGAAAAGGCGTTGTTGTTCTCGAGGCGAATGCGCCAGGGCTGCATGTTATGCGGGCTGGGTGCAAGGATGGCGTAGGCAAGAACGTCAAGGCGTATGTCTCCAAACCCCTGTCGCGCCGCATCCCACGGCGCACGCGCTGCTTTCGGCGCCCGCGTTAGCGCCCAGCCTGCGCCGGCAATGACGACAGCAGCAGTTCCGGTGATAAGAAGCGCGCGGCGATTCATGTTTTTGGTTCTTCTCTTTGCCAATCGCCACAGACATTTTCCGTTCGAAACTTGAATCGCACCTCAATGCCGCCATCGAACCGATATTTGGCGTAACCGGCGAAATGGGTGGCGTCGCGAGTGTCTAGCCACTCCCGGTCGCGCGGTGTCGCCCAGCCGAGGTCGATGGAGCGGGCGCCGATCGTCCGGCGGTACAAAGGCGAGGGCGGTGCTTCGAAATCGATATTGCAACTATTGAGCTGCACATCGGATTCCAGAATGTCCCATAATTCGCGTTCCCCCCGGCGCCAAATAAATGCTTCGCCGCGGAAGATCGTAAAGCAATCCTCATCTTCGGGATTGTCACAGCCGTGGAAAATCAATTCATGTTCCAGATGCGCGGACATCGAATCATCAATGATGGTCCAGGGCTCCGGCGGGCGGTTTGGATCTGACGCATAACGAAACTCGAGATGCTCGATCATTAAGTTTGACGAACGGTTCGATACCTTGCCAATACTGTAATTGTGGACAGAGTGATTGGCCATTCTGTCTTTTTTTATAGCGTTCTTGGGTGTTGAGCTGACTGCGCTAATGGGCGTTGATACGCATCCCGAAACGAAGAGCGCGAGCCCAAGCAGCGTTACCATCTTGCTGGGCGTCACGAGCGTCCTCCTTTGGTTGCCAAAATTCAGATATCAAACCTGTCGAGCGCGGCGCTTGTCGCGGCGCCGCCAACTTTCGCAGCCCCGCCCATGACGTAGATCGATCCGTCCATGGAGACAGCGCCAAGACCGTGCCGGCGCCTCGGCATCGCGGCGACAGCGCGCCAATGATCCTTATCAGGATCATATTCCCAGGCCTCGGCGAAGACGCCGCCAGGCCGCGGCGTGAAATATTCCCCGCCGAACACATAAATCTTGCCGTTGATAACGCCCGCCGCGAGACCGCCTTGGGCTTTCGGCATCGGCCGCGCCTTTGACCAGCGATCGGAGAGGGGATCATAAATTTCAACGGCGGCTGAATTGCCGTCGCTAACAGTGCGACCGCCGATGACGTAAAGCACACCGTTTGCAACGGCGCCCGCTGCTGAATTGCGCGCGGTCGGCATCGGCGCCAGCGCCACCCATCGATCGGCGGCGGCGTCATAAAGCCAGTGCTCATCCGTATCAATATGATCGGACCAATCGGCGTTGACGCTGCCTGCCGGGGCGCGTCCGCCGGCCACGTGAATAAAGCCGGCTAGCGAAACGGCGACAGTTTCCGCTTGCGGATGCGGCATTGGGCGGATCGGCTCCCACGGACCTTCAATGGAGCCCGTGCGCCAGCCATCAGCGCGCATTTGCCAGCCGCCGCGCTCGTTCCGAGCAAAACCGCCGATCGCGTATAACAGGCCATTATTATTGACGAGGGCGATGTGGTGACGCGGCGCCGGCAAGGGTTCGCCAAATCCCCAGGCGTCATAAAGCGGGTCGTAATAAGTGACTCGATCGGTGACTTCAAAAGGCGCGTCAGGCCGCAAGCCGCCTGCATTGACAACAATGTTGAACGGTTTCGGTTTGAGGCTGGGGGATTCGCTCGAGGCGCGCCAGAACGGCGCCGGGTAAATCTCCTGAACCGGGAAGGGCATGTTGGCGAGCGGCGCCCACGCGCCGGTCGGGCCGTCGTCAGGATGCGCTGCCGCCGGTGTTCTTGAAAAGGCTGCTGCAACGACGGCGGATGCGCCGCCGGCCAACAAAGATCGGCGATTAAAAAGTGTCATCACGCAACTCCATCACAAAATTCACAACTCATTTCCGTTTCAATCGTTTCCAGTGATCGCCGCGCACGCAACGCGGTCGCCGGCGCCGCCGATTGGCTGGCTTAAATGATCGTCGGGTCCTTCATAAACGACGATCGCAAATCCGTCAGTGTCGACAAGCGGATAGGGCTCAACGGGAGCGTCCAAGCCGACGGCGAAAAGCGTTACCCTGTCCACAAAGAGTTCAATGGTCGCGCGGCCATTCTGGCGCGCGTAAATATTCGGAAGGTTCGCGCGTTCGTAACCGAGCGGATTCATAAATCCATGTTCGACCCCGTCGGGATTGATATGACCGCCTGACGCCTTGAAACCATCTTCCCAATCGCTGCAGTCTCCGGTCTGGTGCAAGTGAACGCCATGCCATCCCGGCTCCAGGCCTTGTATGTCGAGGCGCATCAAAACGCCTGATTTCGGGGTGTTGGTGATCTCGACGCGGCCGACGGGCTCGCCTTCCAATGAAATGAACAGCGCATCAACAATGGTGCGCCCGGCGAGCTCCAGATCAGGCAGCAACTCCGAATCGGGCGAAGCGTTGTCCAATAACGCCTCATCAAGCCCCGTGTCATCATTTCCACAGGCTGCTAACAAGATAAGACCTGCGCTGGCTGTGATGATCAGCCTGGTTGCTTGCATGAGCAAAGCTCCCCGTTACCCCACTGCGCTCATACTAGCCTATAGAGGCGGCCAGACAAAGCGCCCCTTGGGCCGCCCAAAATCACTTAAAATCTTGAGATTGTTTATGGTTTCCAGTGCTTGTTTGGGCGCGGGGGCGATGGTAAGCCTCGCCATTCTCTTTGCTCCCTGATTCCAGAAGGTTTTGCCGCGTGGCGGACGACAACAACAACGACATTCCCGAAGACGAGACACCCGAAAACAGCGGCGAAGACGGCGCCGGTCCTTCCTTGCCGTCGATCTCCATCGAAGAGGAGATGCGCCGCTCTTATCTCGACTATGCGATGAGCGTCATCGTCAGCCGCGCTATTCCTGATGCGCGCGACGGGCTGAAACCCGTGCATCGCCGCATTTTGTGGTCGATGCTGGAAAACGGCAATCACTGGAACAAACAATATCGCAAATCGGCGCGCGTGGTCGGCGATGTGATCGGTAAATATCACCCTCATGGCGACCAGTCCGTTTACGACGCATTGGTGCGCATGGCGCAGGATTTTTCCATGCGCCTGCCGCTCCTCGACGGTCAGGGAAACTTTGGCTCCATCGACGGCGATCCGCCAGCCGCCTACCGTTATACGGAAGTGCGGATGGAAAAAGCGGCGCATTCGCTGCTTGAAGACGTCGATAAGGCGACGGTTGATTTCCAGGCAAACTATGACGGGTCCGAACACGAACCCATGGTGTTGCCGGCGCGGTTCCCGAATCTGCTGGTCAACGGCGCTAACGGGATCGCAGTCGGCATGGCGACGAACATTCCGCCGCACAATCTTGGCGAAATTGTCGATGCGACAACAGCCCTGATCGACAATCCCGAACTCACCGATGATGAATTAATTTCAATTGTTCCGGGCCCCGACTTCCCGACCGGCGGCATTATTCTCGGCCGCGCCGGCTCGAAGGCGGCGCTGCTGCTCGGTCGCGGCTCTGTGGTGACGCGCGGTCGCGCAACCATCGAAGAAGTCCGCAAAGACCGCTACGGGATCATCGTCACGGAGATTCCTTTCCAGGTGAACAAGGCGCTGATGATTGAGCGTATCGCCGGCCTGGTGCGTGAAAAGAAAATCGAAGGCATTGCCGACATTCGCGACGAGTCAAACCGCGAGGGCGTGCGCGTCGTCATCGAATTGCGCCGCGACGCTGCGGGCGATGTGGTCCTGAACCAGCTTTACCGGCACTCACAATTGCAGACGAGTTTTGGCGTCAATCTATTGGCGCTGAAGGGCGGGCGGCCGCAGGTCATGACCCTGCGCGATGTCCTGACCCATTTCATCGACTTCCGCGAAGAGGTGGTGACCCGCCGCACCAAGTTCGAACTCGCGAAAGCGCGTGACCGCGCCCATGTGTTGGTGGGCCTTGCAATCGCTGTCGCCAATATCGACGAGATTGTTGCGCTGATCCGTCGTTCGCCCGATCCAGCAACCGCCAAGTCGGAATTGATGGCGAAAGACTGGCCGGCGAAAGATTTGGCGCCGCTGGTGCTTTTGGTCGCCGATCCGCGTCACATGATGAGCGACGGCAATACGATCAAACTGTCCGAAGAACAGGCGAAAGCCATTCTCGATTTGCGCCTGCAGCGGCTGACGGCGCTGGGCCGCGACGAGATTGGCGATGAGCTAAAAGGCCTTGCGGACAAGATTTCCGATTATCTCGACATTCTGCGCCGTCGCGATCGCGTCATGGGCATCATCAAGGATGAGCTTGTTGCGGTGAAAGACGAATTCGCAACGCCGCGGCGGACGGAAATTGTCGATGCGGAAGGGGAAGTCGAGGACGAAGACCTCATTCCCCAGGAAGACATGGTCGTGACCGTCACCCATTCCGGCTATGTAAAACGCACGGCGCTTTCCACCTATCGCGCCCAGCGCCGCGGCGGCAAAGGCCGCGCCGGCATGAAATTCCGCGAAGAAGATTTCGTCAGCCAGATTTTTGTCGGCAACACCCACACGCCGCTCTTGTTCTTCACGTCGACAGGCATGTCCTACAAGATGAAGCTGTGGCGCATTCCTGAAGGCGCGCCCTCATCGCGGGGCAAGGCCTTCGTTAATTTGCTGCCGCTGGCGCAAAACGAACGGGTGACCACCATCCTTCCGCTGCCGGAAGACGAAGAAGCGTGGGAAAGCCTGCAATTGATGTTTGCAACGCGCTCCGGCGGGGTTCGGCGCAACAAGCTTTCCGACTTCCAGCGCGTTAACCGCAACGGCAAGATCGCCATGAAGCTGGAAGACCCTGATGACGCCATTATCGGCGTTGAAATCTGCCGGCCTGAAGAAGACGTGTTGCTCACCAGCGCCTCCGGCAATTGCATCCGCTTCCCGGCGGAGGCTGTACGCGTCTTTGCAGGCCGTACGTCAACGGGTGTTCGCGGCATCAAGCTCGAAGAGGGCGACAGCGTTATTTCGATGGCGATCCTCCGCCATGTGGACACCAATACGGATGAAGCGCGCGCGTACTTGAAACACGCAGCCGCCATGCGCCGCGCCGCCGGCGAAGAAGATGTGGACGAGCCGGAGGATGCAGAAGACCGAACGGATGCGCCTGACGCGGCGATCAGCCCGGCGCGGCTTGCAGAAATGGGCGCGGCGGAACAATTCATCCTTACCGTGACCGAAAACGGCTACGGCAAGCGCACGTCGTCCTACGAATATCGAACTTCGGGTCGCGGCGGCAAAGGCATCATTGCGATCCAGACAACGACCCGCAACGGCCGCGTTGTTGCATCATTCCCGATCGATGAGAGCGATCAGATCATGCTCGTCACCGATGGCGGCCAGCT
>JANQOV010000086.1 GCA_028285645.1 Hyphococcus sp.
GTGCAACGATCGCCACGGCAGTTAAAAACGCGCGAGGCGCCGATTGCATCCGCCCAATAGGCGATGGGCGCCGCCGGCAGGCCCTCATGATACATGACAAGATCAACCAGCCGAAAAGCGCGGGCGCGGGCGCCAGCCTCGGTCGTCAAGGGCAAGGGCGTCGGCGGACGCGCGTCGCGCCGCGCCAACACTAAAAAACGGTCCGCATGCCGAACAACAAATCGGTACCAGTTTGTATCTTCAATACGCGCAGCGAGCAGGACAACGTCGTGATCTTCTTCCAGGCGATCAAATTCACGGCTGTCCGGCGCCTCCTCCCCAGTCGGCCGCCAGGTGACGCGAACACCGTAACGCTCGATGCGCCGGGCTAGATCGCGAACCCGAGCGTCAACATCGATCGACCGTGAAGAGGCGATCAACACGAAGACACGCGGCGCAGACTGTTGAAAGCTCGACTTGGGATGCCGCGCCCGGGTGAGAACGGTGCGGGCCAATGCGCCTGCAAATTCGCCGTGCTCATGAACAATATCCTCGACCCGCTCCTTGGGAATCGAAAGAAGTTCGGTATCGCGCAGTGCATAAACGCTCGCCGAATGCGCTTCGCCAGATAGAAGCGACATCTCCCCGACCGGTTCGCCGGCGCGGATATAACCGACAACCTCGTCACCATCGTCTCCGGTATTTTCAGCATGACGGACGACGATCAGGCGCCCTGACAAATTGAAATGCAGCGCGTCAGACGCCTCACCCTGCGAGAATAGCGACCAGCCGCCGGCAAGCGATTGCCAGACGCCGGACGCGGCAATCGCATCGAGCGCTTCCGGGTCGAGAGACTGAAAAAATGCGTGGTCTTTGAGACGGGTTTTGATCACGTCCATGGGCTTAATGCTAACGAGGTTTACACCGCCGCACCAGCAGCCTTCGCAAGGCCAAATGCGCACAGCCGGACCGCATCTGCAAGGCGACCAAAATGCGCTGCGGCGCGGTCAACCGATGCAAAATTACGACAAACGGAGGGCGGTTTTTTCACGCTATTCGTTCGTAAGCTAATTGTTAATTGTCCGGCGGGTGAAATGCGCTAAAGACGACCCATTCAGGAATCAGATGGATTGTGGCGATAACGCGGCGGATTGCCGAAAAGTGAGGGGTTTTGCCCTAGCGCCAGACGCCCGAAAAGAACACATTAGCGAGGCTGAGTTTTCGGTAGAGCTCTATAGCAGACTTGGGCGCGTATAGGAGCAACGAGTAAAATGACGGGTACATTCAAATTCAAGAAACCGGAAGATGTCGGTTTGGCGGTGAGGCGCTTTGTCGTCTTTGCTCTGCCGGTGATCGTTCTAATTGGCGCTTTCGGCGGAACGGCAATCATGAGCATGTTCAAGCCAAAGCCGGAGGAAAAAGACGAAATCGTCAAAGCAACGCCGGTGGTCATTGCAGAAGCAATGACGCAAAAAGCGCAGCTTGTCGTCACGGCGCAAGGCGAAGCCTCGCCACGCACCGAAATCGACCTAACGCCTCAAGTGAGCGGCAACATCGTTTTTGTATCGCCGGCCTTTATCGAAGGCGGCGCCTTTGAAAAAGACGACGTACTGATTCGTATCGAGCCCGACGAATATGCGTTTCGCGTCACGCAAGCAAAAGCCAATGTCGCGCAAGCCCGCAGCCGGTACGCCAGCGAAGAAACCGAAGCCAATATCGCCCGCGCCGAATGGGAAGAAATCGGCGGCGGCGAAGAAGGGTCCGCGCTTGCTTTGCGCAAACCGCAATTGGCGGAAGCGGCGGCGGCGCTGTCGGCGGCGAAAGCTGCGCTCAAAGAAGCGGAATTACAGCTTGCGCGCACGACTATTCGCGCGCCGTTCAAAGGCCGCGTCCAAACAAGAACTGCGGATTTCGGTCAATATGTGACGCCGGGTGTTGCGCTTGGCCGGATATTTTCTTCGGACACAATAGAGGTGGCGCTGCCGCTGACCGATGCTGAACTCGGCCAGCTTGGACTTCCTATCGGGTTTAAGGCCGCTGAAGATCAAGCCGGCCCTCAAGTGAAGCTCAGTGCAACAGTGGCGGGCGCGCCGCGGGAATGGACAGGCGAAATCACCCGTACTGACAACTCGTATGACCGCCAGACGCGCGTTATTTTCGCGTACGCTGAAGTTAAAGACCCCTATGGCGAAGGCGCCGATGACGGCGCGCCGCTTGCCGCCGGCCTCTTTGTAACAGCAGAGATTGAAGGCCGCGAAATCGAGGGCAGCGTTGTGGTGCCGCGTTCGGCGCTGCGCGGCGAAAACCAAGTCTATATCGCGCGCGACGACAATACACTCGAAATTCGCCCTGTTGTTGTCGCCCAGACCGATCGCACAAGAGCGGTGCTGATCAGCGGCGTCAGCGAAGGCGAGCGCGTCATCACCTCGCCGGTGAGAGGCGCAGCCAATGGCATAGAAATTGAAGTCGCAGGTGATCCTGACGACGAAGACGGCGCCTCTTCCGTCGCGGACGCTTCCGATGTCGGAGGCATACGATGAACGGCGTCATTTCCTGGTGGGCGAACAACCGCGTCGCCGCCAACCTCCTGATGGTCGGGATATTTATTGCCGGCGTCATCAGTTTTTTTACGATCGAGCGCGAGCTTGAACCTTACGTTGAAGCGCCGGGCGCGCAAATCTCAGTCGTCTGGCTAGGCGCTTCACCGCAAGACATCGAAGAACAAATTGTCATCCGTATTGAAGAAGCCGTCAGCCGCGTCGATGGCGTCGATCAAATGTGGGCCCAAGCGTCAGAGGGCCTCGGTCAACTGTGGGTGATCGGCGATGACGATCTTGACGAGGCCAAGTTCCTTCAAGACTTGAAACGCGAAATTGATTCCATCAACACGTTTCCGGCGGCCGCTGAAGAAGCACAGATGCGTCTATTTAACAGCCGTAACGAAATGGTGCGCATTGCGGTTCGCGGCAATGTGGATGAGCGCATCCTGAAACGCTATGCCGACAAGCTGCGGCGTGAAATCTCGCTTTTACCGAGCATCCCGTCGGTCCAGCTTTTTGGCGCCCGCGACGAAGAAGTTTCTATTGAGGTTTCTGAAGACCAGTTGCGCCGTTATGGCCTGACGTTTTCCGACGTTGCCGATGCGGTGCGCGGAACATCGGTCAATATCTCGGCTGGCAACGTGCGCACCGAGCTTGGGGACATGCAGCTCCGAACGAGACAGCTCGCGGACACTCAAAGCGATTTTGAAGAGATTATCGTTCGTCAATTGCCCAACGGCGCTGTGGTGCGCCTCGGCGATGTTGCCACCGTCAAGGACGGGTTTGAAGAAGTAAACCTCCTCGCCACTGTCAACGGCGAGCACACCATTTTGGTCCAGGTGATGAGCGGACCGCAGATGGACGTGGTCAAGATTTCCCGCGAAGTCGAGGAGTATCTCGAGAAGGAAGGACCCAATACTCCCGAGGGCGTTACGCTGACGGTTTGGGACAATCAGGAAGAAGCTTACACCGGCCGCATCAACACCATCATGTCGAATTTCTTCACCGGCCTGATTTTGGTGTTCATTACGCTGTTGCTGTTCTTGCGGCCCATTATCGCGGTCTGGGTTGCAGTCGGCATCGCCATTGCATTCGCTGGCGGCGTAGCCTTTCTTCCGATGTTCGACGTTTCCTTCAACATGATTTCGAGCTTCGCGTTCCTCCTTGTAATTGGCGTTATTGTCGATGACGCGATCATTGTCGGGGAGGCCATCCATACAAAGGTGGAAGACGGCGAAACCGGCGTCGGCGCGGCGATCAACGGCACCAAAATGGTGATCATGCCGGTCGTTTTCGCGGTCCTTACCACGATGATTTTCTTCGCCCCATGGATCGCCATTGGCGGAACGACGGCGGAATTTACAAGAGCGATTTCCCTTGTGGTTATCCTTGCGCTTACCTTTTCGCTGATTGAGTGCCTGTTAATCCTGCCGGCGCACCTGTCACACTTAAAACCGCAAAACCCACAAAACCCGATCACGCGATTTCAAAATCGCATCGCTAACAGCGTTGTTTGGCTGGCGCGCAATGTCTATCAACCAACGATTACTAAGGCGATCCGCCGGCGATATCTCACCGCGACGTGTTTTATCGCGGCGATGATCTTGTCGATTGGCCTCTTGACCAATGGCATTGTGCGCACGTCTTTCATGCCGGAAGTTGAATCCGATCAGATCGCGATCGAAGTGAACTTGCCGCAAGGCACGCCTTACGCGCGCACGCTTGAAGTCCTGAAACAAATTCAGGTCGCGGAAAAACAACTGGTCGATGAAGTCAATGCATCGACCGGCGGCGAAGGCGAACTCATTGAAAACTGGTACACCCGCTCTCGCGACAATCAGGTCTTAGCGCTGGTGAAATTGGTGCCGCCGGAAACCCGCAGCCTTACTGCAAAAGAAACCGCAAACCGCTTGCGCGAACTCATCGGCGATGTGCCGGACGCAGAAACCATCTCTGTCGAATATCAAGCCGACGGCGGCGGACCGCCCATTGAATATGTCCTTAATTCAAAGAGCCTTGAGGATCTCAACGCCGCCGCTGAGGATCTGATGGAGAAACTGCGGTCTTTTGACGGCGTCTATAATGTCGTTAACGACACACAATCCTCCACCGACGAAATCCGTTTTGACCTAAAACCCGGCGCCGAAGCACTTGGCGTCACCACTGCTGACGTCGCCCGTCAGGTGCGCCAGGGCTTTTACGGCGAAGAAGTCCAGCGCTTGCCGCGCGACGGTCAGGATGTGCGCGTCTTTGTTCGTTATCCGCGCTCCGACCGTGAGTCCTTGGACCATCTCAAAAACATGCGCATCCGCACCAATGACGGCCGTGAATTGCCGCTCTATACCGTTGCCAATATCGAGTTTGCCGACGGCATCACACGCATCCTGCGCCGTGAGCGGCAAAGGGCTGTGGTTGTCAGCGCGGAAGTTGCGTCCGAGCGGATTGACGAAATTCGCAGCGCATTATCGGAAGATTATTTCGAAGAGTTTGATGCGGCGCACCCCACGGTGACCCGCGGTAATATTGGCCGGGCGCAAGGCCAGGCCGAATTCATGCAGGAAATGATGATCCTTGGACTCATCGCCATTGGCGTGGCCTATTTCCTGGTGGCCGTTGCGTTTAAATCCTACTTCGAGCCGATGTTGATTCTATTCGCAGCAATCCCATTCTGCTTTACGGGCGCAATGGTCGGCCACCTCTTTTTAGGTCTTTCCTTGTCGCTCTTTTCCTATCTCGGGATCATGGCGGCGGCCGGCGTTGCAGTGAACGATAATCTCGTCCTGATCGACTACATCAACAAACTGCGCGAAAAAGGCATGGACGGCGCCGAGGCTGTTGTCGAGGCGGGAACGAAACGCTTCCGCCCGATCCTCCTCACCTCCCTCACAACATTCATTGGCCTCTTGCCCTTGATGATGGAGCGCTCAATCCAGGCGGCGTTTTTGGTGCCGGTTGGCGTTGGACTTTCCTTCGGCGTCTTGTTCGCGCTGTTTGTAACGCTGTTATTCGTGCCGGCGCTTTATTCGATCGGCGCGGATATTCGCCGTTTCTTCATCTATATGTTCACCGCCAAAAAGCAGCCGAATTTCTCAGAGTCCCTTGAAGGCAAAAAGCCGGTGCGCGACGGACTTGCTGCATCTGCATAATCTCTGATCGCATCTCGCTTCGCTGTCACCGCTGAAAATTGCGCGCCCTTTCGCCTGGGTTGAAGGGGAGGAGAGCAAAAGGGCGCGCCGGGCTTCGCTTGGGGCGAGCGAAGTGTGCCTGAAACTTGAGGGCGTCTCACCTAGCCGCTGACGATATGTTCGGCGTCAACCCGCACATCGTCTTTGCTGGCGCAGCGCCGAGACAGTATTTTCAGCTCCGCCGGCGCGTTGCGAACGGCGGCTGGGGCGGATTTCGAAAACGTCATCGGCGATGGCGTAACGGCGAATTTCGTGCCCGCGGGACCGGTGCGCATCAGTGTGACGCGGGCGTTGATGGATCGCGCAATGCGGATGGCGCAATCGAGGCCGCCGCTGAGCGGCAGGTCACGAATTTCGGCCTTGCGGTCCATGAGCGTTGGGAATAGCCGATCGAGCACTTTGGTTTTGATGCCGGTTCCATTGTCTTCGATCGTAAATTTTCCGACACCGTTCTCGTAAACGAATGCGATTGTCACCTCGGGATTATCGCGTCCTTTGGTTGCGTCAAACGCGTTTTGGCAAAGCTCTCTTAGCACCAATAACAGTTCCGATGCGTGGCGCATGACTTTCGTATCCGCATCACACCGGATCGTAACACATGCATTATCCTCAACGCCGCCCACTTCGCGCACACAGGCGCGGGCGATCAATTGATGCGCTTTCACGCCATCGGCAATTGTGTTTCCCGTGGATGTGCTGGCTTCGCATTGATGAACGCGCACAAATTCAAGGCACTGATTGAGGCTATGTTTAATTTCGCGACCTAGCCGGGAAACGCCTCTGTCGCGATGGGCGATAAGCTCCGATGCGTTAAGGTGCGCGGGGCGAAGCAGTGAATAGACAGTATCTTTGTAAGATAGTGAGGGATTGTTTGGAGACATGATGGATCCTGTACGCTTGCTGTTGTCAACCGTTACGCTCTTCTGGCCCAACGCCGCCTCCTTGACCCCCTCGCGGAGCGCGCCAATCTATGCGTCACACAGCAAACAACGGGTAACAGTAGTGAATAATCCTCCCGCGCTGATAATTTTATTGACGCTAGCAACAAAAACACGCACATATAAATCGACGCAACGCATCGGATTTGATCACTCCACGGATTATTTTGTAATCGTAGCCTAGTTCAAGCGCGTCGGACCGTATGTGGGGCGACTTGGCGGCTCCAGCGACAAAAACCCTGCACCGTAAACCGGATCCTTGCCGGGGGCGCCAAGATCAATCGCCAGATTTTCAACGAGACTGCCCAAACGATTTGCAGCGCCTGGTTCTGGCGCATCTATATTGTGCGCAAGAAACGCAGCAATCGCGGGCGTTGCGAACGACGTGCCGGAAAGGGATTTTCGTCCCTCGCTTGCATCCAAAACATTGACGCCGATGAACGCGACATCAACATCTTTACCGCGGTTAGCTTTCTCATAGACTTTTAGCTGGCGATCAACCGCCGTTACGCCAATCACCGATGGATAAGCGGCGGGGTATTGCGGCGCTGTGTCGGGACCGTCATTACCCACCGCAGCGACGATGGTGTGCCCCTGCTTGATGAGGCGCGCCACGGTAATTTCAAGGAGTTTGCTTGGCGGTCCCGCCAGGCTCATATTGATCACGGCGACATCTTCATTCGCCAACCAATTAAGCGCGCGGGCGAGCGATTCTGCATCGGTAAATTCTCCAACGCCTGAAAACGCATCCGCAACCAGTAATTCGCCAACGCCATACCGAACCGACAAGGCCGCCACATAGGTTCCATGTTCGCGCGGCGTGATATCTTCGCCGCGACCAAAATTCCGCTGGCGCACTTTAGACAGAGAAAATGCTGACCGATCAGCAAAGACGCCGGTGTCAATCAAACCAAGCCGCGCGGTCCCTGCGCTTGCTGCAGCAAGAGGTAAAAGCGTTGGCGCAGCGCCCGATCCTTCAAACAACGAGTTCGGCTCATAAGACCCATCAGGGTCCGCTTTACGAAGCGCTGCAAGCGCGTGCTTGACCGACATGCCTCGCGGTGGTCGCAAGACGTGAAGCGATACGCCAACGGACTCGAGCTGCGATGACCTTAGAATTTCGAATCCGTTTTCTTCCGCAGCACGCCGGAGATCGCGATCCATATCAATCGCCAACACTTCACCGCCGCGCACCGCAAATTCACGCGAAAGCGTTGAGAACATTTCGATGTCAGTGCTGAACTGCCCGTCCTCGCGTTTGTGCGGCGGCAGATTGCGCATCTCACGTTCGCGATGGCCGAGCGACCCCTCGATACGGGTCGGCATCAACCGATTAGCCGGCCGAGACCCATTGCCTAAACTGGTTTGGTAAAAGCCGCTGGCAGCCGCGGGCGCTTGCTCGACCGGCAGATATAAGCGACCGCCATAGTCCGACGACAAGCCAGGCGCCATCAAGCTGGATTGCGCAAAACTCAGGCTTGGCGACGCACAAACCAACGTCGCTGCGGCCATCACCATGAAAGAACGCCGCCGTGATCCGCGCATAATCCCTCAATAGCGGTCCAATGACCCTCCAACAACGAAATAATATGAAAAATAGTCCATCCAGAGCGCCGGAATCTATTTTGGCGTTCGTGGAATAAACAGCATCAACTATCGTTTTCACCATATCGGCGAGAGGAAAGCGCTTTGACGGACTTGCACGCTGAAATGCTCGCACATTTGCCGCGCTTGCGCCGATTTGCGTTTGCGCTCACGGGCGGCGGGGCCGACGCGGATGATCTGGTTCAATCTGCGGTGGAAAAGGCCCTTTTGCGCGTCGACTCGTTCGAACCGGGCACCAGGATGGATAGTTGGATGTTCAAGATTGCTCAAAACCTCTGGATCGACCAAATGCGTAAGGAAAAGCGCCGCGGCCCGTCCGTGGATCTTGATGACGCCTTGGATCTCGCGGGCGAAGATGGGCGCAAAACGGTCGAACAGCGCGCGATTGTCTCAGACATTCAGACAGCCATTCAGGGATTGCCGGAAAACCAGCGCCTCGTCGTCGCGCATGTGTTGGTCGACGGCCAGTCCTATCAGGAGGCGGCGGATAATCTTGAGGTTCCTGTCGGCACATTGATGAGCCGTCTTGCACGGGCAAGAAAAACTCTTGAAGCAAAAGTCCTGACAAAAGGAGCCGTGCACTGATGACAATTTCCGATGAAGCGGTCGCCGCCTTCGTCGACGGCGAATTGTCGGTGGAAGAAGCAGCGCGCATTGACCGCGCCTGCACGGATGACGCTGATCTTCGCCATCGTATCGCTCGATACCGGATGTTGCGCGCTGAAATTGATCAGTCATTCAGTGGGATCATTCGCGAACCTGTTCCATCCCGATTGAGAGCTTTGTTCGATACGAAGTCTTCTGCAAGCGATAAAAGACGCGCAAAGCGTTCCGCCCCTGGCTGGCGACGCGTCGCCGCCTGGCGCATGCCGACTTCAATCGCCGCCGCCCTCGCGATTGGGTTCTTTGTTGCGGGAATTTTTGACCCAAACGGAATCAACGACGTTCAACTGGCGGCGGACGGCGCCTACTCAGCCGGCTTGATCAACGCGATGCTGGAAAACAACATGTCCGGGGCCCAAGAAGGCGACATCCAAATTGTTGCGTCTTACCTAGATGAAAACGGAAAGCCATGCCGAGAGATTATCGTCGGCCAATCGACGCTTGCGCACGCGCTTGCCTGCCGCGAGCCTGACGGTTCATGGCCGGTCCTTGCCCTGGCGCCGGCGCCGCCGCCTGGCGCCTATGTAACGGCGGATGGCGAAGGCTACCGCTTTGGCGCCATTAACGTAGAGCTTGTTGAACTTTCGGAGGCAGAAGAAAAAGCCTTGCTGGCAAAAGGCTGGCGCAGTCAATAAGTCTCAGCGGCGCCAAATGCCGCGCAAGGATCCTCGAGGCTGCGAAGCGCCGCCAAGTCGATTTTGTTTTTAGTTTAACTTCTTGGCCGCAGGGGATGGCGTTTTTTTCTTGCCGGCCTTGTCTTTGGCTTTGCGAATATCTGGCAGCGGCGCAATCTCAACACCTTCCTTCACCAATTCGCGCACTTCTTTTCCCGAGGCTTCGCCATAGATGCCGCGTTCTTCGGCTTCGCCATAATGGATTTTACGGGCTTCTTCCGGAAACTGCTCGCCGACATAGTCGAAATTCTTCTCGACATAATCACGGGCGCGATGAACGGCTTTCTCGACGTCCCGTTCAATCTCCACAAGCCTTTTCGAGCGCGCATTGGACCGGCGTGAGATCGCTGGCGCCATAACTGCTTTTCGCACGTCAGGAGAACCGCAGACCGGGCACTCAACCAGTCCGTCCTCTGACTGTGCGTCAAAATCAGCGCTGTCGCGGAACCAGCCTTCGAATTCGTGCTCGTCGTCACAAAGGAGTTGATACTTAATCATGCTTCTAGAATGGCTACTTTGTAGTTTTGTTCAAGAGATAAATTGGGGATGCGGCGGCGCGCCTCGTGCGCCAGGGAAGGGTCAATGTCAGCAAATATCACGCCAGGCGCATCATTTTGGGCCTCCGCCAGGATTTGACCCCAAGGCCCGATGATCAGCGAATGTCCATAAGTGTTGCGGCCGTCCTCGTGTCGCCCCCCTTGCGCCGGGGCGATCACAAAGGCGCCATTTTCAATAGCTCGCGCCCTTAAGAGGGTATGCCAGTGGGCCTCGCCGGTCTGTTTGGTAAATGCTGCAGGAACACACAGGATCTCCGCGCCGGCCTGCGCCAGCGACCGGTAGAGCGGTGCGAAGCGAACGTCATAGCAGATCGTCAACCCAAAGACGCCGAGCGGCGTCTTGATCGCAACGGCTTGATCGCCTGCATCATAGATATTCGACTCTTTCCAGCTTTCGCCGCCAGGCAGCGAAACGTCAAACATGTGCAGCTTGTCATAGCGCGCGGCGACGCTTCCATCCGGGCCAAACAGGAAACTGCGATTTGCGGCGCGGCGCTCGCCGACCCGAAGCCCGAGCGAGCCGATCAGGAGCCAGATCTTGCGAGCGGCGGCAGCTTCGGCAAAAGCCTTTATTTCGTCAAGGCTATCCTCATAAGGAAGGTCTTCAAAAAATCGGTCAGGCTTGCGATCGACCACATTCGTCATTTCAGGCGTCGCAATAAAGTCCGCGCCGCCTTGCGCAGCCTCTTCGATCAGCGCCAATGTATCCTTTGTATTTTGCGCGCGGTTAAGCCCCGTGCGCAATTGCACGCAAGCCGCCCGGAACGGTCTCCCTTCAGCCATTGTTCAGCAATGGGTCAAGCTTGCCGTCGCGTTCCAACGCTATCAATTCGTCACAGCCGCCAACATGGGTGTCGCCGATAAAAATCTGCGGGTAGGTCGTCTTCCCGTTCGACTTGGCCAGCATTTCCTGACGCTTGGTTTTGTCAAACGCAGCGGAAATCTCCGTGACTTCGACGCCCTTTTTTTTAAGGAGCGACAGCGCGCGAAAACAAAACGCACACATCGGACGCGTATAAACGGTGACAGTCTGCATAAGGGCCAATCCGGCAAAATTACAGCCAACCTATATGGCTCCCACATTGCCTTTGACAACCCGCGCCAGCACCAAAGCATCGATGCGGGCCGCGCCCGCCTGCCGCAAGGCCCGCGCACAGGCGGAAAGCGTCGCGCCGCTAGTGAGCACGTCGTCAATCAAAACGATGTGAGCATCCTTGATGTCATCTGCATAATGCGCCCGCACGGAAAACGCGCCGGCGACATTTCGGCGTCTTGCATCTATAGAAGGGCTTTCACGCTGCGGCGGCGTCGCACGGGTCCGTTTGAGCATCTGTAGCACCACCTGCCGGCCCGTCGCTGCGCCAATGCCTTGCGCCAACATGGCGGATTGATTGAAACGCCGCCCGGCAAGCCGTTTCCAATGCAGAGGCGTTGGCGTGATGATGCTATCCGCATCCAGCAAGTCTTTACCCGCTCTGCCCATCCATTTCGCGAACACGCTGGCAAGTTCCGTGCGGTCGGAAAACTTAAAGCCTGAGATTAGCGGCCGGCTCTGGTCGTCGAACACCAGCGCCGCGCGGGCGCGATCAAAAGCCGGCGGCTCTG